>CAYREH010000004.1:0-217585 GCA_964423245.1 uncultured Bradyrhizobium sp. | reverse complement strand
TGATGGTGTCGCTCGGCCTGGAGACTCCCGCGAGCGCCGCGGAGCTCTATATCGAGCAGGGGGCGGTATACGTGTTCCGCGACGGCCGGCTGGAGAAGTTCGGTTAAGGCGGAGCATCGCCCCTTTCCGCCGTCATGACCGGGCCTGTCCCGGGCCATCCACTGACTTTCCCGGCTTGGCGGGTATTTGACCCCCATTCCAGATCGCGTTACGTCACGTTGAGTTACAACACGGGCGTTGGCATCCAACGCCAAGCGGCAGTTCGGCATGTCCTTCAACACCTTCGGCCACATGTTCCGCGTCACCACCTTCGGCGAGAGCCATGGGGTGGCGATCGGCTGCGTGGTCGATGGCTGCCCGCCCCTGATCCCGCTCACCGAGGCCGACATCCAGCGCGATCTCGATCGCCGCCGGCCGGGCCAGTCGCGCTTCACCACGCAGCGCCAGGAGCCGGATCAGGTGAAGATCCTGTCGGGCGTGATGGCGCATCCGGAGACCGGCGTGCAGGTGACGACCGGTACGCCGATCGCGCTCCTGATCGAGAACACCGACCAGCGCTCGAAGGACTATTCGGAGATCAAGGACAAGTTTCGGCCTGGACACGCCGACTTCACTTATGAAGCCAAATACGGCCTGCGCGACTATCGCGGCGGTGGCCGCTCTTCGGCGCGCGAGACCGCGACGCGCGCCGCGGCCGGCGCGATCGCGCGCAAGGTGCTGCCGGACGTGAGGGTGCGCGGCGCACTGGTTCAGATGGGCCCGCACAGGATCGACCGCGACAAATGGGACTGGGACGAGGTCGCCAACAATCCGTTCTTCTGCCCCGACAAGGACAAGGCGGCGTTCTTCGAGACCTATCTCGACGGCATCCGCAAGAGCGGCTCCTCGATCGGCGCGGTGCTCGAGATCGTCGCCGAGGGCGTGCCGGCGGGTCTCGGCGCGCCGATCTACGCCAAGCTCGATTCCGATCTCGCCGGCGCGATGATGACCATCAACGCCGTGAAGGGCGTCGAGATCGGCGCCGGATTCGGCGCGGCGGAATTGACCGGCGAGGAGAACGCCGACGAGATGCGGACCGGCAATGACGGCACGCGCTTTCTCTCCAACCATGCCGGCGGTGTGCTGGGCGGAATCTCCACCGGCCAGCCGGTGGTGGTGCGCTTTGCGGTCAAGCCGACCTCGTCGATCCTGCAGCCGCGGCTGACCGTCGACCGCGCCGGCGCCGATACCGAGATCATGACCAAGGGCCGCCACGACCCCTGCGTCGGCATCCGTGCCGTGCCCGTCGGCGAAGCCATGATGGCCTGCGTGCTCGCCGACCATTTCCTGCGGCATCGCGGACAGGTCGGCTGATCGCTGCATCTTGTCGCTGGCAGGATCGGCGTCGATCCGGCACGATGCAGCCATGACCACCGTTTCCTATCAGAATGTCGTCGACTGGCTGATCTCGGCCCGGCACCCCGTGAACAACCCGGACGGCTGGATGACCGAATTCTGCGAGCGCATGCTCGAGGCCGGGCTTCCGCTCTGGCGCGTCGGCGTTTTCATCCGGACGCTGCATCCTGAGGTCTTCGGCCGCAACTTCATCTGGACCCGGGGCGTGCCCGGGATCCAGATGGGCACGGTCGATTTCGACATCCAGACCACGCCGGAATTCCAGGCGAGCCCGCTGAATCTCGTCTTCGGCGACGGCGTCGAGGTGAGGGGCAATCCGCATGGCCCCGAGGCCGAGCGCTTTCCCGTCCTGGTCGATCTCAGGAACGAGGGCGCGACCGACTATCTGGCGCTGCCGCTTCGCTTCCTCGACGGCGAGGTGCATGCGATGAGCGTGAGCACCCGGCAGCCGGGAGGCTTCAATCCGGACCAGATCGCGGCGCTGCGTGTGATTGTCGAACCGCTGGCGCGCATCATCGAGATCGTCTCGCAGCGCCGCACCGCAGAGATGCTGCTCGACACCTATGTCGGCAACCGCGCCGGCGCGCGCATCCTCGGCGGCCAGATCCGCCGCGGCCACAACGATACCATGCAGGCCGCGATCTGGCTGTCCGACCTGCGCGGATTTACCTCGCTGTCGGACCGGTTGCCCGCCGCGACGGTGGTCGAAATCCTCAACGCGTATTTCGACTGCCAGGTCACCGCGATCCGCGGCCATGGCGGCGAGGTGCTGAAGTTCATGGGCGACGGACTGCTCGCGGTGTTTCCGATCGACGAATATGTCGGGGATGCCGCTCACGTCTGCGCGCGCGTATTGGAAGCCGCCCGCGAGTCACGTACCAGCGTCGAAGCGCTGGGCTTTCCGGTCGGTGACGTCCTGGAGCGCTTCCGCTTCGGCGTCGCGCTGCATGTGGGGCAGTTGCTCTACGGCAATATCGGCGGCGGCAACCGCCTGGACTTCACCTGCATCGGGCCGGCCGTCAATCTCGCGGCCCGGCTGGAGAAGATCGCCGGCAGGATCGGCCGTACGGTGGTTGCTTCGGAAGTGTTCGCGCGCGCCTGTCACGCCGGCTGGACCGAACTCGGCGAGTTTCCGATCGCCGGATTTGCGACGGCCCAGCGCGTCTACGGCCTTGCCGAGGAAACGCCCGCGATCCTCGGTTAGCCCGGTCCAGGCACTATTTGCGCGGGCAGTGCGGATAGCCGAACCTGGCGATCATGGCGCGCCCCGAGATCGAAATTTCGAGTGCGGCGCCATCGTGCGCTGTGCGCTATTCCTCCGGCTCGGTCGTGAACAGCAGCGGATAGCCCTTGGCCCGGCCTGCATCGGTGGCGCGGGTGGCCTTGGTCTCGGCGACGTCCTTGGTAAACACGGCGACCACGCAGGCCCCCAGCTTGTGCGCTGTCATCATGACCTTGTAGGCCTGATCCTCGGTCATGCGGAACTCGGCCTTCAGGATCATGGTGACGAACTCGCGCGGCGTGTAGTCGTCGTTGATCAGGATGACCTTGTGCAGTTTCGGTCGCTCGACCTTGGTCTTCGTCCGCGTCTTCGGCTTGGTGACAGCGTCGTTCATCGTGTGGTGAACGCTCCGGTCCTGATGAGCTTTCAGCCTGTCTATCATAAGGCAGGCGCCAAGGCTCCTCCAAGATGGTGGCGCGCGCGCCACCATGCCGGACCCGACCGGCAGGAATGCAGCCATGGTCTGCCTCTACGGCAATGCACGCACGATCTGCATCGCCGCGATCAATGCGGCGAGGGACAGGACCACCGAGGCGATCATGTAGACGCCCGACGCCCAGTTCTGCCCGCGCTCGATCAGGTACCAGGCATCGAGCGAGAAGGTGGAGAAGGTGGTGTATCCGCCGCAAATACCGACCGTCAGGAAGATCCGCGCCGCCTGCGGCAGGTTCCACCGGGTCGCGAACAGGGCCGCGAACAGGCCGATCAGGAACGAGCCGGTCACGTTGATGATCAGGGTCCCCCAGGGGAACGCCGTCCCGAACGCGCGACCCGATGCGATGGCGACGAGGTAACGCACCACGGCACCGAGCGCCCCGCCGGCCGCCACGGCCAGAATGTACTGAATGTTCAACTTGTCCGACCTCCTGTTGTCATCAACCTTGATCTGTATCTGTGGCCAGCCCGTTGCCGAAGGCCAGCAGCCCCGCCAGGGCGATCAGCGCCAGGACGAGTCCTGCGAGGAACGTGCCGGCCGGGCCGTAGGCGTCCCACAGCGCGCCGGCGATCACGCTGGCAGCGAGCATGGCAAGGCCGGTGAACAGGCTGAAGAACCCGAACGCGGTGCCGCGCAGGCTTGCCGGCGCGGCATCCGCGACGAGGGCCGACAGCAGGCCCTGGGTCAACCCCATGTGCAGGCCCCACAGCACGACGCCGAGCGCAAGGCCGGACAGGCTGGGCAGCAAGGCCAGCGCAAGATCGGCGGCGGCCAGGACGACGAGGCCGAGCGCGAGCAGGCCGGTCCGGTTGATCCGGTCCGACAGCACGCCGGCCGGATAGGCCGACAGTGCATAGACGACGTTCATCAGCACCAGCACGGCCGGCACCCACATCGCGCTGAGACCAATCGTCTGGGCCCGCAGGATCAGGAAGGCCTCGCTGAAGCGCGCCAGCGTGAAGACGATCCCGACGGCCACGATCCGCCAGTACACCGGCCCGAGCTGCTGCATGGCCGCAAGGTTGAGCGGGTTTTTCGCCGTCTCGCGGCGAACGCCTGGCTCCGGCTCCTTCACGGCGAACGCGATCAGGCCGAAGGCGAGGAAGGCCGGCAGCACGGCCACCCAGAACACCAGGCTGAAATTGTCCGAGGTCCACCACATCAGGCCGATCGCCACGAGCGGGCCGAGAAAGGCCCCGGTCGTGTCGAGCGATTGCCTGAGGCCGAAGCTGGCACCGCGCAGGCCGGCCGGCGCGATGTCGGTGACCAGCGCATCGCGCGGCGCGCCGCGGATGCCCTTGCCGACGCGGTCGATGAAGCGCGCCGCCACCAGCCAGTCGATGCCCGGCGCCAGCGGGAACAGCGGCTTGGTGAAGGCCGCCATCCCGTAGCCCAGCGCGGCGAGGAGCTTTCGGCGGCCGAGCCAGTCCGACAGCGCTCCCGAAAAGATCTTGGTGATCGCGGCGGTCGCTTCCGCAATGCCCTCGATGAACCCGACGGTGAGCGTCGAGGCGCCGAGCACGGTGACGAGATAGACCGGCAGCAAAGCGTGGATCATCTCCGAGGAGAGGTCCATCAGCATCGATACGAAGCCGAGCACCCAGATTCCCCGGGGCAGGCTGCGCAGGACACTCGGTGTTGTCATCGTCACGTTCGGCCTTCGTGGTCAGTCAACCAGGGAACCGTCAGGCAACAAAAAACCCGCCAGCGGCGGGTTCATCCATGCTCCCGCCAAAGGCCGAGGCCTGTCGGCGCCTCACCTTGAGCAGGAGTCATCAGCCCATCACGGTCACTGGCCGCTGGGCGGTTGTCGGGGGACTCCATCCCCATCTGTCACGTCAGCCTAGCATGGAAATTGGGCCCGACAAGTGGGCGGGAGAGTTCTCCAACGCGTGCTTGCAGGCATGTGTGAGCGCAAGCCTTCGCCAGTTCCCGCAACACTACGGTGCTCCTGCCGCGCCGGCTAACTCGAATGTGAAGCACAACCGATCTTGGCGCTTTGCGGCAAGCCGATTGCATGTCACCATCGCGTCATACGACGGGAGACTGCGATGCGCTTGCTGTTCTCGATCGGGGCTGTGCTGGTGGCCGGCATGTTTGCCGGAGGGGACGTCGCGGGCATCGCGGCACCAGGGCCGAAATTCGAACGGGCGAGATATCAGCCGCAGCGGCTCGCGGCCGACAAGGATGCGCAGACCGTCGACGTCGAACTCATCCTCGCGGTCGACGTCTCCTACTCCATGGACATGGACGAACTTGCGATCCAGCGCGAAGGTTACGCGCAGGCGATCCAGTCGAAGGAGTTCCTGCAGGCGCTGAAGGCGGGCCCCAATGGCCGCATCGCGGTGACCTATTTCGAATGGGCCGCTTCCAGCGATCAGAAGATCATCATCCCCTGGCGGCTGATCGACGGTCCCGAGACCGCCGATGCCGTCGCCGCCGAGATCATGAAGACGCCGATCCGTCGCGCCTCGCGCACGTCGATCTCGGGTGCGATCGGTTTCGCGATGCCGCTGTTCGACGAGGATCCGTATCGCGGCCTGCGTCGCGTCATCGACATTTCCGGAGATGGCCCGAACAACAATGGCGGTCCGGTCACGGTCGCGCGCGACATCGCGCTCGAGAAGGGCATCGTCATCAACGGCCTGCCGATCATGGTCAAGGAGCCGTCCTACTCGACGATGGATATCGACAATCTCGACGCCTATTACGAGGACTGCGTCATCGGCGGGCCGGGCTCCTTCGTCATTGCGATCAAGGAACGGGAAAAGTTCAAGGAAGCGATCCGTACCAAGCTTCTGATGGAAGTGGCCGGCCGCATGCCGGAGCGTCCGGTGATGCGGGTCGCCGGCAAGGAGCCGCGGGTCAACTGCCTGATTGGCGAGAAGATCTGGTCGGACCGCTGGGGGCGCTGATTTCGATCGGCCTTCGGGACCTTTTGTCCCAGCCGGTCCTGCGCCGCATTTACCCTTCGTTAACGATGGCGCGGTCCTAATCGGATTGTTTCCGTTTGTTTCCATAGCATGTCCCGTGGTTGCTGCTCGGGGTGCGGACGTCGTCCGCCCGTTGCAGCGGTCCACCGAGCAGTCCCATGGCCATCGTCACGCAGAGCACCAGCCAGATATCGCCCGCCAACGAGCGGCTGTATCGCCAGAGCAACCTGCTCGGCGAGTGGAAGGGCAATTGGGTCGGCAACAATCAGCCCGTCGGCTTCAAGGTCGTGAATATCCGGGGCAACCGCGCGCAGGTCGAGTACACCCATAACGGGCGCACCGAGCGGGGATTTGCCGAGGTCAGGGGCACGCTCATCACCTTCGGCGGCGTCACGGTCGGCACCAAGGACGGCAAGAACATGGTGCTGCTGTTTTCCGTCGGCGGCGCCGGCAAGCAGACCGCCAATCTCGAGAAGCAGGCACCGCCCGCGTCCGACAGCCGCCTGATGGGAAGCTGGGGCGGCTATTCCAGCGAGAACGGCAAGAGCGCGAGCTTCAAGGTGCTCTCGGTCGACGGCAAGGAAGCCAAGGTCAGCGTCACCACCGACGGCATCACCCGGCAGGGGACCGGCATCGTCTACAAGAACGTCATCATGTTCGGCCAGGCGCAGATCGCCACCGACGATGGTCAGAACGGCAGGATCATCTACCAGGTCGGCAGCAAATCCTTCATGGTGCCCGTGACGAAATACCCGCCGGCGGATACGTCCTCATCCGTCGACAGGACCGCTTAGCCGCTTACGGCCCGCATCACTTTCTCCGCATCGTTGCTGCGAGCGCAGCGAAGCGATGGGCGCCTTACTTGGCGGCGAGCGGCGGCAGCGGCGGCACGCTGTCGTTCGGCGCCTCAGCCTGCATCGTGATCAGCGTCATCGAGACCAGATCGTAATAGCCGATCAGACCGATGATATCCATGATGCCGCGCTCGCCGAATGTCTGCTGCGCGGCGCGATAGATGTCGTCCGACACTTTCTTGTCGCGATAGAGCGCCATCGCGAGATCGTAGAGCGCGGCCTCGTCCTGCTTCATCGTCTGCGGGCGGACGCCGTTGGCGATGTCTCTGGCGACCTCGGGAGCGAGCCCCGCCTTCATCGCGAGCGGATAATGCGCGAACCATTCATATTGCGCGCTCCATTGCCGCGCGGTGATCAGGATGGCGAATTCGCTGAGGCGCGCCGGCAGCGACGAATTCCAGCGCAGATAGTCCGACAGCGCCGACAGCTTCGGGGCGAGTTCGGGGTTGCGGACATAGGCGCGGTAGGGCGGGTTGGTGAACTTGGCGTTGCGCGGGGGGACGGCGATCGCATCCGCCCATTCCTTCTGCGCCGGGGTGAGCTCCTCCGGCTTCAGAGGCACAAACCTTGTCGGCTCGGCGGCGCGGCCTGCGCCTGATATCGCCAGCGAAACCAGAACAGCCAGTGCCAGACCGGAATGTCGCATCATCGTTCTCCCTCTCGTCACGGACTCACGCCGTGTTTGATCGCGGAGCTTACGAGACCCTGCAAGCGGCGCAAGGCCGGCGGTTTAGCGCGGCTGGCATTTCCGGCACGCTCGGGATATGGTTCGCGAGGGGTCATCACGGTCATCGGAATGTCGAGCCAGCTGCGTTCACTCGGTCTTGCAACCCTCCTTGCCATGCTCTGCCTCGGCGGTGCACCTGTGCAGGCGCAGGTCGCGCCGCTGCAATACTGGATTCCCGGTGGGCCCTTCGGCTTCGGTGGCAGCACCGGTATGAGTTCCGATCGCTTCGCCGGCTCGACCGGCGGGGAGGCGGACAAGGCCTACGATTTCCGCCCCGGCTTCTTCATGAGCAGCGATCGCGGCAGCCTTGGCCTCAACGGGTTCGGCCAGGCCGTGAGCGCCGGCAATTTCAGCGCGCTGTCCTATGACAGCACCAAGTTCGGCTATGGCACCAAGGGTGCTGGCGGCATGCCCGTCACCTTCTTTGCCGGTTTCGACACCATGAAATTCGGCAACGGCATCGGCAGTTCAATTGCGCCGCTGACGTCCAGCGCGGCTCCCGGCTACAGCGCGTTTGCCGGTGTCGAGTTCAAGCCGACCTCCAATCTCAGCCTGTCGTTCGGCGCGGGCTTCTCCCAGTTGCAATCCGGGCGCATGGACAGCGACATCAACTCGTCGATGCTGCCCGGCGAGTCGCCTGCGCTCGGCGGGCTGCGGCGCTGAACGTCGTCGTTCGTTCGCCGCACGGTTGTGGCAGATCAGCCACATCGGAGCAGAAGCGAGCGACCGAACGTGACCTCCCGTTGCAGCCGGTTCCCCCGTGACCTACGAATTGCGGACCGCGCCTGATTGGTCCGTGCGCGCATTCGGCGGATAATTTTCGCGCATGGCATCGACCGCGGGTTCTGCAGTCTCCCGTCTGTTCCTGTCGGGCATCGGCGCGGCCATGCTGGCCTGCGGCTCGGCCCATGCCGCCTGCACGCCGGCTGCCGGGAACGGCGTCTCGGCGCTCTGCACCGGGGTGACTGCGGGCGGCTATGGCGGTGCAGGATTCGTCAATCTCGATGTCACGGTCGATGGTGGTGCGTCCCTGTCGGGCGGCGTGTTGTTCAACACGGGCAGCCTCACCAATCAGGGCAGCGTGACCAACGCCACCTCGGCCGCAGCCTTCATCTCCGGAACGGTGATCAATGACGGCACCATGTCCGGCAGCGTAGGTATCGATGCCGCTGCAGCAGTCGTAACCAACAGGGGCGGGATCATCGGCAGCGGCGTCGGCATCACCACGTCCGGCGGCAGCCTGTCCCTGGACAACGCTGGAACGGTGACCGGCTTCTTCGGCGTCTTCGCCGATGTCGCGGCCATCTCGAATGCCGGCAGCATCAGCGGAACGGGCGCTACCGGGATTGATGCGGCGGTCCGCCTGTCGCTTTCCAACGCGGCCACGGGCACGATCACGGCACAGACCGCGACCATCACCGCCCCGCTGGCGACCATCAGCAATGCCGGAACGATCACCTCTGCAACGACAACAGCCATCGACGTCGCCACGCTGAATCTCGTCAACCTGGGGAGCATCAGCGGCGTCACCTCGGCTATCCACGGCACGACGGCGACGATCACCAATGCGGGCCTCATCGCTGCGAGCGCGGGGCGCGGCATCGATCTGGTCGGCAGCCTTGTGCTTTCGAATTCCGGTTGGGTTGGCGGGAGCACAAACGCACTCCGGGCTGCAAGTGCCACCATCGTCAATTCGGGGACGATCGTCGGCACGACCGGCGACGCGATCAGCCTGACCGGCAACGGCGACATCACCAACAGCGGCACCATATCCGCCGGCCGTTTCGGCATCCTCTCGCTGGGAACCATCAGGCTGTCAAACAGCGGCATGATGCTCGCCGGCAATTCCGGCCTCTCAGTCAACGTTGCGACGATCGACAACAGCGGCATCATTCGGGCCAATGTGATCGGGATCGACGCCGCAATTGCCACGGTGACGAATTCCGGCACGATCACCGGGCAGCTGATCGGCATCTCGACGAACGAGCTCACGCTGATCAACAGCGGTACCATCGCCGTGAACGTCGCCGGCGCCTCGACGATCTACGCCTTATCCGCGAACATCACCAATGCCGGTGTGATCGCGGCCGCCGACACGGCGAACTATGCCCTCTCGCTGGGGCCCTCCGCGGACACGCTGACCTCCTTGCCGGGATCCCGGATCATCGGCCTGATCGATCTCGGCGGGGGCGCGGACAGGGTGAATTTCCGTGGCGGCAATTTCAACTACACCTTCACTTCGCTGGCCGGTGCGACGGTGAGTTCGACCGCGCCCTATGTCGTGAAAGGTGCGCAGGTGGTCACGTTCGATCCGACGCCCTTCGGCGCCATGAACCGGAACCTGCTGACATTCGCCTCCGCGGTGTCCTCGTCGTTGCCGATCGCGGATGCGCCCGCGGCCACTGCCGGTGCTCCTCTCGGCTATGCCGCGACGGCGCAACCGCCGCGCGATATGCGCGAAGCCTTCGCGGCGATGACGCCGCAAGGACCCAGCGCCGTCTATGCCGGCGGCACCAGCCTGTGGGCGCGCGGATTTGCCGGCGAGCGCGATCAGGCCGCCAGCGGTGCACAGCTGCACACGATCAACCGCTTTCAGGGCGGATTGATCGGCGGCGACTGGCAGGCCAATCCACAGCTTCGTCTCGGCATCTTCCTCGGCGGCGGCGCGATGCAGACCAGCGAGGATTTCAATCTCGCGACCGCCAGTGCCGACGTCGTCTTCGGGGGTGCCTTTGCGCGCAGCACATTCGGGGCGACATTTCTCGACATCACCGTTCAACTCGGCCACCTTGCGCAGCGCGGCTCGCGCCTCGTTTCCAACAATCTCGTCGCGGGTGGCTTCGAGACGGCGCTTGCAAGCAGTACCGGTGTTTACGCCATCCCCGAACTCGGCCTCGGCCGTCGCATCGACCTCGGCCGGACCGCATCGACCTTCTGGACCCTGACGCCCGTCGGCCGGGTCCGCTATCTCGGCGGCACGCTCGGTGGCTACGGCGAGAGCGGTGCGACCGCCAATGCGACGATCGGCAACCGGACGCTCTCCGAACTCGAGGAGCGCGCGGAACTGAAGATTTCGGCCGCGACCCGCATCGATCGCTCGACATGGCTGAACGGCAGCCTGCGCGCCGGCGTGATCGGCCTTCAGCGGCTCGGCGATGCGCCCGTCAACATGACGCTGCTCGGTCAATCGGTGCCGTTTGCGCTGCCCGGAGCGAACGATGTCTGGGGCGCGTTCGGCGGCGCGGGGTTCGACCTCGCCTTCGGACCGGCCAGCCTGTTCGTCGCTGGCGAGTATCTCAAACTATCCGATTCCAGCGTTGCCTATTCCGGACGTGGCGGACTGCGCATCGCGTTCTGACCGCGGCGTGGCAGACGTCCTGGCTACAGCCGTGTCACCTGGTCCGGCGGACGCCGCAGCGATTTCGGCAGAGTGGGGCCTTTGCCGAACCGCATCACGATGTCGGGACGCCGCTCGCCGAGCCCGAGCACGGTTGCGAATTGCGGCCTCAGGGAGGCCACTTCCACCGGCTGGTTGACGAACGAATATTTGAGACCCAGGGCGGTGGCCTGCAAGCCGAACCGCTGGCAGGCGCGACCGACCGCGATCCAGTGCGCGTGGTCGCTGCGATCGGAGGCCAGCACGATGACGCCGGCGGAGCTGTCGAGCTGGGCGCGGTATTTCCTGTTCTCGCTGCCTTCCGTGAAGACGAACCTCAGCAGCGGTCGCGCGAGCCATGCAGGCAGCGACGGGTTTCCCGAGGCCGGCGCGAACAGACCGTCCATGGTCGCGAGCGCCTGCGTCTCGTTGAAGCGCATCCAGTCCACGAGTTCGCGCATGAAGGCCTCGTCGCGCATCTGCGCGGAGTTGCCTTCCATCACGTAATCCGTGACCGTCTTGATGGCGGCCCGTTCGGTCAGGAGGATGGCATTCACGCCTGGCTCGCGACAGGCGCTCTCGAGCTGGCGCAGGATCTCGGGCGCGACAGGCTGGCTGTCGAAGGCCGCACGGGTGCACTGCCTCACGGGAATGGCGTCCGCCAGCACCGATGCGTCCGGCGGGGCCTGGTCCAGCGTGATCAACACCCGGTCTCCGTCCACGATGGCAGTGGCACGCCATCCCAATGCGGCCGCCGCCAGGACCAGGTTCTCGGTGGCGCAGCCGAGGCTGACGAAAAGATGGTGGTCGTCGGGATCGACGGCCGGACAGCGCCGCGTGACGTCCGGCGCAATCGTGATCTCGTTGCCGCGGACCGAGAAGATCCAGGGCTGGGTATTGTGGCTGTTGGCGGCAAGCGTCGCATAGCGCACGAGTTCGCGATCCCGCGGCGCGGCCTGCAGCGGGGCGCGGGACGTCGTCACGGCCTCATCGTAGGTCATGGTCGCCGCCAAGGCTGAGCGGCCGCCGAGGGGCGCGCCGGAGAACGCCAGAGCGGCCGTGATGAAGTGTCGTCGATCGAGCAATCTTTCGCTCCGCTGCATGTTCAGCGGCTTCTAGCTCGGATGAAGCCCGGCAGGATTGAGCGGTATCAAGTCCTGGATCGTCCCGGTGCGAGGCCGGCCTAACGTGAAAACCGCGCGACAAGCTCGACATGCGGCGTGTGCCGGAACTGGTCGACCGGAACCACGGTCTCGATCCTGTAGCCGCCGTCGATCAGCAGCCGCGCATCGCGTGCGAAGGTCGCGACGTTGCAGGACACCGCGATCACAACGGGCACCTTGCTCGCCGCGAGCTTGAGCGCCTGCGCCTGGGCGCCCTGGCGCGGGGGGTCAAACACCACGGCATCGACATCGCGCAGCTCCTGCGGCACCAGCGGCCGGCGGAACAGGTCGCGCGGCTCGGCCTTGATCGGCTTCAGCCCGGGCGTGCGTGCGGCCTTGGCGAGCGCCGCGACCGCACCCGCGTCGTTGTCATAGGCGGTGACGCGGGCCTTTTCGGCAAGCCGCAGCGCGAACGGCCCGACGCCGCAGAAGAGGTCGAGCACCTCCTTGCCCTTGCCGAGACGCTCGATGACCAGCGCGGCCAGCGTTTCCTCGCCCGCCACCGTGGCCTGCAGGAACGAGCCTGGCGGCAGCGTGACCTCGGCGCGGCCCATGTGCAGTGTCGGCGGCAGCCGCTGCAGCACCAGTTCGCCATGCCGCGTCAGCCGCGCCAGGCGATGCTGCTCGGCGACGGCCGACAAGGCCGTGACCAGCGGCGTCGGCAGCGGGCCGGAGCCGCGCACGTCGATGTCCAGGCCGTTTGCGGTAGCTGTGACCTGGATGTCGAGCGGCTTGGTGACCGCCATCCGCGATGTCAGCGGTTCGGCCAGCGCCCAGGCGGCCTCGAGCGCGCCGTCGAGCGCAGGATCGAGGATCGGGCAGCGATCGATCGGGATGACGTCGTGCGAATTCGCCGCCGCGAAACCCACCTTGAGCACGTCATGCGTTCCGAACCGGCCGTGCAGCGTGATGCGCCGGCGACCGGCGCCGTGTGCGTCGATTAGCGGCGCCACCTCGCAGTCGATACCGGCCTGCGCCAGCGTCTCGACCACGATGTTGCGCTTCCACGCGTGATAGGGATCAGTCGCCCAGTGCTGGATGGCGCAGCCGCCGCAGACGCCGAAATGCGGACAGATCGGCGCGATGCGTTCGGGGCTCGCGACATCGACGGCCAGCAGCTTGCGCCGGTCGGGATGATGGCCCGGGACATGGTCGACCTCGACGGTCTCGCCGCCCAGCGTATGGGGCACGTAGATCGCGTCGCCCGCGGTGAGCGCAACGCCGTCGCCGCGATGGCCGACATGATCGATCGTGAGGCGCTCAACCACGGCGCGCACCCAGGAAGAACTCGATGTTGCCGTCGCCGCCTGCGATCGGCGAGGGAAACACCGCGATGTCGGTGCAGCCGAGCGAGGATGCAAAGGCTGCGATGTCATCGCACACCTGCTTGTGTACGGCGGCGTCGCGGATGATGCCCTTCTTGTTGTGTTTCCGCTCGGCCTCGAATTGCGGCTTGATCAACGCGAGCAGGCTCGCCGGCGAAGCCGCCAGCGACAGCGCCACCGGCAGCACCGCCTTGAGCGAGATGAAGCTGACGTCGATGACGATGACATCGGGCCGTGCCGGCAGCCGCTTGCCTTCATAGGCGCGGATGTCGGTCTCCTCCATCGAGACGATCTTGGGATGATCGCGCAGCGAGGGGTGCAACTGGCTGGTGCCGACATCGATGGCGAAGACGAGGCTGGCGCCGTTCGCCAGCAGCACCTCGGTGAAGCCGCCGGTCGAGGCGCCGACGTCGAGGCAGACATGGTCCTCGATCTCGATCGGATAACGCTCCAGCGCGCCGGCGAGCTTGACGCCGCCGCGCGAGACGTAAGGGTGCGCCGGCTCGGCCTGGATCACCGCATCCTCGGCGATGGTGTCGGAAGCCTTCGCGACCGGCCGGTCGTCGGCCACGACGAGACCGGCCTCGATCGCCGCGCGCGCGCGTGCCCGGCTCTCGAACAGGCCACGCTCGACCAGCACAACATCCGCACGCTTGCGGGAAGGGGACATCGGCGCTCCGGACCTGATGGGACTTATCTGGCGATCAATCGCGCGGCTGCCAGCCGGACGCAAGTCTCGAACGCAGCCAGATCCCCCCAGACATCGACCGGCATCGCCGCCGGCAGCACCAGCGGACAGCCGTGGAGCTCCAGCGCGTGGATCATCATGAGGTTGTCGACATGGCCGAAATCCTCGACCGTCAGGCCCTGCGCGTCGACCAGCCGGCCGTCCTCGGACGTGACGTTCATGAAGCGGCCGACGCGGTCGGCGTAAACGGCGCCGTCATTGGAATAGGCCAGACACAGTCTGCCGCGGCCGGCCATGTAGCCGAGTTCGTAGACGGTGCCGGGATCGGCTCCGGCCCCGCGGAACGGCGTGAGATTGGCGATGATCGCGTCGGCCTCATCCATCATCGCCTTGTTGCCGTCAAAGATCTGCCGCGAGGCGTCAGGAGCGACAAGGTCGATGGCATTGTCGAGGGGATAGAGGCCGATGAGACCGTGGGCCGCGCAAACCGCGGCCTTCCGCCGCCCGATCTCCATCGCATCCGGCAGGAACACGTCGGGGCCTGCCAGATAGATTTTCATGCAGTTACCGGTCGAAGAAGCGTGAGTTTGCCGCGACATCGGCGGTGCAAACCTCTCCCATGGGGAGAGGTCGCGCCGAAGGCGCGGGTGAGGGGTTACGCTCTCTCTTGGGCCCTAACCCCTCACCCGGATCGCTTGCGCGATCCGACCTCTCCCTATGGGAGAGGTGAGAGGCGGCGCCCGACCGACCATCAGGCCAGCTTGACGGTCTCGGCCTTGACGTCCTTGCCGAGCGCCTCGAACACCTTGGCGACGATGCCCTTGGCGTCGAGACCGGCGCGGGCATACATCGCGGCGGGCGTGTCGTGGTCCTGGAACACGTCGGGCAGCACCATCGAGCGGAACCTGACCATGCCGCTGTCGAGCACGCCCTGATCGGTGAGGAACTGGGCGACATGCGAGCCGAAGCCGCCGATCGAGCCTTCCTCGATCGTGATCAGGATCTCGTGGTCGCGGGCGAGCTTGAGCACCAGTTCGGTGTCGAGCGGCTTCATGAAGCGCGCATCGGCGATCGAGGTGGAGAGGCCATGGGCGGCGAGTTCGTCCGCCGCCTTCTCGCATTCGGCGAGGCGCGTGCCGAAGGAGAGCAGGGCGATCTTGCTGCCCTGGCGGATCATGCGGCCCTTGCCGATTTCGAGCGGAACGCCGACATCGGGCATCTCGACGCCGCGGCCTTCGCCGCGCGGATAGCGCAGCGAACTCGGGCGGTCGTCGATCGCGACCTGCGTCGCGACCATGTGGACGAGCTCGGCTTCGTCGGCCGCCGCCATGATCACCATGTTCGGCAGGCAGCCGAGATAGGCGTTGTCGAACGAGCCGGCATGCGTCGCACCGTCGGCGCCGACCAGGCCCGCGCGATCGATCGCGAAGCGGACCGGCAGGTTCTGGATCGCGACGTCGTGGACGATCTGGTCGTAGCCGCGCTGCAGGAAGGTCGAGTAGATCGCGCAGAACGGCTTGTAGCCTTCGGTCGCAAGACCGGCGGCGAAGGTCACCGCGTGCTGCTCGGCGATGCCGACGTCGAAGGTGCGGTCGGGGAAGGCCTTGTTGAAGATGTCGACGCCCGTGCCGGACGGCATCGCCGCGGTGATGGCGACGATCTTGTCGTCCTTCTGCGCTTCCTTCACGAGGCTCTGGCCGAACACGTTCTGGTAGGCCGGGGCGTTCGGCTTGGACTTGGCCTGGGTGCCGGTGGCGACGTCGAACTTGACGACGGCATGGTACTTGTCGGCGGAAGCTTCCGCCGGGCCGTAGCCCTTGCCCTTCTGGGTCACGACATGGACCAGGATCGGGCCTTCCTCCATGTCGCGCACGTTCTTCAGCACGGGCAGGAGGTGGTCGAGATTGTGGCCGTCGATCGGGCCGACGTAATAGAAACCGAGCTCCTCGAACAGCGTGCCGCCGTCCATCATGAAGCCGCGGGAATATTCCTCGACGCGGTTGGCGCGGTTGGCGATGATCTTGGGCAGCCGCTTGTTGATCTGCTTGGCCGCCTCGCGCAGCGTGCGATAGGTCTTGCCCGAATAGAGCCGCGACAGGTACGCGCTCATCGCGCCGACCGGCGGGGCGATCGACATGTCGTTGTCGTTGAGGATGACGATCAGGCGCGAATTCATGGCGCCCGCATTGTTCATGGCCTCATAGGCCATGCCCGCTGACATCGCACCGTCACCAATCACTGCGATGACGTTGTTGTTGCCGCCGGAGAGGTCGCGCGCCACGGCCATGCCGAGGCCGGCGGAGATCGAGGTCGAGGAATGCGCGGCGCCGAACGGATCGTAATCGCTCTCGCTGCGCTTGGTGAAGCCGGACAGGCCGCCGCCGGTGCGCAGCGTGCGGATACGGTCGCGCCGACCGGTGAGGATCTTGTGCGGATAGGCCTGATGGCCGACGTCCCAGATCAGCCGGTCGCGCGGCGTGTCGAAGACATAGTGGATCGCCGTGGTGAGCTCGACCACGCCGAGACCTGCACCGAAGTGCCCGCCGGTGACCGAGACCGCATCGATGGTCTCCTGGCGCAGCTCGTCGGCGACCTGGCGCACCTGCTCCACCTTGAGCTTGCGCAGGTCTTCCGGCGTCCGGATGGTGTCGAGAAGCGGCGTTTTACTATATGCGTTCACGGCGATTTCCAATTTGTCAGCGCCGGAAGGTCATTCCGGTGCGCGATGGGTTTGCACAATGTCGGCGCAGCGCGAGTCCTCAACCGTCGGAGCCACCTGCATGGGGCACTGCCCCCGTCTCAGGGTTAGGTGAGCTTACGTGCGCTCCGGTTCAGTCTCTGTGATCCCTGTCACTTAGATCGGCTTCGTCCGTCCCAGCCAATTTCTTTAGCAATTTGAAGCGCTTGTCGTAGGTATTCGGAACCCGCGCAAGGCTTGCAAAAGCCACACTCAAAGCAGCTTTACACCAAAGCTTAAGTCAAAGCCAACCCGCAGCGCCGATTCCGGGCAGGTCCCTGCAACCGGCGGGCCAGCTTGGTTAACCGGACGGCCGGACCCACCGGTCCGGTGCTGCCCGGTTTCCCGGCACAATCATGGGCCGAAAGGGGCGATATCCAGCTCGAATCAAACCTTCGGCGTCCGGGTTCCCGGAACGGAACCGATCCGCCGGCCATCATGTCAAAAATGCAGGCGGCGTCCGCCGAAAACGGGCGGCTCGGGGACCGCGTTACTGGACGTCCAGCGGCGCGGTACCGATGGCCTGGCCGCTGGCGTCGGTGGTGATCTTGTCGACCCGGGCCTCCGCTTGGCGGAGCAATTCCTCGCAGCGGCGCTTCAGCGCCTCTCCGCGCTCATAGATCGTCACGGATTCCTCGAGCGGCACCTTGCCGTCCTCCAGCCGCTTCACGATCGATTCGAGTTCCTCGATCGCGCGTTCGAAGGTGAGCCTGGAGACGTCGACTTGGGTATTTTCGGCCATATCCGTTTCCGATGATCCCGTTTGCTGCTGCGAAAGCACAAGCAGAGCTTTACGGGCGTAGTGTGGCGGGGGTCCTCAGGCGCCCATCAGGGCGCCGACATGCGCCGTAACAGATTCTTTCAGACCCTGCAGGTCATAGCCGCCCTCGAGCACCGAGACAACGCGGCCGCCTGCGCTCTTGTCCGCGAGGTCCATCAGCTTGCGGGTCACCCAGGCGTAATCGTCGGCGCGCAGATTGAGCGAGGCCAGCGGATCGCGGTAGTGCGCGTCGAAACCGGCCGAGATGATCAGAAGCTCGGGGCTGAACTTCGTCAGCTGCGGCAGGATCAGCTCCTCGAACGCGGCGCGAAATTCCGGACCGCCGTCCTCGGAGGCGAGCGGCGCGTTGACGATGGTGTCGTGGTCGCCGCGCTCGCCCTTGGCGCCGGTGCCTGGAAACAGCGGCATCTGGTGCGTCGAGCAATACATCACGGTCGGGTCGGACCAGAAGATGTCCTGCGTGCCGTTGCCGTGGTGGACGTCGAAGTCGACGATGGCCGCGCGCGTGATGCCGTATTTGCGCTGGGCGTGGCGTGCGGCGATCGCGACATTGTCGAAGAAGCAGAAGCCCATCGGCTTGCCGATCTCGGCGTGGTGGCCGGGCGGCCGCACCGCGACGAAGGCGTTGCGATATTCGCCGTTCATCACCGCCTCGGTGGCCGCCACCGCGCCGCCGACGCCGCGCATCACCGCTTCCCAGGTGCCCGGCGACATCGAGGTGTCGCCGTCGATATAGACGAGACCGCTGCTCGGGGCGATGTGGCGCAGCTCGGTGACGTAGTGCTCGTTGTGGCAGAGCGTGACGAGATCGAGATCGCCTTCCGGCGCCTCGTCCCGCACCAGGAACTGGAAGCGCTCATGCGCCAGCGCTTCCTCCACCGCGCGCAGCCGGTCCGGCCGCTCGGGATGGCCCGGAGGCGTGTCGTGTTCGAGGCAGGCCTTGTGGGAGAGGAGAAGCGTGCTCATCAGGTCGGCCTCATGCAATGCGGGCTCTTGACGTCGCTTGACGCATCCGGCGCCAAAACGCAACGTTAAACACAATCTATGCGTTTGGCGGAAAATCGCAAAGGCAGGCCCGCTCCGGCCCGTTTGAGCCAGATCAATTCACGCGGAGGATGCGGGTGGGCGGCAGCGGGCCGATCGGTCCGTGCGCCCTGAAGAAGGCGAACAGGGCGTCGGCATCGTAATTGCCGTATTGCACGGAGGTGCCCTGTTTGGCGACGGTAAAGCCGTCGCCGCCGACCGCGAGGTAATCGTTCAGGGTGACGCGGTATCCGGTGCCCGGTTCGATCGGCCGGCCGCCCAGCGTCATCGTCTCGGCCATGACGCGCTCGCCGAACGGCTTGGCGGCGTCCCAGGTATAGCTGAAGCCGTTCGAGACCTGCAGGATGCGGGGGCGCTTCGGATCGAGCCATTGCTGTTCCAGCAGCTCCTTGAGCTGGCGGCCCGTCAGCGTCATCGTGACGAGGCGGTTGCGGAAGGGCTGGCTCGCGAACAATTCGCCGTAGGACACCGCTCCGTTTTCCCTCGGCACGATGTCGGTGCGGATGCCGCCGGGATTGGTGAGCGCGATGACGGCGCTGCCATTGACGGCATCGCGCGTCGCGGCGAGCTGCGCATCGGCGATGACGTCGCCAAGCGCACTTTCTCCGGCTGCATTCGGCACCCGCGACAGCGTCTGGGTCACCGACCCCGCGGGGCGATTGGCGATCGGGGCGGCGAGCCTGTCATAGGCTTCGATCAGCGCGGTCTGGTCGGTGTCCCTGGCGAGCGTGCCGTTGGCGACGATGATATTGTCGGCGCGCGCGCTGACGACGTCGCGCGTCGTCCGGTCGAGCTTGAGATCGATCGCGGTGACCAGCGTTCCGTATTTGTCGGCGCTGGTGACGAGCCGTCCGTCGATGTCGCAGACATAGGCGCGATGGGTGTGGCCGCTGATCACGACGTCGACGGCAGGATCGAACTTCTTCACGATGTCGACGATCGGGCCCGAGATGCCCGGGCATTCGTTGTAGTTTCCGCTCGGCTCGCCGCCCTCGTGGATCAGCACCACGATGGCTTCGACGCCGCGCGCCTTCAGCTGCGGCACCAGCGCGTTCACCGTCTCCGCCTCGTCGCGGAATTCGAGCCCGGCGATGCCCGCGGGCGAGACGATTCCGGCGGTGCCTTTCAGCGTCAGGCCGATGAAGGCGACGGGAATCCCCTCGAAGTCGCGGATCTCGTAGGGTGGCAGCACGCTCCTGCCGGTCGCGGTGTCGATGGTCGAGGCTGCCAGATAGTTGAACTTCGCGCCCGTGAAGGGGTGCGGCCCCTGGCAGCCGTCCACCGGATGGCAGCCGCCGTTCTGCATCCTCAAGAGTTCGGTCCGGCCCTCGTCGAATTCGTGATTGCCGACCGATGTGATCGCAAGGCCCATCGTCGACAGCGCCTCGATCGTTGGCTCGTCATGAAACATCGCCGACAGGAACGGGCTTGCGCCGATCAGATCGCCGGCCGCGACGAAGATCGTGTTGCCATGGCCCTCGCGCAGCTGCTTGACCAGCGTCGCCATGTATTCGGCGCCGCCGGCCGCAACCGTCACCTTCTTCGTCTTGTCCTCGGGGTCGTCGATACGGATCCCGCCCGGCGGGGGCCGCAGATTGCCGTGGAAATCGTTGATCGCGAGGATGCGCAGCTCGACCGGCGGGGAGGTCTCGGCCGAGGCGGGAAGGGCGGCGAGCGTCAGGGCGGCAAGGATCAGTCGAAAGGAATATCGCATGGAACCAGACTAGTCGTTCCGCGCGAAGATTTCACGAAGCATCTCTTCGCCGTTCCGGGCGCGACCGATCCGGCGGGTGGGCGCGCGCGCCTCATCGCTTCTTGCGGTTCGCGAAGGCCTTGAAGGCCGCGATCGCCTCCGGCGACTTCAGCCGATCGCCGAAGAGATGGCTTTCCTGGTCGATCCGGCGGGTCAGTTCTTCCGGCGCGGCGCGCAGCAGTCTGCGCGAGGTGGCGACCGCCTCGGCCGGCAGCCGGCAGATATCGCGCGCCACCTTGCGGGCCTCGACCTCGGTATGGCCCGGCGAGACCACGGTGTTGACGAAGCCGGCGCTCTGCGCCTCCGCGGCCGTGAAGGTGCGTCCCATCACCAGCATCGCGAAGGCGCGCTGATAGCCCATCGTGTTCGGCATCAGCAGGCTGGCGGCGCCGACCGGCACCAGGCCGAGATGGATGTAGGGCGCCGAGAAGGTCGCCGCGGTGGAGGCCAGCACATAGTCGCAGTGGAACAGCATCACCGTGCCCATCCCCACCGACGCGCCGTCCACCGCGGCAATGATCGGCTTGACGTTGAGGGCGAGCGAGTAGAGGAACTTGGCGCCGTCCGACAGTGTTTCGGGTTTGGCGGCATCGGCCTTCATGAAATCCTCGATGTCGTCGCCGGCGGTGAACACGCCGGAGCCGCCGGTGACGATCATGCATCGGATGTCCGGATTGTTCTGGGCGGTGTCGATCGCCCGGCTCATCTCGCGATACATGTCCTGCGTGATCGCGTTCTTCTTGCCGGGACGGCGCAACGTGATCACGCGCGTTCCGCGCTCCTCCGTGATGACGATGTTGCCGTTCGACATGAGCGCCTCCTGCGGCGGCCGGGCGACTGGCCACGGCGAGTCTTGCAAGGTCCAACCTACATGAACCCGCAGGCGTGCCAATCCTGCGCATGCGTTTTTCCCTGTCGCGCCTGGCCGGCTGGCCGTTGCACGGAAAATTACGGGGTATCGGACGTCGGAATCCGGCACGTGTTGCGACGATGTTGTGTCGATCTTGCGCGGTGCAACAATCAGCTACAATGTTTCATTTGAAAAACCGGTGGTTGTGAGGCACGATCAGCCTTCCGATCGCTTCAACCGGCCGATTGCTCGACCTGATGATTGCTGCAACGCGCGTCGACGAATCCTCGCTGCACTATCGGGGCTGGCGTGTCGTGCTCGCCTGCTTCCTGATGGCGTTCTTCATGTTCGGCTTCGGCCTCTATGGCCAGGGCGTCTATCTCGCGGAGCTGCAGCGCGCCCATGGCTGGCCGGGAACACTGGTCTCCGCGGCCAGCACCTTCTCGTTCCTGCTGACCTCGGTGCTCGTGATCTTCACCGACGATCTGCTGGCGCGCATCGGGCTTCGGTCGCTGATCCTGTGCGGGCTATCGGCGCTCGGGGCCTCCACCGCGCTGCTGGCGGTCATGCAGACGCCATGGCAGCTTTACCTCGCCTATGCGCTGATGTCGGTCGGGTGGACCGGCATGGGCACGGTGGTGATCGCGACCGTTCTGAACGCCTGGTTCGAGCGGCGTCGCGGTCTCGCGCTCAGCCTCGCCTTCAACGGCGCGACCTGCGGCGGCATCGTGCTCGTGCCGCTGTTGTTGTCGCTGTCGGGCAGTATCGGTTTTCGTTCGGCCATGCTGGTTTCCACCATGGCGATGGTGGTGCTGGTATTGCCTGTGGTCGTGATCTTCACCGGCTGGCCGGCGCGGATGTCGCTGCCGGCCGGCGGGCGCGCCGCTGCCGGCGGAGCAACTCACTCGCGCCGGACGCTGCTCGCCAATCCCGCGTTCTGGACCATGGTGCTGCCGATCGCGATCGCGCTGCTCGCGCAGATGGGATTCATCATTCACCAGGTGAGCTTTCTCGAACCGCTGATCGGACGCGCCAGTGCCGGCCTTGCGGTCACGATCATGGCGGCGATGGCGGTGGTGGGACGGCTCTCGCTCGGCCTGTTCGTCGACCGGCTCGATCCGCGGCTGGCCTGCGCGGCGTCGATGACCAGCCAGGCCGCGGCGCTGTTCGTGCTGGTGCAGAGCGGAAGTCCCACGGTGCTGCTGGCGTGCTGCGCCGTCTACGGCTTTTCCATCGGCAACATGATCACCTTTCCTCCGCTGATCATCCAGCGCGAGATCGGCAGCTCCGCCTTCGCCGCCGCGATGGGCCTCGGCACTTCGATCAGCGGCATCGTCAGCGCCTTCGGGCCCGGAATCGTCGGCCTCGTGCGCAGCTTCACCGGTAGCTACACCAGCGCGTTCGCGATCTGCGTCGTGCTGGATCTCGTCGCGGCCGGCATCGTGCTGTGGCGACCGGGGAGGCGGGCGGCAGGTTCGCGCGAAGGTGTGTCGATCGGCTGAGGCGGCACGACAGCCAATATGTGGCTGCCCTGCGCGCCTTACCCCAGCAGCACCGCGTCCGCCGCCGCGACCGAGTCCGCGCTCTCCGTGACGGTGCGCTCGAGTGCGCCGGCCTGCACGGTGATGTTCTCGGCGAAGAAGCGTGCGAGCGACACGTAGCGCGCGGCGTCCGGATTGCCCTCGCCCTTGGCGGCGAGCGCCTCCGATGCCAGCATGCAGCCGCCGAGCGTGACGCCGAACTGCTGCAGATAGGGCGTTGCGCCCGCCAGCGCATCATTCGGTGCGGTACCGACGCGCTCCAGCAGCCATTTGCTGGTGCGCGTGAGCGCCTCCAGCGCCTCGCGCAGCTTGACGCCCGTCGTGCCGAAGGCGGGATCGTTGGAGGCTTCGACCTGCTTGACGGTTGCGGCGAGTTCGTCGAGCAGCGACCACACCGCGGCGCCGCCGTTGGCGCCGAGCTTGCGCGTGACGAGGTCGATGGCCTGGATGCCGTTGGTGCCCTCGTAGATCGCGGTGATGCGCGCGTCGCGATAATGCTGCGCGGCGCCGGTCTCCTCGATGAAGCCCATGCCGCCGTGGATCTGCACGCCGAGATAGGCCACCTCGTTGCCGATGTCGGTGGAATAGGCCTTGGCCATCGGCGTCAGCAGCGCGGCGCGCGCTGCGGCCTCCGCGCGGACCTTCGGATCCTTGGCGCGCATCGATACGTCGAGCGCGACGGCGGTGGCATAGCAGATCGTGCGCGCCGCCGCGGTCTGGGCGCGCATCCGCATCAGCATGCGCTTGACGTCGGGATGCACGAAGATCGCATCCGAGCCGTCGCCTTTTTTGCCGACGGCGCGGCCCTGGCGGCGCTCCTGTGCATAGGCGAGGGCCTGCTGGTAGGCGCGGTCGGCGACCCCGACGCCCTCGAGGCCGACGCCGAGCCGGGCCTGGTTCATCATCGTGAACATGCAGCGCATGCCCTGGTTCTCTTCGCCGATCAGGAATCCGATCGCCCCGCCCTTGTCGCCCATCATCATGGTGCAGGTCGGGGAGGCGTGCATGCCGAGCTTGTGCTCGATGCCGGAGGCGAAGATGTCGTTGCGCGCACCCAGCGATCCGTCGGCATTGACCATGAATTTGGGCACGAGGAACAAGGAGATTCCCTTGGTGCCGGCCGGCGCATCCGGCAGGCGTGCCAGCACGAAATGAACGATGTTCTCGGTCATGTCGTGTTCGCCATAGGTGATGTAGATCTTGCTGCCGAAGATGCGATAGGTGCCGTCGGCCTGCCGCTCGGCGCGGGTGCGCAGCGCGCCGACGTCGGAACCGGCCTGCGGCTCGGTGAGCTGCATCGTGCCGGTCCATTCGCCGGAGACGAGTTTCTCCAGATAGATCGTCTTGAGTTCGTCGCTGCCATGCGCATCCAGCGCCTCGATCGCCGAGGCCGTCAGCAGCGGGCAGAGGCCGAAGGCGACGTTGGCCGCGCTCCAGATCTCGGTGCAGGCGGCATTGATCGCGAGCGGCAGGCCCTGGCCGCCAAAGTCTTCAGGACCCGACACCGCGTTCCAGCCGCCCTCGGTCCAGCGCTTGTAGGCGTCGGGCCAGCCGGGCGCGGTGGTGACCTTGCCCTCGCTGAGCTTGATGCCGTGCTTGTCGCCGACGCGGTTGAGCGGCGCCAGCACGTCGGTGGCGAACTTGCCGGCTTCCTCCAGCACGGCCGTGGCGATCTCGGCGTCGAATTCGCCGTAATGGCCGGCTTCCAGGGCGGCCTTGAGGCCTGCGCCGTGGTTCAGCGACAGCAGCATGTCAGAGATGGGGGCGCGGTAGGTCATGGCTCACTCCCGTGGACGGTGTTGGCGCCGTATTCCCATGAAACGCGGGAGGTCTCAACTGCCGCAACGCAGGTCCGGTCCGGGGGCCGAGCGGACCGCCCTCCGGCGCCTCGTCGGGCTCGACATGAAGTGTGGCGCAAGGGAGGCTCGGACCCGTGGTATTTTGCCCCGCCAGGCGGTTGAAATGCAGCGGCTCTCCCTATAGACCGGCTGCGACCGGAGGGAATCCGCGGCAGCCCGTGCTTCCACCGTTGCCTCGGTCTGCCTGTTGGGGCGTAGCCAAGCGGTAAGGCAGCGGATTTTGATTCCGCCATTCGGAGGTTCGATCCCTCCCGCCCCAGCCAGCGCCAACGCACTGATTTTGTTAAATAAATAGCCTTACTCGAGGCGGAATTTCCAGCGCATTTGGAAATTCAGTTTGCCCCGCATTTGGAAATTCTGTGCTGGTTTCGTTTGGTCGAAGGCCGACGGAGGACGTCGCAGGTTGAACACGCTCAATTCATCAAAAATGCGAATTGAGCGCGTGAGCGCTGCCTGCGGGTTGCAAACTTTCGATCGTTGCCATTGACGTCGTCGCGTGCGGGATCGCCAGCCGCGAGAGGCCGTCGACCCTTTGCAGCGTTCAACGAAGCGCAAAGTCTATCTTTGCGATCCGACGCTAGTCTTCGACGTTGGGGAGATCTGCTGAATTTCGTCTCGAGCTGATGCTGCTCCATCAGCATTCTGCTGATCGAGTTCCTTCTGCGCCAAGAGATGTGCATGTCGCTTACGGGTCGCAGCCAACGCTCGCATCATCGTTTCCTTGGCATAGCCGCGATAGGCCTGTGCGGTCTTGTGTCCGGAGAGCGCACGACCCTGGCCGTCCGTCAGTTCGGCTTCCTCAAGCTCGGTCATGCCGCCGTGTCGACAGGCATCAAGCGTGAACAGCTTTGACACGCCGTCGATCTTCTTGCGCATCTGCTGCACCACTTTTTCCATGCCGGGGTAGGACCACACTTTGGCGTGGCCCTTGCGCTCACCCCTTTCGATCCGACGCATGATCATCGGGACGCCAAGCTTGGGCAGATGGCTCAAGACGTCCTCTGCTTCGGCATAAAACTTGACGGTCTCGCCGTCGAGAGTCTCTTCTAGCGGATGCCAGACCAACGCCTTGTTCTTATGGTGCTCGATGCGCACGGCGTGTGGCCAATTCTTGCTGCGATAGTCGGGCCAAGTCAGAAAACCGGCCACCACATTCTCGGGCCGTTGCAGCCACTCAAAGCAGATCACTGCGACGGCCGCGGGTTCAGGCCGGCCTTCCTTAATGCAGCCCCACGCAAATTTATAGACCTCCTCGCGGGTGACCGCGTGCTTCTTGGTCTTGGTGCGGCTCTTGAGGGTGAAGTCGTCCCAGGGGTTCGGGTGTTTCTTATCGAACAGCTCCGGGTGCAGCCGACGCATGATCCGCCAGACCTTGCGACAGAGGCCGACCACTTTCTCGCCCTGCCGCAGCCTGAGTCCGTTCGGCCCGTTGATGATCTTGTCGTAGATCTTGTCAGCGGCCCGTGGCGTGACTTCCATGATCTGCCGTTCGCCGATCCGCCGTCCGCTCTTACCGACGGTATCGCAGATCATCTGCATGATCCGCTCGTAGTCAGGGCGTGACCTTGGAGAGACTTTCTCGGTATAGGCCTTCTCCGTCTTGTATTGCCGGAACAGCCAATCGATTGTGCCATAGCGCGCAATCTTTCCCTGCTCGCCCGGCTCTCCTCTGCGCTGATCGTTCCACTGATCGAACAAGGCATTGAGTGTGGCGGCGCGTCCGCCTTTTCCGTCATCGCCGCATGCGACTCCGTAGCTCGTCCCAAGTGGCTCATTCGCCATCTCGCAGCCGAGCTTGCGGTAATGGGTCGGGATCCGGAAGTAGAACGCGACCGAACCGCCGGCAAGCCGACGCACCTCCACGAAGCGTGGAAGCGGGCGCTCCAACGTCACAAATCCTCGGCGAGGTCGCCCGGCACGATGTCCGGGGCAATAGCTCGGTCCAGATCGTCTCTCAACCACAGCTGACGCCTCCCTTCCTTCACACGTGGTCGAGGATACTCCGTCCCGACTCGTTTGAGAAAGGCTTCGACAGTCGGCTCTCCGCAATAGCCTGCTGCGACTGCAGCTGGCATACGACGTGGCCAAGAACCAGCAGGAATTACGGCAAAACGTGGCATCGCAACCCGTCTAAGAAATCGGCTTCCAGTCGTATGCTGCTGAAGCATCATGCAGATCGCCGCCGACGCCTGAAACCGCGACAGTAGCGAGATCGCGCAAGAAGGTAGTAGATCGTACAAAAGGGATGCGTTGGGCGGAGCGCCGCTGGGAGGGGAGAAGCTCATAAGCTCGGCCCGCGCTTCCGCATCGTTCCGCTTTGGGGGCCAGGTTCGCACCCTGGTGCGCCCACCATAAAAATCAAGACTAGGCCTAAGCTGACGCGAGCGGGCGATCGTCAGGAATCAAGAGCTTTCCATGGCAGGGGCTGCTTGGCTAGCCGCAGCAGGAGTTTGTCGAACCGAGCTTTCCCATGTGCAGCCGGAGCTGCTCGTTGTTGGGAAGCGATGTGGTTACGATCTCGGCGAGTGCTGACGCCTTGGATGTCGCCGATGAGCGGGAATCGTCAATGGGCAGATAGTGACCTGATTTTCGCCTGCCCAGCGCGCTGTCAGTGCGGGATGAACGGTTCAAAACTAGTCGCAATGACCTAAGAAGGGCGCGCGCCGCATACAACCTTCAGCCCGGGTCGTTGTGGAAATCGATGCACTACCACCTGACCGTGTGCTAGTGTAGCGCCAGCCAAACGGAGAAGCGTCATGCACCGGCTTACAGCTTCCATAGCTGTTTTGACGTCCGCGCTGGTCTGCCATGGCCCAGCTCGCGCCGCCGAAGTGATCGTAACTAAAGCCTATGCAGCGTGCAAAGACCCCGCGACCGTCGAAAAGTTTGAGGAATTCGAGCGCAATGATAACGACCAAGGCTATAAGCGCCTCTATTTCGAGACGGGTGCTACCCGCGAATGCATCTTTCTTCGGAGCAATGAAATTTTGTCGGTCGGCGAGACGCGGGGTCGATGGATATGCATAAAGGAATCAGAACGCGCTAGCTGTTACTGGACGGCGCAGGAGGCCGTGCGACCGCGTTAGTGGGCTTTGGCCACGAGGTCTTCAAAATGGACGTCATTTTAGCGTTTATAAGGGCGATCCCTAGCGCAGCCGCAAGTCCTCTGGCGCTAATCGCCTACCTCGCAACCCTCGTCGCTTGGGCCATCATTGCGTATCGCGTGAACCGCTTTCGCGAACTGATGAAGCGCATCGAGCTACTCCCTGAAGGTGACCGGCTCGCCGCGATCAAAGCCGAAATAGGACGCGTAGATGTTCCGCGGGGGCTTACCGGCGAACAATACCTACGGATGCGAATCCACACCTTCATCTTTGTCGGTTTCCTTGCCCTCTGCGGTACCGTTGCGATGGTCGGCATTAAGGCGGCTTACGATGTCTACCAGCAGATGATCCGCGCCGATAACCTGACACGGGAGATTCTCGCTCCTCCCAACTCCGACTACATGAGCGCAATCAATACCTTGTCTAATGGCGCGCAAATAGTGGCCGAAGCGGCGGCCGAGCTACGACCGCCAATGAGCAAGGCCGAACTTGATGACCTTGTTAGCAGGCTCGCGCGGCAGCGCTTGAACGGCGAGCAGATCAGCCAGCAGCTCGCAGATCTCGCCGGAACGGGCCGTCTTAAGCGCGCCAATAGCGTTCTTGCCAGCGCTGCCGCACGGGCCGACGATGCCTACGGCAAGGTCGCTGCTTGCTTTCGGCTAGCGCAATGTCGTCCCGGCTTTGAAGCGGCCATGCTCTGCAAGGCTCTCCATGGCATGAAACGCTCGATTGACGCGATCAATGAGGCCGGCCGGAAAATTCCGGGCGTGAATTACAACATGTCGGGAACCGCACCTATGCTTGGCGGCGGCTCCATGGATGTAGATTTTTCAGCGATTGTGGCTGGCAACGTGGATTACCTCCTGTCCGCTTCGTGCGCCACGTAGCGGCAGACTGCACAGTGCGGGGACGATCTACCGCACGTTCTTTCTGCTTAGGGCGACGCAGGCCGAATATGTCGTCTACGCGTCCAAACGCGGCAACCAAGAGCAGAAGGTAAAGAAAGGGAGATGATTTATCAGCTGCGCCGAGTAATACAAGCTAGGTCGCCGAGCCGTCGAGAAGTATCCGTCGAACGCTTCAAAAATTATTTTCCTTCGATAGCAAAGCCGCAACTTTCGTGAGCTCTTTCTAGCGCGAGATACGCGGTCACGAATCCCGCGGACGCGACATCAATGTACTTATCGCTATCATGCGCTTGTATTGAAACTATCTTAGCCGGTTCGATCTGCGCAATGAGGCTCGGCCGCTTCGGAGTTCGAGGCTGGTCTAGCAGATGTGTCGGTCCGGAGTGCAGCTCAACGCGCTTGCCATCAACCAGCACATGGCCTCGATCGGCAAAGACCGAAATTATCAAGCTATGGAATGGCACATAGGGATTTCCGATGATGAAAGACAGCCTGAGCAGAGCTGCAAAATTTCCGCCGCTGACAGTCGTCCCCTGAATGTGCCAAGCGCCGGTCGCTCCGGGAAGCGGTTTCCTCAGCTCCTCAGATACACATTGATGAATAAGCTTCGAAACCTGCTCGCCAATTGCGGTTGAGCATGACAAATCTCGCGGGGAGCAAACTTCTAGAACTCTCTCTACAAAACACTGCGCTACCTTGTCGCGACTTCGGCAGTCCTTGTAGATTATTTCGGCCGAGCCGTCGGCAAATGCTGACGATGTCCAGAGCGCAGACAGGCAGATCAACAGGAGTTGTTTCATCGATTTTCGAGGGCTCCCCTCTCGACGTGTAAACAATTCCGATGTGCCGGCCACGCGCTCAGCTTGACAGAATAAACCGAAAGTTGCAACACTGTGACGTCCACTGCGGTGGCAGGTATATTATGAGGATTGTAGCGAGCGCTCTTGCCAACTGCGTTTTATTTGTTGGCTTACTTTTTTTCATGCTTCCTTCGTTAACGCGGGCCGAAAGCCCCCGCGATTGCACGCTCCCTAATGCTGAAGAGCCTGCCGTCCCGCAGACCCTGCGCGTTGCTCTTTATCCTTATACACCTGATCGGCTTGCTCTTTTTCACAAGATTGAATCGCTCTTCGAGTGTGAAAACCCTGGTGTAAACGTTGTGCTCGTTTCGTCGAGTAACGCGACTGACAAATATTACAATGATGACCCCACCAAGCAGGAAGGATTTCTCTACGTCGATGCAGATATCTATGAAATAGATACCATTCTGCTTTCGGATTTTATTGCCCGAGGCAAGATCGCGGCCATAGAGTTGCCGTTCAACGATTTCCTGCGTGAAAGTATAGAGGCGGTCACACGTAACGGTCAGACCTTTGCCGTGCCTCATTGGATGTGCGGCAACTTTCTGTTCTACCGCAAAACGGATACTGAACTAGCAGAGGTCAAGACATGGGGCGAACTCAGGACGTTATTGCACCGCCGCGGTCAATCTCTTTTTGTGGATCTAAAAGGCAAATCGACAATTGGTGAATGGTATTTCACCTCGCTTGTCTCGATTGTCGGAGTGGATGGTGCCCAAAGGCATATCGTGGAAGGTGAACCTATCAACGCTGATGCGGTTGATCGTCTACAGGATATGCTCGCCATGTGTCCCATTGGCTACTGCCGAAGCGACAAGCTGCATGACAAGGTAGGATTCTACGCGCGGGCATTCGTACGGGGGCAGGCCTCTGCATTCGTTGGCTATTCTGAGTCTATTCACTATGGATTGCGTGAGTTCGTGGACGATTGCCTCTCTTCCTCAGGGTGTGTCCCAGAAGATGAAATTGCCGTGCGCGCGTTGCCGAGCTTTCGCGTTTCTGCCCCGGAGGCCGGTGTTGGTTGGGTCGATGCCTTGGCAATCGACGCAAGATTGTCTGGATTGAAGAAAGAGTTGGCACTGAAGTTTATTCGGCGTCTTGTTTCACAGGACGTGTACTTGTCCATTCTCACCCCTGAATGGCCTTATCCATCGCGGTATTTGTTGCCTGCTCGCGGCGGTTTCCAAGTTCCTGACGCTCCGTTGTATCCGGCGTTCATTGCTGCCCATGCAGGACGAAAGACCGGGTCCTTACCCGAACTGAATAAGAAACTTCGCTCACTTGCAAACAGATTGGATTGCCAGCTCCCCATAGATCGGGATGATGAGGAGGCGAAGGAGAAATGCCGCCTGAAATAGCACAGTAAAGGAGTATCAGGGTTTGGATGGAGCGCTGCGCGGGGCTTGAACCTGCAACCAGACCGTTATGAGCGGCAGACTATCGATCGCCTTCGTTGATTTTGCTGCATTTTCGTTTGAGTTCGATCGCGTTCGTTACGCTTTGATGAGGTCGTTTCTGGTGCGAAACTGGTGCGGCCGACGACAAGCCCCTCGCTGTCAGTGTGGCCGGGCCCGCACAAGTTTTGTGCGAATCGCGATCCATCGACCCAGCGGCCTAGTCAAAGCTGGCTAGTAAGGTAGTGATCGATGTGATCTTTCGACCACCACCGCCTCATGGCTTGCACCCGGATCTGACACGATCTTTAGAGGGAACTGGCCAACAGGTCGAGCGGACTCGATCGAAACATTTCCACCTGCTTTTGCGACCAATCCCTTCAGCCGATCGAACTCGCCGCACCAAATCGTTTCCATGTCCCGGTCACGGTTGGCATCACGAGGTTCGGCCGAACTGCCAATGCCCACGGCCCTAACCTGGAGAAGATCCGATTTCGATCCGCCCGAAAGCTCCACTCCATAGCCAGGATTGGCTGCTTTACGCAGAACGATCTTACCGTTCTGTACCCAAGCGGTCGCCATTCCCTCGGACACCTCGTACCCTAGGCTGGCGAGTCCCTCGAGCACAGCACGCCTGCGCTCTTCGGCCGCCATCGCCTTGAATTCTTCCTCAATGAGAAAGTCGGCTCGCTTGACGAGTTCTTGCTCGTCACTGGCCGAAGGTATCGCAAGCGCACTATCGATTTCGGCCAGCAGCGATGCCGCCTCCGGTGACTTCATCTCCGAGAGTTCAGCGCGTCGCTCGCGAAGCTGGTTCACCAGTCGTGTACGGGCTCGGCCATCCTTGACGGCCGTAGCCAGGTCCAACAGAAGACTATCCGCGATTAGCGATCTTCTCGCCGGTGGCTCTGCTTCCAGAGCCGCAACGTGGGCCGAAAATGGGCCGGAATCGATCCCAAGCCCGCGCAGCTCGCCGAGAAGGGCATCGACGCGCGCCAAGGCCGGATCCTCCATCTCCCGCGGTTGTCGGAAGAGCCACTCTTGCAACGTTTCGCGGCGCTCCCCAGCGCTGAGCTTGGCGGCAAGCTGCCGTTGCCGATCTGTCGTGGCATCTGGTGCCTCCTGAGAAGGAAGCAACATCAGCGCCTTGGCCATGGCCGCTTCCAGGCGCTCTGAAGATGCGGTCGATCCACTGAGCTCGCTTCGGATATCGGCGGGTATATCGACTTTCAGAACATGCAATCTATGCAGCAACGCCTCGGCTGCGGTTTTGGAACGTCTTAAATCGCGCTTCGAGCGGGCCACGATTTCGGCGGCCCTTTCGACCCGGCGTTCGGAGTCCGCTTGGAGGAAGGCGATCTCGCCCGCGACTTGTTTCTGTAATTCGACGAAGCGGTCGGCGTCGAGCAAGCGACGAAGCTCGTCCCGTCGCGCTGTGACCTTTTCGATGTCCTGCTGCTCGATCGTCCCATTGCGTCTACCGGCGGAAGCCCAGGTTTCTATCGCGGCGTCGAGCCGGGCGAGACTGCGACGACAGATGGCGATGATTTCGGCGCGGGTAACGATCCTGAATGCTTTGGGTCCGCTCATTGCAATTCTCCCCCACGGAGCGCGTTTTCTACGGCATTCTTGAGCCGCAGTCGTTCAGCGTCTCCGGCGTGAGTCCAAGCATACGACGAAACCCGGTGCACGTAAGGGACGGCTCTTCCCAACACCTTGGGACGCCAGATCTCGCGGGCGCGAGCCCTCTCCAGCAATCGATGGCGTGGTGCATCGCATTCCACGCCTATCGCGTAGAGACCGGTCCGGGGATCGGTCACCGCAAAATCGATGCTGAATGCGCCGCCGTCGCGGGCCCTGCTGGGCTTCCAGCCATTCGCCTCCAGGAAGGCTTCGACGGATTTGGTGAAACCGTCGTCCTCGTGATTGCCCTCTTCGTGATGGGCATGCTGTTCAGTCACCATCCTCTCCAAGAGAGTCTTGCCCGACTGTCCTAAGCCATCGGAGACGGTCCTGGCATATTCGAGGTAGCCTTGCAGATAGTCGCGTGGAACCCTGGGACCGCTCCGTCTCGTCAATAAATCCGATATCTCTGATATCGGCATGGACGTGACGATGACCACCTTCTCTCGGGCACGCGTTACAGCGACGTTTAGGCGCCGTTCGCCGCCTGCGTGCCCCAGCGCGCCGAAGCTCTTGCGGAAAGTGCCATGCTCGTTGCGACCGAATGTCGTCGAGAAGACGATGACGTCACGCTCGTCGCCTTGCACGTTCTCCACGTTCTTGACGAAGAAGCCCATATCCTCGCCATTCTCGGTACGCTCGCGCTCGCGCATCAATGCGTCGCGAAATGCCTCATCGTTCTCGGCACGATCTTCCAAAGCATCTTCGATGGCATCGGCCTGCTTGCGGTTGAACGTAACGACCCCGATCGATGGAGGTGAAGGATCATCCCAAAGCTCGGAGAGGTATTCCACGACATCGGCCGCTTCCTTCTGGTTCGTCTGGCTCTTGTACGTGCCCTCCGAACGGACCACTTCGATGGGCTTGAGCTTTCGAATGGTTTCTTCGGGATGGCGTACGGGGACGCTGAGGCCATTGGCGTAGAACGATGCGTTCGAGAAGGAAATGAGCTCCCGATACTTCGATCGGTAATGAACCTGCAGAGTACGGGTCCGGAGCACCGAACGGGCAAGCTGAAGAAGGTCGGGACAATCCTTAATCTCACGTCGATTCCAGGTCTCGGCGAACGCCTCGCGCTCCTCTTCTGTCGCCCCTTCTTCGGGTTCTTCACCGTCGAAGATCGCCGCTTCGTCGTTTTCGACCTTGCTCGCGAAGAAGGAGGTTGGTGGCATCTGCTTTTCGTCGCCGCTGACGACGACAAGCTTGCTCCGGAACAGGGATGGCAGGGCATATTCCACCGGCATCTGTGAAGCCTCGTCGAAAATGACGGTATCGAAGAGCCCGGCTCGAGGTTGCAGCACGCGGCTGGCGACGTCCGGCGTCATCAGCCAGACCGGGCGGAGAGCGAGGAGACCGAGCGGAACGGAGCGATCGATGAATTCGCGCAATCGCAGTGCTCTCGGGCCGCGCAGTCTTGTGATCGCATCCCATTCGGATGTCGGACGCACTTTTCCGGCATCTATACCTTGGACGAGAAGCTCTCTGTTGTAGTGCCGGATCTGCGTGTCGGCTTCCGCCAGTGACTTTACCTTCGTCTCGACCTCATTGCCGTCGAACAGTACGTCTGGATTTTGGGATTCCATGGAAGCTTTCCATTCCAGACGAGCCTCGCGCCCTATAGTGGCGCGAATACAGGAATCTAGGTCGTCAGACGGTAATTTCGACAACTCGGATTCCCTGGACCTGAGAATGGTGAAGATGGCACGCTCCTTGTCGTCGAGGCGCGCGGATCGAAGCCGGAATTCCTGGTAGTTGGTGAGCATCGGTAAGGCCTGCACGATCTGGGCAACGGCGCTCGCGTTCGAGCGTCCATTCTCTATCGCCGAGCGTCTCGATCCGAGCCAGAGTTCGTCGAAGTAGGTCCTGAGCCGGTTCAGCGAGGCGCGGCTTTCCTCTCTCGCCTCATGCCTTCGGAGCGCTCGATCGCCTCGTTCAAAGAATGAGGCGAGTTCTTCGATTCTTCCGGTCGCGACGGCTCTTTCGAGATCGGCCAGGCTCGGACACCGATCGATGAGCGAATTGTGACCGCTTAGTCCGGCGAGAAACGAATGAATGCTTTCGGCGAAATCGGCGAGCTTTCCAGGCGACACATCAAGATTGGGGGCTCGGCCGAAAAGGATCATAAAGTATTCCGCCAGTTCGCGTCTCGGTCCGCGCACGGCCAGCTCAAGCTCGGCCGCGTAATAAAGCGAGCTGACTCCATGGATATCTTGCGGGAGCTGCAATGATGAAAGGAAGCCTTGCACACGGCGCTTTCGCATCCAATGTAGCGGGTTCATCCATCGTAGGCCGCTTCCCGGCGAACGAACTCGGTCCGCGAGTTCCGCGATGGACCGCAACTCTTCCCCGTTCAAACCGACGAGCTTTGAGGAAAAGTTCGGTTTGTAGGATGGACCGTCGAGCGACGAGAATATCTCTTTGATCTGTAGTAACCCGTCGAGCACGTGCATAGCTTGCGAAGCCCCGCCATCCGCGCTCCGGAACAGCGGACGCAATCGAGCGAGATTCGAGCATACAGAAGCGCTAATAAAGCGCAGATCGTCCGCTTCGATGAGCCACGTCTGCAAGGCCATCGAATCCGATATTTTCAGGCAATCCGATGTCTCCACATCGGTCGCTTCGCGCCGTGCGTCCACCTCCAAAAACCCTTGCAGATGCAAGGCGAGGGCGGCTGCCGTTCCGCGATCGGGGTTGAACGGCTTGAGAGCGGAAAGGGGATTGTCCTCGAATTTGGCCGGCAGCCAGAATTTCGCCAATGGGCCGCAATTCTCTTCGATGCTCACGACGTCTGTGGGATGCAGATCCGAAAGTAAAGGTCGGAGTTCAGGAACATCGATGGGCTTCGGACTGCCTTCTTCGAGTTCCAATAGCTCGCCCAGTAGCGCCCGATATGACAATCCCGTCCGATCGTCCACGGAGTGAAGCGCAGTTTGGCGGCGATCCAGCTCTGCCTCCAGCGTCTCGATGCGCACCGCCAGTCGCTCGCGTTCTCGCTTCCAGGCCGGGGTCCTTCCGGGAGGCAGGTTGTGCAATGCTTGCACCTGCGAACGGACCGCACTGACGGTCGGCTCGCGATCGCGATTGACGTCGGTGATCATGACGAAGCGATCCGCCAGACGTTCCTTCTCTAAACGCTTCCGCACGACTTCGAGCGCGGCTTGCTTCTGGCAAACGACGAGGAGTGATTTTCCTGTGCCGATGGCGTCCGCCACCATATTGACAATCGTCTGGCTCTTGCCCGTGCCGGGCGGTCCTTCGATCACCAACCCCGGAGCCTGACGCGCTTCGATCACGGCCGCCTCCTGTGAAGGATCGCTGTCGGCAGTGAAGTATCGGTCGACCTCCTTCACTTGCGGCGATGAAGGCGTCACCTGCTGTTCGTTCAGACGCAGTGCGGCCTCGAGCGCCGTCGCCGTCGGCGGTGACCCTCGGAGCGTCTCGAGGTCTTTCATTACCGCTTGCCCCATGAACGCCAGATGGAAGAGCACGGCCGCCGGCACGAGCTGGCGCTCTTGCGAGCCCACTGTGACGTCCTTGCCAGGAAGAGCTACCAGTTCATTGCCGGCTGGCTGGGCCAACCGGCTAAAGGCATCCATTACCGCCTGGACGGACACGCTTGCATGGGTAAGAAGCTCGTTCGCCGCTTCCTGCCATCGTCTTGCTTCTGGGATACCTACAATACCTTCGAGGGCGGGATTGATGACGACGTGTTCGATCTCTGTATCGGGATTTCTTTCGCGTCCAAATCCCAGAGTGATGTGACCGCGGTTTCCCACTTCGGGATTGACGCGCATCGGCCACAGCAGCACCGGCGCGATCCGCGGTCTCGCGGTCGGCCGGCTATCGCGCATGATGAGAAATGGAAATCCCATATACAGGCCATCGATGCCGGTGTCGCGTTTGTAGAGCAACGCGTGAGAGTGCAGCGACCGCAACCTTCGCTCCAAGCCGTCGTCGTCGGCGAAGGCTGCGGGATCGACATTCACAATGCGGTTCGTCCGACCGAGCAGTTGATCGAGAATTTGCGCCGCCGGTACCCTGGAGGTGTCGAGTTCGGTGAGATCGATCCGGGCCGATTTGCCGATGAGCATCCGCGTCAGTGGTCCCCGTAGGACCCCACCCGATATGCGCTTGGCGAAGAAATCCAGGATCGTGGATACGTAGCCTTGCTTTGGAAGCGGTCTCCACCTTTCAGCCGGCACGGAGAGGAGGGCGAGAGCGCGCCCTATGGACATCCGCCTGTCGAGGCGAAACTGATCCGCCCATTCGTCGGCTTCCTTGATGCCGCATCTTGCAAAGTTCCGAATACGCTCGTCGATCGTCTCGTAGATTTCGCGACGCGGACGGGCGAGAAGAGCTGTAGCTTTCTCGGGCGAAAAATCGCCAAGTCCCGCGGTCGACGCTTCCTTTGTCGCTTCTTCGATAACCTCGGCGACGGAGCGGAACTGGTTCGACATCGCGCTGAGCAGGATGACCAGGTCTTCTTCGGCCGAAAGGCGGCGTTCGGTCAGCGCAGCTACGCCGGCATGGTCCGTGTCAGGAAAAAGCCTTCGCTTTTCCTCCCAGAGAGCGACTAGGCGGGCCATCGACGTCGACAGAAGGTGGACGCGCAGGGCATCCTCGTCGACCGCGATTTCCAGTTGGTCGAGTCGCTTTCGAACTGTGTCCGACCGGACCTTGAGACGCCAGAGCCAGTCGTCCGGATCGATCTTCCGAAGCAGGTCGGGTGCCGGACCGGTGATCAGGCTATAACCGTCGGTCGGATGATCGAGCAGCCAACCCGGCGTGACGATATTGCCTCTGACGATCAGGGGCATCGAAGCATTAAGCGTCTTCAGGGAGATGGAGAGCTTCAAGTCCTCCTGAAGATCCTCGGCTCGCAGGATTTGCCGCAGGCCCGCCGACATTGCCGGTTCGAAGCCGGCCTCGGAAGCCCAACTCGCGACTGCGCCTCTGAGAACAAGAGCTTTGGCCTGCTCCCAATTCGCCGCTTCCGCCGCCGCCAAAGCGAACATGTTTGCAGAGCGATATTGCTTATCACCTAGCGAGATCGAAATGCGGCCCTCGGTAACGCCTGGCGTTTCGGCTGCGGGAGCGGATACCGTCTCACCCTGCAGCCACGCCTGAACTTCCGTCCACTGCCACCGCTGGCGTCTGTCACGTGCCAGAAGGCCGCGCAGCAAGGTGTCGATCCGTTCGTCCAGGTTTTCAGGAAGGTGTACGCCGTTGGTGAGAACGTGGATCAGAAAGGCCTGTTCGTTGACACCTTCGAAACACGCGCCTTGGGTGATCTTTTCCAGCAAGATCATTCCCACGCTCCACCAGTCGGAAGCCGGAGCGACGCCACCGGCGATCGCTTCCGGAGCCATGTAACGGGTGGTCTCGAGAGGGGACACGATGTCCAGATCGAACTCGGAAAGTCGTGCGGATCCAAACCCTCCGATGACGAGGTCCAGCGGGTCCCTCGAGCGCATGAAGATGACCGAAGGCCGCAGATCCCTGTGCCGCAATCCGGCTTCGGCGAGTGCATGAACGGCCTGCGCGAGCTCGCCGACCAGCTTCCTTATTGCCGCCTGATCGACAGGATCGATGGCGAAATCCGCCAACGTGCCGCCGCTGAATTCCTCCGCGACGTCGTAGGCACGGTCTTGCCAACGACCGGTGGCGAAGAGCTCGGAAACGTGATCTCGGGGGAGCTTCGAGAGCAGATCGTAGATCGCTTGATCCGGCTCCGAGCCGGGTGCGTAAAGTGTGAGTATTCCACGCCGTCCGTCGGAGTCGCGCGTGGCGACGAAGCGCTCGCGGACGACGCTCGATGAGACGATCCGGTCCTGTAGACGCCAACCGTCTACTATTGTTTCGGCCTCCGGCTCGGGCTCGGGCCCAGGCTCGGTGTCGATCGGTGAGGGTGTCTCGCCCGGTTCGATGATCGGCTCGCCACACACGCTGCAGATGAGATCCCCGGGAGATCCCTGATGACCGTTCCGGCATGTCGGCTGGCTCGGAGCAACCTCTGGAGGATTCGGCCTCGGTCCGGGTGCTCCAGGCGACGTTATATCGACCGCCGACAGGTCCCAGCCACAGTTTTGGCCATTCAACGTGCCTTCACAGAAGATTTCAGTGACAGGCCGTTCGGTATTGCAGTTCGGGCAAAGTCTGATCATCAGCAAAATTCTAGTGAGATGGGAATCGCTTATCTTCCGAAATTCCAAGTGTCGACCCGCCGTCTTCGAGGATATTTCGCAGGCGCCGGAAATCGCCGCGAGCGGGAATGCCCGCAAGCCAGACATCTCCGTTTTCGTCGAACATCACGTCGAAGCTGCGATCGCTTTCGTCGATAGTGCGGTCGAAGCTCTCGAACCGAGCCCGACCCAAAGGGGTCATCATGTGCAGTTGCTGATTGTCGCTGCCGCGAAGCGCCAGAGTTTGCCTCTCATCGATATCGAATGGCTCGGTGACGATCGCGTCGATCAGAGGCGGCCGGGAAGAGATCGCTTCGGAGATTGTGATCCAAGGATAGCCGGTAAAGACGAGGATGTCCGCCGCCGTTAGAGCTCGGAGCCGCGCCAGAAGCTCGAACAAAGCCTCGCGCTGGTCGAAAGGTTCCCCGCCTGAGACCGTGATTCCGTCTGCCGTCGAAAGCCAAGGTGAAATAGCGTCGACGACCTCAGCTATAGTCGTCGTCCCTCGCCCGTGTGTCCACGTATCCATGGAGATGCATCCCGGGCAGCGGATCGAACAGCCTTGAAACCATATCCCGATCCTTCGGCCGGGTCCCAAAGTCGTGACGGGGAAATGGATGCGGGACAGATTGACTGTCGTGGTCATGGAGAGTGCTCGCTCACGAGGTCGATCGTCGTCGATGCACCGGGGCGGACCCCTTCGATCCTGTATCTGCGTCCAGCTTCTGCTCCGCTGTCGAAAAGGCCCCGCGATAGCGGGTTGATGAGGTGAGATTCGACCTGATTGCGGATGCCTCGGCCGCCGTTCGAAAGGTCCGCCAAGCACAATCCTCGAAGTCCTTCGCGGGCGCCTTCTGTCAGTGTCACGTCATAGCCTAGCGATTTGACGTCGCTGAGCAGGTTGTTGACCATATGATCGAAGATCTCGTTGGCGACGTCGGGCCGGATGAAGTCGAAGACGATGACGTTCTCTCCGATGCGGTTCAGTATCTCAGGCCGATTGAGGACCTGCTTGAAGTGCTTTTCGATCTCGCTTCGGACTTTTCTCCTTACCCCTTCGAACGTCTCTTCGGGCGTCACGTTGGCGATCCTTTCGCCCGACGGCCCCGGCACGTAGATGCCCAAGTTCGACGTGAAGACAATGAAGGCTTCCGAGAAATAGACGCGATCGCCTCTTCCGGAGGTGAGAACGCCGTCGTCGAGAACCTGCAGGAATTTGTCCAGAATTCTCGGGTGAGCCTTCTCGATTTCGTCGAATAGGACGACGCTGAACGGCTTCTCGCGGATCGCGTTTGTGAGCTCGCCGCCGACGTCGTAACCGATGTAGCCGGGAGGAGCGCCGATGAGCCGCTGATCCGAATGCTCGGCGCTGAACTCCGACATGTCGAATCGGATATAGGCGCTCTCGTCACCGAACAGCAGACTTGTGATTGTCTTCGCGAGTTCCGTCTTGCCGACCCCAGTCGGCCCCGCGAGAAAGACGACACCTCTTGGTCGACCGCCTCTAGGGGATTGACCGATCCCGGTAACCGCGCGCTTGACGATGTCCAGCATATGGGTGACGGCATGCGACTGTCCCTTGACGCGCCCTCTCACAAATTCTTCACCCGAGCTGATCTTGTCGCGACTGATCTTACGCCAAGGATCCTCGGTCACACCGACCTTGAACCGTCGAACCGCATCTGCAATCCGATCAAACTGGACTCCTTCGCTGCGGGCGAGCTGCGCGACCGCGCTTAGATCTAACAGCAGAAGGCCTTCCGTCTCGTCCACGAATGCTTGGGTGCACTTGTCCAGTTCGCACTGCTCCGCCTTCTGCGCGCCTGGTAAGCCGCGCACCAGGGAGCGGATCATGCTTCTTCTCGCCACGTGATCCGGGCGTCCGATGGGTATGTGTCGTATCCTCGGGTTTCCGACCAGGAACCAGTCGGGCAGATCCCCCTCCTTGTCGACGATCCAGACGATCGTGTTGAAGTAGGGGAGGCGTCTTTCGCCGGCCGGCCGCGCGCGTGCCGAATGCGAGAGGATTAGAGCCCGAGAGAAAAGCTGGTGTTCGGCCGGCGACAGCGCCTCGTTTCGCGCGACCAGCCTCGACGCGAAATCGACGATGAGCGCCACCGGCAACCCTTCCGCGCCGACATGCCTTTCGAGGGTGGCCGATAAGAGGTCAATGCCGCCGGCGGCCGCTCCGTTGGTCGGCGTCAGACCCAACTGCGTCAGGAAGCTTCCGTCGGCCGGTTCGATCCCTCTAAATCCGTTCAGAAGGTCGAAGCTTGCGATACGCGCATAGCCAGCTTCCTTCAAGCGGTCCGGCAGGACCCTGGATAGTGGCGTTGCCGTCACCTCGCCTGGAGCAATCTCGTGCATCTGAAGGTTCCCGGGTATTGCCCGAGAGGACGAATTGGCTACGGAGGGGCAGAAAACGCAGCAAATCGCGGAGCCATCTGGCTCTTTCCACCGAACTATCGCGCACCGACCAAGCCCCCTTGTACTCGTTCCGCGCGACTATAAGCTATCTTACTCGCCTTTTTCGAGTGCATTTCCTAGGAGTTCCTAGGGAATTGGGATTAAGGCGACTCGGAAAGGACGAGAAGGGCGGCTTAGCCGACACAAGTGGGCGCATGCAGAGCATCGGGGGAAGCATCAAGCTGAGCGCCTGCGATCTGGTCGGCCACCTGAACTGCCGGTATCTGACGGAACTTGATCTGAAGGTGGCCAATGGCCAGCTGCAGAAACCGAAGGTGTGGGACCCGGTGCTTGCGACGCTCGCCGAGCGCGGCGCGCTGCATGAACGAAGCTACGTTGACCATCTCAAGGGCGGCGGCTTAAGCGTAACGGTCGTGGACGGCGTCGGAGTAGACGGTGTTGCTGTGGCCGCGACCATATCAGCCATGGAGCGCGGTGATGCCGTCATCGTGCAGGGGGCTCTCGAGGCGGGAAGATGGAATGGACGTGCGGACGTCTTGCGTCGGGTCGATACGCCGAGCCGCTTCGGCGGTTGGTCGTATGAGGTGACCGACACGAAGCTCGCGCGGGAAACCAAAGGAAATACGGTCCTTCAGATTTGCCTTTACTCCGACCTGCTCGCGGAAATGCAAGCCACGCGACCGGCCATGGCCTACGTCGTCACGCCGGCAGCCGACTTCGTTCCGGTTGAGTACAGGATCGCAGACTATTCAGCCTATTATCGGCACGTCAGGAATAGTCTCGAGCGTTCCGTCGCTTCTCCGAGCACGGCCTATGCATATCCCGAACCCGTCGAGCACTGCGACATCTGCAGGTGGCGCCGGCACTGCGACGAAAGGAGACGAGCTGACGATCATATGTCGCTCGTCGCGGGAATAAGTAAATTGCAGATCGGAGAGCTCGAGCGGCACGGCGTGACGACTATGGCGGCGCTTGCCGAGTTGCCGTTGCCATTGCAGTGGCGGCCGGATCGCGGTGCTGCTCGCAGTTACGAAAACGTTCGCGAACAGGCGAGGATACAGGTCGAAGGCCGGACCCAGGGCGCAGTGCTCTACGAAGCACTCCCGCCGAAGCCGGGCTTCGGGCTCTCAAGACTTCCCGAACCCTGTCCCGGCGATATCTTTTTTGACTTCGAGGGTGATCCTTTCGTCGGAGAAGGAGGGTTGGAGTTTCTGTTCGGATACCTCTTCAATGGCGATGACGACTTACCTCGATACGTCGGTGACTGGGCATCCGCGCGACACGAAGAAAGGGTCGCGTTCGAGCGCTTCATCGACTTCGTCACAGAGCGACGCAAAATCTTTCCCGACCTTCATATCTATCACTTCGCTCCTTATGAGCCGGCCGCGTTGAAGCGATTGATGGGCCGATACGCGACGCGGGAAAGGGAACTGGACGATCTTCTTCGCTCGGAGGTCTTCGTTGACCTCTATTCGGTCGTACGCCACGCCATCCGCGCGAGCGTGGAGAGTTATTCGATCAAGAAGCTGGAGCCGCTCTATTCGTTCGCACGAAGCGTACCGTTGGAGGAGGTCGCGGCCGTGCTCGCCAGAACGCAGGCGCGGTTGGAAACGGCCGATGACGCCCACGTTCCAACGGAGCACAAAGAGGCGATCAAAGGCTACAATCGCGATGACTGCACCTCTACGGAGGCTCTCCGGAACTGGCTGGAATCCTTGCGGACCGAGCTCCTCGCGGTAGGCGAGACCATCGAACGGCCGGTACCCAAAGAGGCCGAGATCAGTCCCAAGCGTGATGCTTGGTTGGCAAGAGTGCAAGCCGTGGCCTCGCGGTTGCTCGACGGCATACCCGACGACGTAACTCAACGAAGCAAGGAGCAGCACTCAAGGTGGTTGCTCGCGTTCATGCTCGATTGGCACGGCCGCGAGGGTAAGGCCGTCTGGTGGGAATACTTCAGACTCCGCGACCTTTCGGCCGAAGATCTTGTTCATGAACGAGCAGGCATCGGCGGTTTGAAATTCGTCCGAAACGTCGGAGGGACCGCCAAAGCGCCCATCCATCGCTACGAGTTTGTGCAGCAGGACACTGACGTGCGTGCGGAAAGCAAGCTGCGGAGCGTCGGCGGAGACCACTTCGGAGAAGTGGACGCTATCGCAAGAGGACCGGACGGTCGACATAAAGAAGCGGGGCGATACCGCCGATTTGCACCCCGAAGCCGTTTTCGCCCACAAATCGTTCGACCATCCAGAGCAGGCGGGTTCTCTTCTTCGCCTCGGAGAATACGTCGCGGAGAACGGCATGGAGGGGCCGGGCAAATATCGCGCTGCGCGCGATCTGCTGCTGGGGTTGGCCCCTCGCTTGCGAGGACAGGCGCTGCTGCGGCCGGGGGAGACGACTCTGGCCGCTGCCGAGCGTATCGGCGTCTCCCTGGATGAGAGTGTCGTTCCGATTCAAGGCCCGCCGGGAGCCGGAAAAACATATACGGCCGCACGTATGATCCTTAGCCTGGTTCGCGAGGGAAAGCGGGTCGGAATAACTGCAAATAGTCACAAGGTCATCCGCAACCTCTTGACTGAGGTCATTTCCGCTGCCGCGGCCGCAGATTTGTGCCTCCAATGCGTTCACAAGATTTCCGAAAAGGAAACCAGCAGTCTTCCTTCCCTGCGATTGACGAAAAGCAACGAGGAAGCTCTGGATCTTCTTCGCGCGACATGCGCGGTCGGCGGTGGGACCTCGTTCTTTTGGTCGCGGGCAGACGCGAACCTCAGCGTAGATGTGCTTTTCATCGACGAGGCGGCCCAGATGTCGTTGGCGGATGTTCTTGCCGTGTCGCAGGCTGCCAAGAGCGTCGTGCTTCTTGGAGACCCGCGTCAGCTCGAGCAGCCGATTCAGGGATGCCACCCTGATGGGGTTGCAGTCTCGGCGCTCGATCATATCCTCGGAGCACGCGCGACCGTTCCCCCCGAGCGCGGGCTGTTCCTGGCGGAGACCTGGCGGCTGCATCCGGATATCTGCGTCTTCAACTCTGAGCTGTTCTACGAGGGACGACTCCGATCGCACGCAGGACTTGAAAAGCAAGAAATCAGGTCGACGGGTAGGCTTGGCGGAGCCGGGCTCAGATATCTGCCAATCGAGCACACCGGTAATCAGAACTCCGCAAAGGAGGAAGCCGAGGCGATTCGACACCTCGTTTCAAGCATTCTAGATGCCGGCAGCACTTGGATCGATCGGCAGGGCGTAGAGAAATCGATTGGACTTGAGGATATTCTGATCGTCGCCCCCTACAACGCTCAGGTATTCGAGCTCCAGGAGCGCATTCCTGGTGCACGCATTGGGACCGTGGATAAATTCCAGGGGCAAGAGGCGCCTATCGTCATCTACTCAATGACGACCTCAAGCCATTCCGACGCCCCGCGTGGCATGGAATTCCTTTACAGCGCGAACCGCCTGAACGTCGCCACTTCTCGAGCAAAGTGCATTTGCTTCATCGTCGCGTCCCCTCGACTTTTCGAAGCGGAGTGTCGCACGCCAAGGCAGATGCAGCTCGCCAATGCGTTCTGCAGATACCTTGAGATCGCGATCGAGTTAAGAGCTCTTTGAAGCGTAGCGCATTGTGAAATAGCGGACGGCACCAAGATGGCGCTATGCTGACGCTCGCCTTTGTTGCTGGAAAAGCTTGCGCGGTCCGTTTTGTCCACTCTCATTCAGAACGGAACGTTGAACCGTCGATGCCACCAGGCCGACGGAGCCCGATCCGGATCTGCAACCAGACCGTTTTGAGCTACAGGATATCGACTAGTTCCATTGATTTTGCTGCGTTTCCGTTCGAGATAGAGCGGCTCCGTTGTGCGCCTGACCGCGATAGATGGTCGTTGGAGTTTCGCCAACGAAGACCGGAGCTGCGGTTGATGTCTTGAGCCTGAGGAGTTCAACCTCCGAACAATTTCCGTATCGCGCGCAATATCCAATCCCAGATCTTCGCAAAAGTACCCAACTGAGACTTCTCGGCATAATAAGCTTGCCGCTGCTGCTCCTCAGCGCGACGGCCAGCTAGGATCTGCGCGTCCGCCCAGGCGCCCGCCCAGTTAATCTGGCCGTGGCTGATGATGTAGTGGGATCGGCAGGGGAGCTGCCAATTCCCGATCGACGGCCAGAGCGACGGCAGGTCGCCGTTTTCCGAGAGCGACCATTCCACGGGACCAAGAGGGGTTACCACCTTGTTGCCGCAGCCACAGGCGCACAGATGCGCGGCCACGGAATATCGCTCCGTCACATAGAGAATGCCGGGGGAGAGCTGCTTAGGGATGTACTGGACCCGCTCAAGCTTGATGGTGTTCACGGCCCCTCCTGGCGGAACAGCTTGATCTCGGCGGTGTCGAAAAGCATGTGAAAGGGCGCCTGCTTGTCGAGATAGAATCCCCGCAGCTGCTTGTAGCGCATGACCGCCAGGAAGGCGTTCATGGCATTCAGCTCGGAAATCTGGACCTGGGCGCGGTATTCATCATCAGGATGGTCCGCCAGCTCGGCGAGCTGCATGTCGCGGACTTGCGCCGCCTTGTCCGGCGGGTAGTAGGTCGCGCGCAACGTTCCGGCGAGTGGCCCTTCCTTCCGGTTCAGACCCATACCGACATCGATGAAGGGAATCCCAAGGCTGATCAGCAGCTCGAAGATCTCTGCCCGCGCCGAGCCTTTGTCGACGCAGACGAACGCAAAGGTCACACCTTGAAGGTCGGCGGCCGACGAGCGGTCGATATACTTCTTCTCCAGCTTGAGATTCTTGCGGAAGTTTTCGTACCGCCGCTGTTAAACCTCAGCCTTGGCCTTGCCGAGATCCTGCTCGTCGAGATGGCCCGGCGAGCGGTAGGCGTTATGGACGTAGTAGAAGTCGCCGTCGAAGCCGCGAATCTCCTGGACCGGCGTCTTGACCGTGAAGTCCAGGACGAAGCAGCCGGTGCCACCGAGGCCGATGATCGCAATGACCTCGTTCTTGAAAACGGCAGCGAGATCGCCGATCTCGGCGCGGCTGGTCATGGTGTCCTGAAACTTGAACACCGAATCGGCGACCACGTCGTGGTCAACCCGGAACGTGAAGGGATTGAAGCCGTGGAGGCTCATCGCCGGCCCGCCGACGAGGTTCAGGTAGTGCTCGATCTTGGCGAAGAAGTCGGGGAAGTGGCCCGGCGGCGGCTTGTTCGAGAAGCTTCGCTCGACCACGACATCGGTCTTGGTCAGTGCGAGTGACGCGGCACCGCCGCCCAGATTGGGGACGGGTTGGCCATCGAGGCCGTGTGGCGCCGACCCGGCGAAAAATACTTGGTGGTCCTGTTGCTGGACGCGCATCTTGTCGATGAACACGAGCTTGGTGACGATCGCCCCTACCTGGAGCGCCTTGTTGGCGTCCAGGTAGGGAATGTAGCGCACGACCAGATAGCCGCTGTCGAACCTCAGGGCATAGCCCTTTTCGAGGAGTCGGCGGATGTCGTCGTTATGATTGGCCAGTTCGATTAACACGGAACTCCATCCCGTCCTTGACCTCGACGCTGCCGCCCGGCGGCAGAATGCCCTCGTGGTGACCCTTGGTGTAGGTCACCGAGTAGGTGATCTCGGGGTGCTGCGGATAGTCCGGATACGCCAGCGTCACGACCTCGGCGTAGGTGATCTTCTCCTTTTTCGGCACCTCGTGCGGGGTGCCGTCCACGATGATGGTGATCGTCTTCACCTTTTCTGCAGTCTCGGACATGCCGATTCTCCTTCATGATCTGCGGGCCGGGCCGGAACCACTTCTTGTGGCTAACCGGCCTCAAAGGTGCCCAGATGTGGTACACTCCGGTTGATATGCTAGAGGTTTTGACCTATATATTAACCGTTGGTTGATAAATTGCACATAAAAAGACAAATGTCAACTACGCGAAGGGAGACACGGAATCATGGCATTTGGAGAAAGGCTTCGGCTCGCGCGGTTGCGGGCCGGACTGTCGTTGGCGGCCTTGGCGGAGAAGGCGACCCCGAAGGTGACGCCGCAGGCGATCAACAAGTACGAGCTGGGTGAAATGCTACCGAGTTCGAGCGTCCTCGTGGGGCTCGCCCAGGCGCTTGGGGTCTCGTTGGATTTCCTGATGAGCAATCAGGTGACTGCGCTCGACGGCGTCGAGTTTCGCAAGCGCTCTGGCACGTCTGAAAAAGAGCGCGCGCTGGTCGAGGCCGAAGTGATCGACCATATCGAGCGCTACCTCGCAATCGAGGACATCCTTGATCTGCCGGAAAAGCCCAGCGATTTGGATGAAATTAAGCCGGTCGACGTCGATGATCTCGACGACGCGGAGAAACGCGCCACCTGGCTCCGCGAGAAGTGGAATCTAGGCGGAGACCCGATCCCCAGCATGACCTCGCTGCTGGAGGAACGGAACGTGCGGGTTATTGAGATCGACGGTCACGACGGATTTTATGGGCTGACCTGCCATGTGAAGCGACCAGCGAAGAAGCCACCCATACGCGTCGTGGTACGCCGCAACGTCAACGTTGAACGCAACAGGTTTACCCTGGCGCACGAACTTGCGCACGCCCTGATCGGCGAATGCAAGAAAGCCAAACCTGAAAAGGCGATGGACCGGTTCGCAGGCGCGTTCTTGGTGCCAGCAGAGCACCTGAAGGAGGAAGTCGGGACCGGCCGAACCGCATTCGCCTATAAAGAGCTTGTTCGGCTCAAACACCTTTATGGTGTATCGATGTGGGCCTTGCTATATCGACTGAAGGACGTCGGAATCATTTCAGAGGCCAATTTGAAGAACCTATTCCGAACCCCGGCCCGGGCGTGGCTTAAGTCAGAGCCGGAAGAGCTAAGTACGGACGGCGAAACGGCGAGGTTGGAAAAGCCTCAGCGGTTCGAGACTCATGTTTATCGCGCGTTGGCGGAAGGCATTATCCCCTCAACCAAGGCTGCCGGCTTGTTGAGACGGCCCATTGCAGATGTCGAGCGCGCGGTCAAAGGCCAGCAGTGAACCGCGCCGCATCGTCATCAATGATGCGAGCTGCCTGATCGACCTGAATAAGGTAGGTCTGGTTGAAGTCATGCTTCAGCTGCCCTACCGTTTTGTGGTCGCCTTGCCTGTCGCGCACAATGAGCTTCTCGATTTCACTGAGAAGGACTGGCAGCGTCTTACGGGGGCTGGTCTGGAACAGATTGATCTCGATCCCGGACAAGTTGGCCGAGCCATTGCGATCCAGTCCGTCAACGCCAAGCTCAGTGCGGAGGACTGCTTCTCTTTGGTCCTTGCCGAGGACCTCAAGGAATCGATCCTGCTGACCGGTGACGGCAAATTGCGCACTGTTGCTGTCGCCAAGGGCTGCGAAGTTCGTGGCGTGCTCTGGGTCACCGATGAGATCCACAGCCGGGGCCTCGTTACGGCTCACAAGCTGATCCAATGCCTTACCGCTTGGCAGGACGACCCGCTGGTGCGGCTTCCGGCGAATCTACTGCACGCGAGACTGCGGAATCTCACCAAGAAGTAAGTGAGCTGTACCAAACAGGGGTGGGCACAGGCATGGCAGAGCACAAGGAATACAGATACCGCCGGGACTTGAGGCAGCGATGAAGGCGCTTGGCATCATTTGGGGAAAGATTTTCAATGATTGATCCCATCACAGCGCTGGCTTTCTCGGTCTACGAAAACAAAGGGGTCTATGCCCTCCTCTTGGGATCTGGTGTATCGCGTGCAGCGTATATCCCGACCGGCTGGGAAGTGACGCTGGACTTGATCAAGAGGGTTGCGGCCCTCGAAGGCGTCACCGGCCAACCCGACTGGGCCAAGTGGTACGGCGACAAATACGGCGCGGAGGCGAACTATTCGGCGCTTCTCGATCAGCTCGCTAGCACGCCAGATGAACGGCGATCGATCCTGCACTCGTATATCGAGCCGACAGAAGAAGAGATTGCGGAGGGCCGCAAGGTACCCACGCGCGCCCACCATGCCATCGCCAGGCTCGTGCGCGCTGGCTTTATTCGCGTCATCATCACGACCAATTTCGACCGGCTGATGGAAAACGCCTTGCGAGAGGCCGGCATTGAGCCCACCGTCATCAAGTCAGATGACGATCTCAAAGGCGCAGTCCCGCTGACCCACAGCAGGTGCTACCTGGTCAAGGTTCATGGAGACTATCTCGACACGCGGATTCGCAATACCGACCAGGAGTTAAGCGCTTATTCGCCGGAAACGAACGCCTTGCTTGACCGGATCATTGACGAGCACGGCCTCATCATTGCGGGCTGGTCGGGCGATTGGGATGCGGCACTCCGGGGCGGCATCACCCGGGCGCCCAACCGCCGCTATCCGCTATTCTTTGCTGCTCGCGGCAAGCCGTCTCAGATTGCGGCCGACCTGGTGCAGCATCGGGCCGGCAGAATCATCACGATCGACAATGCTGACAGCTTCTTTGAAGACCTCGAAGGCAAGCTTTCCGCCCAGGCAGAGCTACAGCGCGAAAACCCGCTCAGCATTGAGCTGATGGTCACGAGCGCGAAGAAATACCTCGGCAAGCCTGAATTTCGCATCCAGCTAGACGAGCTGATCGGTAACGAGGCCGCGCGGCTCGCCAAGGCGATAAAGGAAAAGGAATTTGAACCGAGCGGCGCATGGTCGCCGGAGCGCTACGCGCAAACCGTCGCCCGTTACGAGGCGTTGACCGAACCGCTCGCCAGGATCTTTGGAGTGCTCGGCCGTTGGGGCACCGGCACCGAATTTGCGCAAGCCGTCGAGTACATTGCGCGGTTTTCGCAGGCCGAAGTGGTTGGCGGGCTGACGGTGTTGATCAATCTGCGCACCTATCCTGCCGTGTTGCTCTTCTATGCCTATGGTATCGGGTTGCTGAAGGCCCGCCGATATGGAGACCTGTTTAAGCTGTTCGCGACGACTGTGCCACATGAACGCGAGCCTCAACCCCTTGTAAAGCGTTTACTGCTCGGCTCTTGGGAAGGAGGTGGCACTGACGCCTGGAAGACCCTGGAAGGCCTAGAGAAGCGGAAGACGCCGCTCAGCGATCACCTCCACGATGTTCTGCCCGCCTGGTGCACCGATTTCATTTTCATGAATGGCGAGTTCACCAGGTTATTTGAGGAGTTTGAGATGTTGGCGGCGCTGGCGCACCTGACGCTATCGACCTCGCTGGAGGATTTACAAGCGACCCTCAGCAAAACAGGCGGTCGCGATTTCGCCTGGAGCCCCATGGGGCGCGCGGGTTGGGACGGACAAACCAGGCGGCAGATACTCGAGGGTTGGGCTGTCCCGGAAATCAATGCCGCCATCCTCAAGGCCGGTTTTGCGAACAAGTCCGCTGATTATTACAAGCTGGCGATCGACAGTCTCAGCCGTCTTGCAGCATACATGGGCTGGCGATAGTCGTGGAATCGCGGTTTTCGCGATGGGCCAGCATCAGTCGGACTTATTAGGTTCGCCCTTGGTTTTCTTTCGGGCGAAATAGTCGATCATCGCGTTGAAGTTGAACCCAATCCCGGCGATGTTCGGCTTTAGCTCAAAGAAACTGGCAACTGTCGCCAGCCCGCCTTTGGGCGTGCTGTCTGCTTTCGCCACAGCAGACGGGGTGCCGCTGGCAAGAGTTTCCGTCACCCGGAGCAGCAGGTTCAGGCGGCGATCATTGAAGATTGGCTCGGCCGGACCTAGAGCTCGAAGAAGCGTTTTGGCCTCGGTCAGGCGGTCAGTTTTTGCCGACCAAATCGCGATTGCAGCATAAGCGAAAACAAAATCCTCGAACTCATGTCGCGGCAGGGTCTCTCGCTTTACGGTGTCGATCTCGGTAGCGGCAGCATCGATTTGCTTGCGATAGAGCAAGCATTCCGCGACGTGGACCTTATCGAGGTGAGACCCGCCAAGCGCAATTGCCTGACGATAAGCCATTTCTGCCTGATCCCACTCATCGGCATATCGGTAGCTGTCGCCTAACTCGCGTTGGATGGCGGCCCTGCCGCTTTGTGTCCAGCGATCCTCAAGCAGCAGCGCATGAAATTGCAATGCCGACTCCTTGAGCGTCGACTTGTAACGCTTCAAGCTGCCGAGCAGTTGAAGGAGCCTGCCATATAGGTGCTTCTCGTACCCCTCCAGCGGCTCATCCGCTTCGGTCTGCCGCACAAAGCCAATGACTTCGGCCAACTGTTGCGCGGCGGTTTGCGCGTCACCGATCATGAAGTATTGAACGGCTTTGGCTCCCCGATACTGCAGCTGGTTTTCGCGATCGTTATCCAGTTCGAGGATGCGGTCTAATATTTCCATTCGAGCTGCGAATGGCAGATCATCGAATTCAAGATCGACATACAGCTGCAGAAGCTCAAGGTCCTCTTCCTTTTTCGTAATCGGGCCTGCCTTCGCCAGCTCTTGCCGGGCTTTTGCGCGATCACCGCCGGGACTGAGGTAGTAGAACGAAAGGTAATACGCGATCTTCCTGTACCAGGCAGGATGCTGGATGTTGGTGCGAAGCCGATCCAGCACGGCGGGCCAGTCTTTCCAAAGCCCAAGGTGAAAATACAGTGAGGACAAGCGGCCAACGTAAGCCCCCAGTGCGTTCACGTCGATGCGAAGCAGCTGCAGTCCGACGCCGCCTGCCGCCAGCGCTGGTGCGGTGTTTGTCTTGTGCCATATCGTGTACTGCGTGACGTCGGCGCGTGTTGCAAGAAGCGCCCGGTCCAAATTCTTTTCCCGTAGGGCCGCCGTGTATGCCTTACCTATGTCAAAGTCTGGCAGGCGCCGCCAGCAGCAATCCTTGTACTTCTTCCCGGAGGCGCATGGGCATGGCTCGCTCCATTTTGGCTTCCACTTCTTGCGTATTGGCATTTTGCGGCTCTCGCTCGTCTCTCTTATGGCAGTTAAGCCGCTGTTGGAGAGTCGGAGCCTTGGCCATCATCAAGCAGCCGGAGAACTCGTTGCGAGGCGGTCACCCCGCCGACTACCCGCGTCATGGCGTCGGGCTCGGCGGCATCGCCGCTGACGCGAATGCCGCCGAACAGGTGAAAGATCCAGATCGACATCTCCGGGGAATCCACGCCTTGCGCCCCCTCGTAGACGAAGGCGCCGCCGCCGATGTCGCCCTTTACCCGAGCGCGGGCATTCTGCGCCGCGAGGAGCTTCCGGTGCATCTCCTCGCCGGGGCGGTTGAGGAAGCCCGCCCAGATCCCGTCTTTTGCCGATCGAGAATGACCTTGAAGTGGTGATAGAGCAGCCCTTGGGTGATGAACTTGAACAGTTCCCCGACACGGTCGCCGTCAAAGGGCAACGTCATGGCCGGCAAGAAAAGGCCATTCTGGAGAGTCAGCTCCTGCTGATGACCGGCTGCCAGTTGGCGCTTCAGCTTGGCGTTCTTATCCAGGCGCCGCTCCACCATCTGGGACAGCACCAGGGGCGCGTCTTGATGGTTGCTGGCGAACGGCAGCACCGTGGTCAAATAGTGCTCGTGGCCGCTCTTGACGCCGTTGCACGCGCTGCAGGTGGGCACCTTGGGCAGGTTCGCGCGGCGGCTCACCAGGAAAAATTCCCGCGCGAACACGTGATCCATCGTCTCGGCAGGCGCGGTGCCGCAGTAGACGCAGATCTTGCCAACATGCCGTTTGCTCATGGCGCCAGTATAACATGGAGTTTTGAGTCGAACGGTCCAAGGAAAAGACCCCGCATCCAATCGCGGTCTTAGCCACAGGCTAGCGCCACATCCCGCGCATGCGAGCGCCGATATCAATTCGTGGGCCTTGGGTTGGGCCACGGGCGGCCGCGCCCGGGGATGCAACCGGCCAATTCGTGCGCTCGAACAGGGCGAGCAGTTTCTCGGGAATGAAGCGGGTTCGCGATGCATAAACGTGCCGGTCACCCTGTGAGTGTTGACCGTGAGCGAAGAAGCGCTGCGGCACTACTAGATGGAGATGGTCCTTTGCACGCGTCATCGCGACGTAGAGCAGGCGGCGCTCCTCCTCGAGTTCGGCGGAGGTGCCGGCTCCCAGGTCGGATGGCATGCAGCCGTCGACCACGTTGAGGACGTACACCGACTTCCATTCCTGGCCTTTTGCCGAGTGGATGGTCGACAGGATGAGATAGTCCTCGTCTAAAAACGGCACGCCGGCCTGGTCGCTCGTCGCATCCGGCGGATCCAGGGTGAGTTCGGTGAGGAAGCGTTCGCGCGAAAGGTATCCGCCGGCTATCTGTTCAAGTTGAACGAGGTCGGCGCGACGGACTTCGGCGTCTTCGTGGATACGGTCGAGATGTGGTTCGTACCAGAGGCGGGCACGCTCCATGCCCGATGGCCATTCCGAATATCGAAGGTTTCCGATGGTTTCGACGAAATTGGCCCAACCGTCGCCAGCGCGAGGCGGGGAGGGAAGGGTACAGAGCGCGCCGAGCGGGTCGGTGGCCTCTGCCGTCTGATCGAGGATGCGCTGCGCGGAAGCAGGACCGATACCCGGCAACAGGTGCAACACGCGGAACCCAGCGACCCTATCGCGGGGATTCTCGACGAACCGCAGCAGTGCGAGCAGGTCCTTGACGTGCGCCGCGTCGAGAAACTTCAGACCGCCGAACTTCACGAACGGGATGTTGCGACGGGTGAGTTCGACCTCCAGCGCCCCGCTGTGCGAGGACGTACGGAAAAGCACCGCCTGTTGTTTGAGGAGAGCCCCTTCCTCGCGGGTTTCGAGAATGCGCTCGACGATGTACCGCGCCTGGTCCGCCTCGTCCCGCACCGCGATGAGGCGAGGTTTTTCCGACGAGGTCCGCTCCGTCCACAGGTTCTTGGTGAAGCGCTCCCTCGCGAGATCGATGACGCCATTTGCCGCGGAAAGGATCGGCTGCGTCGAACGATAGTTGCGGTCCAGGGTGATGATCTCCGCCATTGGACTGAACTGGTCGGGGAAGTCCAGGATGTTACGGACAGTCGCGGCGCGGAAGGAATAGATCGATTGCGCATCGTCGCCGACCACGGTGAGGCCACGGCCTCCCGGCTTCAAAGCGAGCAGAACCGATGACTGCAGACGGTTCGTGTCCTGATATTCGTCGACGAGGACATGATCGAAGCGGCCGCCGACATCGTCGGCGATGCCGGCATCGGACATCATCTGTGCCCAGTAGAGCAGGAGATCATCGTAATCGAGAACGTTGTGCTTCTGCTTGGCCTCGACGTACGCCGCGAAAAGTTCCTTGAGTTCATTGGCCCAGCCGGCGCACCACAGGTAAGACGCTCCGAGCACCTGGTCCAGCTCGGCCTCGGCGTTGACGCAGCGTGAATAGATCGAAAGGCACGTGCCTTTCGTAGGAAAGCGGCTTTCGGTCTTCGAGAGCCCGCGCTCGTGCCTGACCAGATTCATCAGATCGGCCGAGTCCTCACGATCGTGAATGGTAAATGCAGGGTTGAGGCCGATCTGGTCGGCATATTCGCGAAGCAGCCGGGCACCGATACCATGGAACGTGCCGGCCCAACTGAGCGCGTCCGTCATGATCCCGGCATCAGCGCCAAGCACCTTACGAGCGATCCGCTCGACGCGCCTTGACATCTCGGATGCAGCGCGCCGCGAGAACGTCATCAGCAAGATCCGACGCGGGTCGGCGCCGCTGACGATGAGGTGGGCAACACGGTGGGCAAGGGTATTCGTCTTGCCGGATCCGGCGCCAGCGATGACCAGCAGGGGAGCTCCGACATGACTGTCAGCGGTGACCCCGTGCTCGACGGCTCGACGCTGTTCCGGGTTGAGCGTCTCAAGATATGATGCGGCCGTCGACGCGAGCACGATCGTCCCCCTGTTAGAACTGCACGCTCGATGATTCTCGCTCAAATCGCAATGAGATCATCCACGCTGCGACCCCAGTAGAGAGCGTCCTTGTCGCTCCCTGTGTTCCGGCGCTCCATGCATACGGGCCTACGCCGCCGCCTTGTCTTCCTTGTCTTCGCCGCGCAGGACGATCTTTAGCGCCTCGTCAGGTAAAGGACGCTGCTGCGCCTTCGCCTCATCCCACGGAGCGCGCATCCAGACGTCGCGTTCCTCCTCGGTCGTCAGGATCACCGGCATTGCCTTCGGATGGATCGGCGCGACGATCGCGTTCGGTGATGTCGTTAAGAAACCATAGACGAGGTGAGGGCCGGGGATCGGCTTCGACTTCGTGCCGCGATCGCCCTTGAACTCGGTCCAGATGCCGGCGAACATGAACAGCGGTCGGCTGTCGTCGAGCGCAAACCAGACGACGTCTTTCTTCTTGGTCTCCGGGTTCATTTCGGGCGCGTACTCGGCGAAGCTGTTCGCCGGCACAAGGCAGCGGTTCTCTGGCTTTAGCCAGCCGCGCCAGTGGGGAGAGGACGTGTTGCGAATATTAGTTACCGGCGGACCGCCGGTCCTTGGTGGCGGCGGCATGCCCCACCGCATCGACACCATCTCTTCAGCATCGCCGAAATTGCGGACCACCGGTGCCGGATAGTCCGGAAAAACACCGGGCATCGCCGGCAGGTTGCCTACGTACTGGTTCATGCGTCTGAACAGGCCGGCAATCGCCGCCTGGTTGGTCGTGATTGAATATAAATTGCACATTTCAGCGGTCGCTCACGACGGACAACGACATTGCCAGGCCGCGGCGCTCTGCGTGACCGAACATCGCTTGGTCTGCATGTCCAGCCGTCACGATGACTTCCTCACCCCGTTCTGTTCAAATGATCGCATCATGATGCCGTCGAGAATCTTGCAGGCGGCAGCTCGAACCTTTCGCTCAGTATCCCCTGGCATCGGTGGCAGCTTATAGCTCGCCACGAGATCGGTAAGTTCCCTATGTACATCCATACGGAAGCCACGCGGGTCATCCGCCATTTCCGACAGGAGCTGAAACAGTGTCGCGAGCATGAACTGGATCGCCATGTCGGCTCCCATCTGCTCGGCCTGATCGTCCGTGATGAAGGAAAGCCTGTCCTGATGTTTCATCGCTGCGTCACCACACTCTGACTCTATCCTGTGTAGGTCCGAAAGCGTCCGCGTGTGTAAGCATGCGATACGGCCTTCCTCAACTCCGCTATCTCCGATTCCAAGAGATTGTTCGCAATGATTAGCGCGCGAACAGCCGCACGCGGATCGCCGTCGCAGACGGCGATTGCCTGGTCAACGGCGGCTTCAAGACCATCGTCCTGTTCGTTCGGCTGAGAGACCGAGAACATGGCTCTGTTCCAGGTTGACCGTCGATGGCGTATGTTCCTATTTTGTTCTCATGGAGTCAAGCCGCCGTTTCAAGCCGCCCTGGACGCTGATCCGGGAAAATTCGGAGTGCTACGTGGTCAAGGACGCCAACGGCGTGACCTTGGCATGGCTCTATTGCCGTGATGACGCGCAGCGCTACAGCTTCGGCGTCAGCAAGCTATCCGCCGATGAGGCCCGCCGCATCGGTAAGGCGATCGCACGCATTCCCGAATTCATGATGCCGCGCCAGGGCTTCTATCCGCGGGGCGGCGGACCGCGCTGGCGCGAAGACCGGCCATACCACGTCGCGCTCGAAGACCGTTACATCCGCGAGCACTGGGATGAAATCTACGCGCTCTGCAGGTTGAACAGCCTGCCGCTCAATGCGACCGGCGAGGTGATTGAGAATGACGGCGTTTGGAGAGTCTACGAGTTTACCTGGCAGATGGATGCCATCCTGTTCTGGGAGCGGTTCGAGGGGCGCTGGCTGCGCGGCACGGAGTTTCACTATCCCGAGCGGCCAGTGAACCTGCCTGCATTGAAGCCGCCTAAGAACTGGCCGAAATCCAATCTCCGCGATCTACGCTAATCGATGGTAGCGAACATCATGAGCAAACGCCGAGTCCTTGTATCGATGCTCCTGCTGCTGTCGAGCGCGGTGGTGGCCGACGAATTCGTGGGGCAGGCCAGCGTCATTGACGGCGACACGCTGGAAATTCATGGGACGCGCATCCGGCTCTGGGGAGTCGATGCCCCTGAGAGCAGCCAGCTATGCCGAGATTCGGACAGCAACCTGTATCGCTGCGGCGCGAACGCAGCCAATGATCTCGACACCTTCATCGCACGGCGGCCGGTCAATTGTACACGCGTATCCGAGGATCAATACGGACGGAGTGTAGCGACCTGTTCGGTTGGCGGCACCGATCTCGGGGAATGGCTTGTTCGCAATGATCTCGCGCTGGATTGGCCGCAATATTCGAAAGGGAGGTATGCCGCTGCCGAGCGCGATGCCGATCGTGCGGGCCGCGGCATGTGGGCAGGCAGCTACGTGGCCCCATGGTTGTTCCGCGTGTGCATCAGGGCGGGCGGCACCCCTTCCAACTGCTCGGATGATGCGAACGCACATCCCTGAATGCGCCTTCATGCAGCGAATCGGAGTTTCAAGAGTTAAGAGGGCCAAATCAACATCGGAGTGAGCTGGTGCGATTTGTGCGACTCGCGCTAAGCAGTTGCCATCACCTCCTCACTGCGCAAAGGGAATGAGATGGTTGCTGCTGCCCGTGAATTACCGGCGTCAGGTTATGCGCTGGAAGTTGATGGTCGACTCAAGGCCGAATTTGCGACCAGGGACGGAGCCAAGATGGGCGCGGAAGAACTGAAAAAGCGTTTTCCCATGCTCAGAATCAGAATCTATGACGCGCAGACGCAGACGCGCGAGGACGTCGAGCTGACCTGAGTCTGGCATCGGCTTGGAGGGGCAACCGCTGTGACGATACCTGTTGCTGAAATCCACATGCGGATGCTCGTGGGCACGCAGAATCGTATGGCTTGAGAAAAGCGCAATAGGTTCATCGTCAGACTTTGCTGATCGGCAGCCCAGTGGTTTGCCGTCTCCCTGCGGGACCGGGCTGTCGGCTGACGCTAAAACCCGGCTTGAGCCGGGTTTTCACCCTTCGGGCTTCCATCCCTGACGGAAGATGCGGCGGGAGCGGAATTTCGTCGGCGTCGGCGATAGACGATGCAGGAGAGAGGAAGAGTGGGGCGGCGCTTGCCGTGACGGGTTGAGGACCGGAGGAGAGTCTTCCGGCGCCCGTCATGGAGATTGCTCCCATGAATACGCAGGTTCTTGATGCCCGCCGCGACGCCGACGGCGGTTACAGAGTGGATGTGAGTCGCGGAGAGCGCGTCGGTCGGGTGTCCTCGGAGTGGTTTTCCCGTCCGGCGGATCAGCGTTATCTGTCGCTCAACGAACTGGCCCGCACGGTACGTGATCGCACGGACCGCAGCCGGACGCGCGTCGTGGAAAGCGCGCTCATCCATGTGGAGGCAAGCCGCGAGGACCCGGAGCGCTTGGCGCTGATGTTGCCCGGCTCGGACAGGCCAGTCGCGCCGACCCACTGGAGCTTCGGCCAGCTTGCAAGCCAGGTTGGCGCGCCGGCCGCTTACCTGCGGCAACTTCCCGCGGCACTCGCAGGGATCAACCTGCAATATGGCCTGACCGCCAATCGGGCCGAACAGATCAAGACGCTCGAAACTGACGATGGCCGAGTCGAGCTTCGCGCCGTCACGAGCCCAGACTACGGCAGAATTTTCGACCACGAGTTAGTCGAGGCCGTCCAGCGCATCGCCGGCAATGGAACTGGCGATACGCGGTGGAAGGTGCCGGGTGTGCTCAACTGGTCGACCGGGACCTACAATCCTCGTGTCGACATCTCCAAGGACACGACGACCCTCTATGCATCGGACAGGGACGTTTTCCTTTTCCTGGTTGACGACCTGAACCCGATCGAAGCCGGTCGTCTCCGTGACGGCTCGCCCGACCTCTTTTTCCGAGGCTTCTATTGCTGGAATTCGGAGGTTGGGGCGAAGACGCTCGGCATGGCGAGCTTCTATCTCCGTGCAGTCTGCCAAAACCGCAATCTGTGGGGCGTGGAGGATTTCGAGGAGATCACTATTCGCCACTCCAAATACGCCGCAAATCGTTTCGCCCATGAAGCGGCCCCGGCGCTGCTGAACTTCGCCAACTCCTCACCCATGCCCTTCGTCAATGGCATCAAAGCCGCCCGCGAGCGAATCGTGGCGCGTAACGACGACGATCGCACCGAGTTCCTGCGTCGCCGCGGCTTCTCGAAGGCCGAGACAGGCAAGGTGATCGATGCAGTGCTGGCGGAGGAAGGCCGCCCGCCTGAAAGCATCTTCGATTTCGTGCAGGGCATCACCGCCGTCGCCCGCGACAAGTCTCACCAAGACGCACGCCTGGACATGGAGACGAAGGCGAAGAAGCTCTTGGATCGCGTCGCCTGATTACCACGAAGCCGGGCATGCGAACTTCCCGTGTCCTCGGCTTTGCTTCTTCCGCGTTTTTCCGTTTCGTCTCCTTCGTGGCGCCGTCCTCTGAGAGCAAGAGGGCGGCGCTTCGCTCCGTGAACGGCTTGGAGGCCGAGAGAGAGGCTTTCGGCCGGCCGTTCTGGAGAAACTGACATGGCAAAAGCCGTTCAGAAGATCAAGCTGTCGCTGTCGCGCGACATTCCCTTCAACAAACTCGTGCTGTCCCAATCCAATGTCCGCCGCATCAAGGCGGGTATCTCGATCGAAGATCTTGCCGAAGACATCGCACGTCGGTCCCTCCTGCAAAGCCTGAATGTCCGGCCAGTCCTCGATGCCGACGGCCAGGAGACCGACATGTTCGAGGTGCCAGCCGGCGGTCGCCGCTATCGCGCGCTTGAGCTCCTGATCAAGCAGAAGCGTCTCGCGAAGACCGCGCCGATCCCCTGCATCGTCGCTGATGCCGGCGGTGAGATTTCGGCGGAAGAGGACTCGCTTGCCGAAAACGTCCATCGCGTCGCGCTTCATCCTCTCGACCAGTTCCGCGCGTTCCAGACCCTGCGCGAACAACGCAAATCCGAGGAGGAGATCGCGGCCATCTTCTTCGTATCCGTCGGTGTCGTGAAGCAGCGCCTTCGGCTTGCGGCCGTTTCTCCAAAACTGCTCGACGTCTATGCCGACGATGGCATGTCGCTCGAGCAGTTGATGGCGTTCTCCGTCACGGACGATCACGCGCGGCAAGAGCAGGTCTGGGAGAACGTCAACCGGTCGGGCTATGACGAGCCGTATCAGATCAGGCGCGTTCTGACCGAGCGCGCGGTAAAGGCCTCCGACAAGCGCGCCCGTTTCGTCGGCGTCGCCGCCTACGAGGCGGCCGGCGGCAATGTGCTGCGCGATCTCTTCGAGGAAGACGGCGGCGGCTGGCTCGAGGACATCGCCCTGCTCGAGCGTCTTGTCGCCGAGAGGCTCCGCACCGAAGCCGAGAAGATCGCTGCCGAAGGTTGGAAGTGGATCGAGGTCGCCCCGAGCTTCCCCTACGGTTACGATCACGGGCTGCGCCGGCTCGAAAGCGAACCGGCCGATCTCACCGTTGAGGAACAAGCAAGCCTCGATGCGCTCCAAGCCGAGTATACGGCGCTCCAGGAGAAATACGAGGATGCTGACGAAATACCGGATGAGGCGGACACGCGCCTCGGCGAACTCGAGCAGGCCCTCGCGGCCTTCGAGGACTGGCCGCATATTTTCGACGCGGCCGCCATTCCGCACGCCGGCGCCTTCGTCAGCATCGATACCGATGGGACGGTACAGGTCGCGCGCGGCTATGTCCGCGGCGAGGACGAAGCGGCGTTCGCTGCGGCAGTAGTCGAGCCCGATCCTGAATCCGGCCCCGCAACGCCTGGCTCCGACGATGGTGCTCAACCCACAGCTCCGGTCCAGGGCAGTGTGATTACCATGGCCGGGCAGGTACCGCCGGATGAGGAAGAGGATGATGCCATCCGGCCCTTGCCCGACCGGCTCGTCATCGAGCTCACCGCGCACCGGACGCTGGCGCTGCAGGACGCGGTTGCGGCCCAACCGCAGGTCGCGATGACGGCGCTCTTGCACAAGCTCTGCCTCGACGCCTTCCATCGGACTTGCGGTCCATGCTGTATCGAGGCCGGCGTGCGTCATGTGCAGCTTTCCATCCAGGCGCCCGAATTGAAGGAAAGCGCGTCCGCCAGATCGATCGCCACTCGGCATGAGGGCTGGAGAGCCGACATGCCGACCGACGAGGCTGCCCTGTGGGATTGGCTGGTTGCGCTCGACGATGCCAGCCGGCTGGCTTTGCTCGCCCATTGTGTTTCCTTCGGCGTGAATGCCCTGTTCGAGAAGGTCGATCGCCATGGCGGGCCCGGCATTACCAGCCATGGGCTGCAGCGCCGTCTCGATCAGGCTGATCGGCTCGCCCGTGCAGTTGGTCTCGACATGGTGGAGGCCGGCTGGCGTCCGACGGTCGACAACTATCTCGGCCGTGTCACCAAGGGCCGTATCCTCGATGCGATCCGCGAGGCGAGGGGCGAATCCTCGGCTCAGCTCATCGACCATCTCAAGAAATCGGAGATGGCGAAGGAAGCCGAACGCCTGCTCGAGGGCGCCGGCTGGCTCCCCGAGCCGCTGCGCGTCGCCGCCGTGGCTTCGCCTTCGGACAGCTCTGACGCGCCGTCCGAGCCGCTTCCCGAATTCCTCTCCGGCGGTGACGAGGCATCGACCGACGGCGACGAGAGCGAGCAGCCGCACGCCGTCGCGGCCGAATAGGCCATCGCTGCGGGGCGGCATCCGCCGCCCCGCAGTTCTTTACCACTTCCCCTTCATCTCTCGGCCCGGCCCTCGCGCCGGGCTTCATCGTCTTGGGAGCACCATCATGACTGACGATACTTCAACACCCGGCTCGGGTTTCGATTCTGCCTCCTGGCCCTGCGGGACCAGGAATTTATCAGACTATGCAAGTCCACTCTCTCCGAGAACAAGACAGCGTTGTTCGACGCGCTCGCCAGTGCGCGCATCGACACCGCGGAGGTCACATTCAACGGCTATGCCGATGAGGGGCAAATCGACGGCGCTGTCGCGGACGGAGAGGGCGGTGACACGGATCTCCAGAGCATCCATGTCGAGATTGCGCGGGTCGAATGCGGCAACCAGATTGTCACGCGGCAAACCCTCTCCGTGAAGGACGCGATCGAGAAGCTTGTCTACGACCTCCTCGAGCAGACCTACTCCGGATGGGAGAATAACCAGGGCGCCTACGGTGACTTTCTGTTCGACGTCGCCGAGCGAACGATCACGCTCAACTTCAATGAGCGGATCGAAACCTCCGAATACACCCAGCATGTGTTCTGAGGGAGGAAGCAATGGCGCATCCCTATCATCATTCGCTCTCCTCGGTGAAGAAGTGGGGCGGGGCAGTCGATGACTATCTGCCGATCCATAACTGGTTCGATGCGAGCAAGCAGATCACGGCGGATTTTCGGCACCGCGCGCTCCGCCATCACGCCGAGGGCATCTTCATGGCCGAGACCATCTTTTGTCCGACCATCACATTGTCGTCCGGCCGCGTCATTCCGACGCGCTGGGTCGGTGAGCAGCACGTTATCGAGGATCTCGGACACATCCCGTCCTTCGCCGATTGGGTGAGGTGCATCCGTCCCGAACCCTGGATGAGCCGCACGCGGCGCATCTCGTGCGAGCCCGAGCCGCCGGTTTCTTCGACTGCAGAAGGAGCTTGACTATGTACGGCACGTATTTGCGCCTGAATATCACCGTGCATGATAGTTGGCGTGCGGTGGTTCGCGCGGCAGCGCGCAAGCTCACTCGGCAAGCGCTTCGCGACCCCCGGTGTCGCATAGCGCGCAAGCGGTTCTACCGCGAGATGCTCGATTATCACCGCCGGGAACAAGAAATCGTTGCGACCTGGCGGCTTTGACACCTCGTCCGTCGAGCACGGTTCCAACAAGTGATCGCCGATTGGGATAGTTCGCTCAAAGGGTCTGGCGCTGGTCGCCGGGCCCTTTCTTCTGGGTGAGATCCAGAGGGAGAGGTGGGCCGGGAAGGGTTTGAACCGCGGCGGTGTCAGGAGAGCGCCGGGCGGTTCGGCCTTTTCCCGCTCTCCGAAAGACATCCTGCCATGACCGAACCTCTCGTCGGCGGCGCCAGCGCCGCGCCGCTCTCGATGCGTGCCACCGCCGTTGTCGCATCCGCAGTCGTCAGGGCTGCGCGACAGCTTTTGACCGATCTCGAACAGGGACGTCGCATCGATGCCGCCGTTCTGCGCCACGCCATGCAGGCAGCGTTCGGCACCTCCGATGCGACCGGCGCCTGGAACTGGAAGACCGCTTACGACGCCTGCGAGGCGGCGACCGTCCTGTTCCTGCGGCGGCATGGCGCCGCCATGCGCGCCAAGGCGGCGTCGCCAGCCGACATGCTGTCGATGCTGATGCGGATCGCAAGCCTCCTTCCGACCCAGACACGCCGGTCCGAGGAAAGCGAATCGCTCCAGCAGTTCTCGACGCCGATCGGATTGGCGTATGTCGCGAGCGTGGCCGCCGCGATCACGCCAGCCGATGTCGTGCTGGAGCCGTCGGCCGGTACCGGCCATCTGGCCGTTCTCGCGGAACTGGCTGGCGCCTCCCTCGTCCTCAATGAGTTCGCCGAGAGCCGCGCCGGCATTCTCGGGCAGATCTTTCCTGCCATCTCCACCACGCGGTTTGACGCCGCACACATCAACGACCACCTCGATGCGCGTACCGTGCCGAGCGTCGTGCTGATGAACCCGCCGTTCTCGGCCGCAGTCCACGTCGATCGCGCGATGGCAGATGCGGCATTACAGCACGTCGGCTCGGCGTTGGCCCGTCTTCCAGCAGGCGGGCGCCTGGTCGCCATCACCGGCGCGAACGTCGCCCCCGACAACCCTGTGTGGACCGACTCCTTCAAGCGGCTTCAGGATCAGGGACAGGTCGTGTTCTCGGCGGCGATTGACGGCGCCGTCTATGCCAAGCACGGTACCACCACCGACACCCGCCTGACCGTTATCGATCGGGTGCCGGCGGGCGATATCGCGTTGTTGCCGGCATCCGCTGGCATCGCGCGAGACCTGCCGACTTTGCTCGGCTGGGTCATCCGGGACGTGCCAGCACGTCGTCCACTTGCTGGCAAGCCGATTGCGGTCGTGCCAGCAATTGCCAGCCCGTCCACGCCGCGGACCGTCCGCGCCTACGTCGCAAAGCGCCAACCGGCGACCGCGGCGCCAGCATCCGATCTCGTGGCGACGGAAGTCATCTATGAGCCCATCGACTGGATGCCCACTGATGCCAGTACCATCACCGATGCGCTCTATGAAGCCTACACACTTCAGTCGATCCGCATTCCCGGCGCGCAGGCCCATCCCACAAGGCTCGTGCAGTCGGCTGCAATGGCGTCGGTCGCGCCGCCAAAGCCATCCTATCGGCCGCATCTGCCGGCCAATGTCATAACGGATGGCATCCTCTCGGACGCGCAGCTCGAGAGCGTCATCTACGCTGGCGAAGCCCATTCGGAGTTTCTCGCAGGTTCCTGGACGGTCGATGCCACCTTTGACGTCGTGGCGGCCGCGCGTGATGACGCTGAGAATGCGGTTCGTTTTCGCCGCGGTTGGTTCCTGGGCGATGGCACCGGCGCGGGCAAGGGCCGGCAGGTCGCCGGTATCCTGATCGACAACTGGCTGAAGGGCCGGCGTCGTGCGGTCTGGATTAGCAAATCCGATAAGCTGATCGAGGATGCGCAGCGCGATTGGTCGGCACTTGGGGTGGAGCGGCTGCTCGTGACGCCGCTTTCCCGCTTCCGGCAGGGCACGCCGATCCGGCTTGCGGAAGGCGTCCTATTTACCACCTACGCTACGCTGCGCACCGACGAGCGTGGAGAAAAGCTTTCGCGCGCGCGTCAGATCGTTGAATGGTTGGGCTCCGACTTCGACGGAGTGATCGTCTTCGACGAGAGCCACGCCATGCAGAACGCGCTTGGTGGCAAGGGCGAGCGGGGTGACCTCAAGGCGATTGCTTGCAATCGTCCGGGGGCGGCCTCTCAGCAGGGCCGCGCGGGCCTGAGGCTGCAGCATGCTTTGCCGAATGCCCGCGTCGTCTACGTCTCGGCCACCGGTGCGACTACGGTTCATAATCTCGCCTACGCTCAGCGTCTCGGAGTGTGGGGCGGTGACGACTTCCCATTCGCGACGCGGGCCGAGTTTGTCGAGGCGATCGAGGAGGGCGGTGTCGCCGCCATGGAGGTTTTGGCGCGCGACCTCAAGGCGCTCGGCCTTTATGCCGCGCGTTCGCTATCTTATGAGGGTGTCGAATACGAACTGCTCGAACACCAGCTTACGCCCGAGCAGGTTCGCATCTACGATGCCTATGCCGGCGCATTCAGCATCATCCATAACAATCTCGACGCGGCGATGCGCGCCGCCAACATCACCGGCGAGACCGGCACTCTGAACGCGCAGGCTAAGTCCGCGGCGCGATCTGCCTTCGAAAGCGCCAAGCAGCGCTTCTTCGGCCATCTGCTCACCTCGATGAAGACGCCTTCGTTGATCCGCTCGATCGAGCGCGATCTTGATGCCGGCCATGCGGCCGTCATCCAGATCGTCTCGACCGGCGAAGCGCTGATGGAGCGCCGGCTGGCGGAGATTCCGACCGAAGAGTGGAGCGACGTTCAGGTCGACATCACCCCGCGGGAGTATGTCCTCGATTACCTCGCCCATTCCTTCCCGGTCCAGCTCTATGAGCCCTTCACCGACTCAGAGGGTAATCTCTCTTCCCGGCCCGTCTATCGCGACGGTCAGCCGGTCGAGAGCCGGGAAGCCGCCAAGCGCCGCGACCGCCTGATCGAAAAGCTCGCCTCGCTTCCGCCCGTACCGGGTGCGCTCGACCAGATCGTCCAGCGGTTCGGCACGGACATGGTCGCTGAGGTCACGGGACGTTCTCGCCGCGTCGTTCGTAAACGGGATCGGCTGATCGTCGAGAACCGCGCGGCCTCAGCCAATCTCGCCGAGACCGCGGCCTTCATGGACGACGCCAAGCGCATCCTCATCTTCAGCGACGCCGGCGGCACGGGCAGAAGCTACCATGCCGAACTGTCGGCTCGGAATCGCAGGCTGCGTGTTCATTACCTGCTCGAGCCGGGCTGGAAAGCCGACGCCGCCATCCAGGGCTTGGGTCGCACGAATCGTACCAACCAGGCGCAGCCGCCGCTGTTTCGCCCCATTGCGACAGATGTGAAGGCGGAGAAGCGCTTTCTCAGCACCATTGCTCGCCGGCTCGACACGCTGGGCGCCATCACCCGAGGTCAGCGCCAGACCGGAGGGCAGGGCCTGTTCCGCCCCGAGGACAACCTCGAAAGCCATTACGGCCGTGACGCACTGCGCCAACTATATCTGCTTCTCGTCCGCGGCAAGGTTGAAGGCTGCTCGCTCCAGGCGTTCGAGGACGCGACCGGTCTGAAGCTGATGGATGCCAACGGCATCAAGGATGAACTGCCGCCGGTCACGACATTCTTGAACAGGCTGCTGGCGTTGACCATCGACCTGCAAAACGTGTTGTTCGCCACGTTCGAGCAACTGCTCTCCGCTCGCATCGAAGGCGCGATTGCGTCCGGCGCCTACGATGCCGGCCTGGAGACGCTGCTCGCGGAGAGCTTCATCATCGCCGACCGACGCGTGATCTATACCCATCCCGGGACTGGCACCGAGACACGGCTGCTGTCCATCACCGAACGGCAGCGTAATCGTCCCGTAACGCTGCGGGAGGCGTTCGATCGGCTCTCGGATTCGTGCGCCGTGCCGCTCGTCAACGAGCGCTCGGGCCGGGCCGCCGTTCAGGTGCCTGCGCCGAGCTTCATGCTCGATGACGGTGAGATCGAACGGCGCGTGCGGCTGATCCGGCCGATGGAGCAGCACAGCGTTCCCCTAAGCGCAATGGCGGAAAGCCATTGGGCCGAAGCCGATCGCGGCCGCTTCGGCGCGGCCTGGCAGGCCGAGCTCCATGACCTGCCCGAATTCTCGGAAAGCACAATCCATGTCGTCGCCGGCTTGCTGCTGCCGATCTGGAAGCGGCTGCCGGACGAGTCGACGCGGGTCTACCGGCTTCAGACCGATGCTGGAGAAAGAGTCATCGGCCGCAAGGTTTCGGCCAGTTGGGTGGCGAACGTCCTTGCGGCCGACGCGCCCAAGCTGGCGTCCGACGCAGCCTTTGCCGCTCTGATGGAGGGGCGAACTGTTCTCGACCTGGCCGAAGGCCTCCAGCTTCGCCGCGTCCGCGTCATGGGCAGACACCGGATCGAGCTGTCCGGATGCAACGACACGATGCGCGATCGCCTCAGGACGTATGGCCTCTTCAGCGAGATCATCTCCTGGAAGCTGCGCATGTTCGTGCCTACGGATGAGGCCGGCATCGAGGTCCTGGCAAAGGTGCTCGAGCACTATCCAATCGAGCGCATCGTCGAACGGGAGGCTGCGTGATGCGCCGCGATGCCTCCGAACTGGCGCATCGCCTCGCGCGCGAGGCCGAGGCGGTGTGCCGTCGTTACCTTTCCAATGGAAAGCGCGAAGGGCGGTATTGGCTGGTTGGTGATGTCTACAATACGCCGGGCCGCTCGATGTTCGTGCGGCTCCAGGACTCCACCAAGGGGAGCGCGGGTAAGTGGACCGACGCCGCGACCGGTGAGCATGGCGATCTCCTGGACATCATTCGGCATAGCCTTGGGCTCCGTGACTTCCGCGAAGTTGCTGAAGAGGCGAGGCGGTTTCTCAAGCTGCCCCGCACTGAATCGGAACCCGTACCACGACTGCCCCCAGTGCGCTCCGTCCCGGCGGGATCACGAGAGGCCGCAAGGCGGCTCTTTGCAATCTCAGGCCCGATCGAAGGCACCATGGTGGAGACCTATCTGCGACGCCGCGGAATAGCTCGCGTGCACCATGGTGGCAGCGTCCGCTTCCATCCGCGCTGCTACTATCGCTCCGATGAGCACGTACCCACCGAGACCTGGCCGGCGATGATCGCTTGCGTCACAGATCTCGATGGCAGAATCACTGGTGTGCATCGCACGTGGCTCGATCCAGACGGCTTTGATCGCATTCGACTCGGCAAGGCGCCGATCGACACGCCGCGACGCGCCATGGGCGATCTGCTCGGCAATGCGGTTTGCTTCGGTGCGCCGGACGACGACGTGCTTGTGGCCGGCGAAGGCATCGAAACCATGCTCTCGCTGCGTTGTGCGCTGCCAACATTGCCGATGGCCGCAGCGCTGTCGGCCAATCACCTCGCAGCCATGCTGCTGTCGTCAAGCTTGCGTCGGCTCTATATCGCGCGGGACGCTGACGCCGCTGGAGACATGGTGCAAGCCACTCTGTTGAACCGCGCACAAGCGGCCGGCATCGAAGCAATCCCCTTGTCACCTCGGCTGGGCGATTTCAACGAGGATCTGCACATCTTCGGTCTCGACGCCCTACGAGCGGCATTGCGGCTGCAACTCGTACCGGAAGACGTCTCCCGCTTTCTTCTATTGTCGGCCACCGTCGTATAGGCGCGCTTGGCGTCCCATCAACGTCGACAGCTCGGTCGCGCGGCGGCCCAATGCCGGAGAGGACGCGACCTCGGCCTTCTAGAGGGCGATCGGACGGCAAGCGGCCCCGGCCGCCAATGGCTACGACCGGCTATTTTCCGCCGGCCCTGCGGGCCTTTGCATCGCGAAGCAAAATAGCCGGCCTCCGCCATCCTCCGCTGGCGCTTCGGCCCTCCGCTGCGCTTTCGGGTTCTGGCCCGTTCCGCTCGCCGTCTGAGTGATCGCCACGAAGGCCGCGATGGGCGCGGCCAATCCGGCAAAGGACCTCTCCCGATGAGCGACCATGACGACACCGAACAGCACACGCCATCTCCGTCCGACCTCGTCCTCAACGAATTGCAGCTCTTTGGCTACCGTCCATTCGACGACCAGCCCGATCCGAGACCCCTGCCAGAGGGCAAGATGATCGCCGGTGCCGTCGCCGATATTTTCGACGCCCTGGTCGCTACCCTGGGCGACACGCGGCTCGAGCCCGACCTTCCGGATCTGCTGTGGTCGACGGTCAACCTCTTCCATCGTGCCACAGATCGCATCGGACGGCAGCTCGATGACAACGAGCAGGCCCAACGCAAGAGCCAGCGCGAGCAGAACGGCTCGGAAGTACGATCGGTCGAGCTCGAGCGCCTGACGGCAGAAGGCATCACGCTGATCGAACGCCGCAACTGCCTGGAGCTCTTCCGCGATCAGGCCGTCGAACTCTTTGAGGTCCACACCGGCTCTTCCTGGCGCCCTCGATCGGGATCACTGGTCAACCATCGCACGCTCACCGCGGCAATGATCGACTCCCGCGACTTCATCGCAGCCAAGCGCCGCGCCGAAACCGAGGTCATGTTGCCTCCCGGACCGAAGGTCGCACTGACCGGCGGCTTCGACTGCAACGACCACCGCTTGATCTGGGATCGTCTCGACAAGGTTCACGCCAAGCATCCCGACATGGTCCTGATCCACGGCGGCTCGCCGAAAGGCGCCGAACTGATCGCCTCCAAATGGGCCACTAACCGCAAGGTGCCACAGATCGCTTTCAAACCGGACTGGACGAAGCATGCCAACGCGGCACCGTTCAAGCGCAATGACGCCATGCTCGAACTCCTACCAATTGGCGTCATGCATTTCCCGGGCACGGGAATCCAGGACAACCTCGCCGACAAGGCAAGACGTCTCGGCATTCCCGTCTGGAAGTTCGGTGACGGCGCGTAAGCGCCGTCTTTACTACCTGAACCACCGGGTGGAGTTGCATCGCCGCAACTCCGCCTCGTTTCGACTTTATGTCCAAAATTGCGCCGCGGTGGTGGTGGAAGGCGCGACCGTTACATCTTTGCATATGGAGCCACCACCATGCTCGCGCTTGGACTTGCCCTCAACGCCGTTGGCATTGGCTTGTTCTGCTGGCTGATCTTCACGCTAGCCGTATACGCGTTGCCGTTTTTTGTCGCAGTGAGCACCGGCATGATCGCGTTCCATAGTGGCGCCGGCATCCTCGGTGCGCCGCTTGTTGCCATTGCCGCCGGCGTGTTGGCACTCGCGGCCGGTCGAACCGCGCTTGCAATGACACGGTTTCCGATCCTGCGTGCAGCCATAGCGGCGGCTTTTGCCATCCCAGCCGCGATTGCTGGCTATCATGTGCTCTTCACGATGTCGCAACTCGGGATGCCATCGCCCGCTTGGTGTGAGGTCTCCGCTTGCCTCGGCGCGGCATTCATCGGCAGCACGGCGTGGACGAAGTTGACCGTCTTCGCGGAGCCCCGCCCGTTGGAGCAGGGCAGGGGCGCGCAGAGTGCGCCTCAGCCAGTTCTTTCGGCCGCAACACGCGACGGATAGTCCCTCGCCACCTGCCTCCTCGACCAAATTCGGGTAGGCCGGCGCGTTGAAGGAGGGATGGTCGAACTTGAGCGAAAAGTGGTCGCGTCCCTTCGGACATGACTTGTAGCAGGCTGCGTTATCTCGGCTCTGTCAATACAGATGCGATGGTGACGTCCTTCGCACGGAGCTATTTGTCGGCTGACAGTAGCGCCGTTTCCTGCACGTTGTTTCTTTCTTTACCCCTGAACATTCCGACCTCTTGCGCATTGAAACCGAGACTAGCCAAGTCTTCTCCCGAGATTGTGGTTCAGCACGCAGACGCGCGTGGCCTCTTTGATGGCTCGATCTGGCCGAAGACCGGCTCCGCCTCGATCGTCTGAGCCGCAACGCCGTCGCTTGAGACTTTCTTCCCCTGGGCTACGCCCATTCCTCGCGAGGCAAGAAAGTCTCTACGACAGCGTCCTCCGCTGCGCTCCGGCCCGCAAGCGGGTGCGTCGCCGATCGTCCTCGGCCTGTAGATCGCCATCGAGGCCGCGGTGGTCGCGGGCTCGAAACACAAACAGGAGAAGTGACATGGCTACCATCGGTTCTTTCAAGAAGGTCGGCAACGATTTCCAGGGCGAGATCGTCACGCTGAGCCTGCAGGCCAAGGGCGTCCGCATCGTCGCCGAGCAGAACCGCTCCTCCAACGAGAACGCGCCCAGCCACCGCATCTTCGTGGGCCGGGCCGAAATCGGCGCAGCTTGGTCGAAACGCTCCGAGGAAGGTCGCGACTACCTCTCGCTCAAACTCGACGACCCGTCGTTCAACGCACCGATCTACGCGAACCTGTTCGATGACGAGGGTGGTGAAGGCTACACACTGCTGTGGTCGCGGCCGCGGAAGAACGGCGAGTAAAGCTCGCTCCGCCCCGCCCGGGTTCTCCGGGCGGGGCTTCTGTTTGGTTCACGCTTGGCCCAAGCATGATGCTAGAACTCGAATGCGGGAAGCGCGATTTCTGTCGGTGAAGCCGAGCATCCACTGCCCAGTTACCAGCGGAGCACTCCAACCGTCGGCTGGCGTCGGCCTACGATTTGCTTCCGCGTCCAACCCGTTTGAGCAAGTCGCCCGGCTCCGATCCCAATGCTTCGGCAATCTGTCCAAGCACAGTAACGCTCGCCGCTACATCGCCGCGTTCGATCGCGCCGACGTAACGAGCGCTTAGGCCCGCGCGCTCGGCCAACTCCTCCTGCGTCATTTTTAGATCGTGGCGTCTCCGACGCAGGTTCACCGCCATGATCTCCTTGAGATCCATAGCGATATGGGAACCTGAGCCGGAACGATCGTTCTAGGAACGATCGTTCCTATTCGTCACAAGACGTGCTATTCAAATGCGCGGAGGTGGACCGACTTTCATCGACCCCGATGGGGATGCATTGCCAGATCGGACTGGCCGAGCTGATCAAAATAGGGCTAAAGTAAGTCCTTCGAACAACAACGGTCTGCAAGGAGTTAGAATCATTCGCTCTGTGGCGCTCGCATGAAACAACCACCGTCAGATCCCTTCGTAGCGGACGTAGCTCCGACGGACACCGTTCTCACGGTGTACGACGAGGAGCACATCATTACGTATTTGCGAATGCTCGATGCGGACGCGGAGGGGGCCGACTGGCGCGAGGTGGCTCAGCTGGTGCTAAAGATCGATCCAGAGCTCGAGCACGATCGCGCAAGGCGCGCGTTCGATACCCATTTGGCCCGCGCGAAATGGATGACGGAGCATGGATATCGTCATTTGCTGCGAGGCGGCGCGTCAAATCCGAATCTTTGAAACCCTTTTGTAGAAAAACTTGCTCTCGTGATTTCGGGTTCGATCTGATGCATCACGCGATGCAGGATCAGGGACTTCCTCAACTATTGCTGGTCCGGTTTATCGCACTTCAATCTTGCAGTGCGAAGGGGACACGAATGTCAAAGTTCGATTGGAGATCACCAAGTGCCTACGATCGAGTTGAAGAGGCGGACATCACAGGATTAGCCTGGGAATGCCTGCGGCGTAATCCCAACTTTCAAGCTGATCATCGGAGTACCGCGAAAACGATTCCAAACGTAAGCCCGGACTTCCGCCAGCGTTGGGGCTTGTGTTTTCGCCGCTGACCCTAGCCGATCCTACCTCGAGCAAACCATCTTCTGGGCGCCGGAGGTTCTGCCGACGGTCGTTCCTGTGCGGCCGGTTTCGCTCGCGGTCGGGCAATCGCGCGGCACACTAGATATCGGAGACTTGACCGAAGGGCAGCTGCGGCAAGGCCCTGACGGTTGGCACGCCGTGCTCCTTTTGCACAAGGTAGAGCATCGCGTTTGGTTCAAGGAAGCACCGGTCGTTGCCGGCACCTACGCTGTCGAACTTCCGCTCGACCGCGATTTTGAATTCCGTGCGGACGCCGGAAGGCGCCTCTGGCGAGCGCTGAACGGCAGGTCCCCAGGGCCGCCGCTGCATTCGCTTTCCACACATAGCCGCAGGCGGCTCGGGCTCGCCCTGCGTGCGCTTGATGCCCGGATCGACGGCAGCACCTACCGGGAAATAGCGGAAGTCCTGTTTGGTACTGAACGCATCGCCGAACGCGACTGGCGCACGCATGATTTGCGCAATCGGACCATTCGCCTGGTTCAGAGCGGCCTCGCGCTGATGCGCGACGGCTATCGCGCATTGCTGCGCCCGCCTTCTCGCAAGAAATAGACGCTCTTTCAGGGGTATCGAAAACACGACCCCTGATCTTCGGCATCCCCCTTCGAGGCTCTACTCCGCCATTGTGCCCGTCGATGCGCCGCCGACCTCGCTGGCGCTCCAGACGATCCCGGAGCTCTTCAGATGCCCGATCCTAACGCCGGCTTGCCGCCACGATACTTGCGCACGGCCGAGGCGGCCCGATTCCTCAGCCTTTCCGGCCGTACCCTAGAAAAGCACCGGACCTACGGTACCGGTCCGGCTTACCGAAAGATCGGCGGTCGGGTCGTCTACGCCCTGGATGACCTCAAGGCTTGGGCCGACCGCGGCACCAAGACGTCAACCAGCGATCCCGGCGCGGGCACCGTGCTGCCTGCAAAACGGCATGCACCCGTTCCTTATGCAGGCAAGGAGCGGCGCTGAGCGATGTCAGAAAGCAAATTCTCAATACGCCGGCGGCACCGTTCGGAGCGCGATCAGCTCGAGCTGTTCCGTGCATTGCCCGGCGATTTGGCCGCACGCGATGCGCAAGATCTGATGGCCTATCCTTTCTTCTCGCTGGCAAAATCCAAACGGATCATCCCGATCGATTTTCGCGCCGGACCGGTCGTCATCCGTGTCGAAGCCGTGTCAGAGCACGGAATGGCGACGATCTGGGACGCAGACGTTCTGATATGGGCGGCTTCGCAGATCGTAGAGGCTCGCGATGCCGGCTTGAAGACATCGCGTCTGATGGCCACCACCCCGTATGAAATCCTGACTTTCGTCGGCCGCGGCACCAGCGTGCGCGACTACGACCGCCTCAAAGCTGCACTGGACCGGCTCCAGTCGACGACCGTCGTGACCTCAATTCGCCAGCCGACAGAGCGGCGGCGGCATCGCTTCTCCTGGATTAACGAATGGAAAGAAACTGCCGATGCGCAAGGCAAACCCCGTGGACTGGAATTGATCCTGCCGGATTGGTTCTACACAGGCGTTCTGAACGATGCGCTCGTGCTGACGATCGACCGCGGATATTTCGATCTCACGGGCGGTCTCGAGCGTTGGCTGTATCGTCTCGTGCGCAAACACGGCGGGCGCCAAAGCGGCGGCTGGAGCTTTGATGTCGCGCACCTCCACGTCAAGTCCGGCAGCTTATCGCCGGTCAAGCACTTTGCTTACGACCTGCGTCAGATCGTGCGCCTGCAGAAGCTGCCAGGCTACGAACTCATCATCACGCAGGATCCAAATGGCGCGGAGCGACTGAACTTTGCACCAGTTGCGATCGATCCACTTACCGAGCGGTTACGAAAGCGCGGCCTCCTACCTAACGCGGGGGATAAGCTGTGAATTCACTCGTGCTATCGGGGACCACAACTGTCGTGCCATCAGGGACCGTATCCTCGTGCTATCGGGGACCGGAATCAGACCCAAAGTACTGGTACACTGTATCTTTTCGACTCCGTAACTTTACTAACAGGGAATCCTCCGGATTCCCTTCTAACGGACTTCAAGCGTCGAGCGCCGATCGGCGACGCGCGACGGACGGCGTCGCTTGCATTAATTCGGCATTCGGATCGCAAACTAATCCGATCAGCAATTTCCCCAACGATCGTGGCCTGCTGCCTCCCATAGGGCAGGGGCGAGCGCCTGGTCAGCCTTCGAACCGTCAGGATGTCGCTCGACGCGGAGGTGGATCGTGAACGACCTAACAACAGTTGAGATTCTGTGGCTCGAAAAGCGCGTTGAGAATCGCGTACGGTTCGGCCGTTCCGTTTCCGAGCGGATTGTGGATCGCAGCCGCCGCGTTTTGTCCTTCGCGCCTGGCAGCATCTTTGCGTTCGTACGTTGGACATCGAACGACTTCGGGACCGTTCTCTCCCGCGTCGATATCTTGCGTGCCGTAGCGCCTGGGCAGCGTTATTCGACAGTCCCCTGGATCAATCCCGGCGGCGAGATCTTGCTGAGGCTAACGGGCTGGCCGAAGGTCGAACGCGTGCTGCAATTGATCGATGCGGTCGAGGCGCTCGGCATCGATCCCTCCGATGCAGCCCCCGATTATTGGCATCACGTTCACAACCGCCTGTCGGTGAATGAAGCACCTCGCCCATACACCCGCTCTCGCCATCAAGCGTGGCTCCATCGTCGGAGGATCGAACCATGAGCGGCGGTTGTGGAACCATTCTTACGGCATTTGGAGCAACGGTTCTTCTCCTCTCCTCAATTGGAGGAACGGCGCCACGCTACATATGGAACGTCTCGAATAGCGTTCCAATCGGCCTTTATCGTGTCGAGCCCGTGGGCCAGTTGATCGTAACGGAACTCGTCGCCGTGCAGCCACCCGATCCACTCGCGGCATTCCTGGATCTGAATGGCTATTTGCCCTCGCGAGTTCCGATGCTCAAGCGGGTCTTGGCTTTGCCAGGACAGACCGTTTGCAGAAATGGTTTCACCATCGCCGTTGATGGTCTTGAAGTGGGACAGGCACGCAGCCGCGACGGCCGCAACCGACCGCTACCAGACTGGCAAGGATGCCGCGTCATCGGAGACGGCGAACTCTTTGTCATGAATTGGCAGTCGCTCGACTCGCTCGATAGCCGGTACTTCGGGCCCATACCCACATCCGCAGTCATCGGCAAAGCGGTGCCAGTTTGGACCGACGAGGAGTGATCGTGCACGTCACTTGCTCCCACTCGTCCGCTTTTGGCCGGCCCTTCTGCTCTCCTTCCCGGCCATATCTGAACGTCCGGGCAGGTCATATCCGTGAGTTGCCGGGATCGATCGCCAGCGAGGAGATGATCCGCGCAATTGCACGCCTCATTGCGGCGATTACGCCGCGCATGTGCGTGGTCGCGGCCTCGACGTTTCTCGGGACAGTGGCGTGCGCACAGTTGGCGTCGCGTATTGAACCGCTCGATCGATACGCCGGCTTCATCGCAGAAGCGTCTGATCGCTTCCGTGTTCCCGCGCGTTGGATCCGCGTCGTCATGCAGATTGAGAGCGGAGGCAACGCACGTGCGACGTCTCGCCTCGGTGCAATGGGGTTGATGCAAGTCATGCCGGGCACGTGGGTACAACTCAGCCTCCGCTATGGGCTAGGTCTCGACCCATTCGATCCGCGCGACAACATCTTGGCGGGAGCCGCGTACCTCAAAGAGAAGCATGATCGCTTCGGATCGGCTGGTTTCCTGGCAGCGTGTCATGCGGGTCAGTTGCGCTACGAGCAGCACTTGGCAACCGGCCGAGCACTTCCATCAGAAACTGTGGCTTACGTCGCGGCTGTCACGCCGTTGCTCGCCTCCGAGCAGCGTGAGCGTGATGTTTCGGGCGCGAGCGGCGTCGTTCCTTCGCGGCAGGCTCCGCTGTTTGTTGAGCGCGCGGGCGCACAGTGACGGACATTCGGTTTTCATTCGAGGCGCTGCAATACGATCATGACGCTAAGACCTTCGGGTTTGCCACTGAAGGACCCTCACTCACGCGGCAAGCGTTCGCGGCGGAGTGCGATATCAACGTGCTGATGGCATACGGGCGATGCCTTCGGCCCGCGCTCTACTCGTCGCTTCGCTCCTCACCGAGCCACCCTACGGGTGTCTCGGCCCTTCGGGTAACGATCGCTATCGCAAGCGCTCGCTTCGCTCGCAAAAGCGGGGCGCTTCGCAAGTCAACTGCCAAGTCGCGGCGGCTCTTTCGCAATGAATCGGCCACCAGCCGACGTTTCGGGCAGGCGCTATTGGAGGATCCACCGCAATGACCCGAACTGCATTTTGTCGCAAATCGCCGCGAGTACCGACAGTCTGTTGGCTTGGAAGTTGGGCCCTGGGAACCAGCGACCGAGGAGGGCAGGATAAAAGCCGCAAGGTGCGGCCGGTCGGTCGGTTGGGAAATGTCAGCAATCTCAATCATGCTCCGAACATTGCGAAGGACCGGCGCAACTTGCGAGTTTCGCCATGGCGCTGTTCTTGCTCGGTTTTCGACACCTTGCGGCGGGCAAGATGAGCCGCAACGACGATTTCCGCATCCGTCCAGGCCGTATCCGTTCGACGCGCGCGCCCAAGGCAAAATCGTTTCTCGCGCAGGCCCTCAGAGCCGCGCAGAAGGCAGGCGGTCTCTCACACGGCGGAGTCAGGAGGAGTGGGTCCTTCGGGCGCGGCCGTGCGGCGAGCGTTGCCGCGGCACGGCTCCTCAACAACCGCGCCCGGGGCGCCATGGTCAAGGCACGTGTCGTACGCCGGACGCGGTCGCCTGGCGCACTGCGGGCTCATATCGGTTATCTCAAACGGGACGGTGTCGCGCGCGATGGATCGCCCGGCAAACTCTTCGATGCTGCCGGGGATGATGCAGACGGCCGGGCTTTCGCGGAACGCTGCGATGGCGACCGGCATCATTTCCGGTTCATCGTCTCGCCGGATGATGCCGCCGAACTAGAGAGCCTGCGGAGCTTTACTCGCGAGCTCATGGATCAGGCCTCGCGCGATCTCGGCACGCGGCTCGACTGGGTCGCCGTCGATCACTGGAACACCGAGCATCCTCACATCCACATTCTTATGCGCGGCCGCGCGGACGACGGTTCCGACCTTGTCATCAGCCGGGACTACATCGGGTCCGGCTTTCGGGCGCGCGCAGGTGACCTCGTGACCCGTGAGCTCGGCCCGCGATCAGAGCTTGAGATGCGGCGCGGTCTCGAGGCAGAGGTCACGAGCGAACGCTGGACGCGGCTCGATCGGGTGCTTGCCCGGGAAGCGGGCAGGGCAGAAGGGGTGGTCGATCTTCGCCCCGAACGTGACGCGGGGCGCGATCCGCTGCGGGAGATCCGGATTGGTCGGATGCGGACCCTTGAGCGGCTCGGACTCGCTGAGCCGGCCGGGCCCGCGCGCTGGGTTCTGGCGCCGGATGCCGAACAGCGCTTGCGCGCACTTGGGGAACGCGGCGATATCATCAAGCGGCTGCACAGGAGCCTGGCCAGGGATGGTACATCTCGCGCGCCGTCGTCCTGGGCGATCGAGGGCGAAGGCCATGGCGGACCCGTGATCGGCCGTCTCATCGCCCGCGGGCTGGATGACGAGTTAAGGGGAACAGCGTTTGCCGTGGTGGACGGGATCGACGGGCGTGTGCATCATCTGAAGCTCCCCGACATCGATACAGCCGGCGACGGTCCGATCGGGGGCATTGTGGAGCTCCGTCGTTTTGAGGATGCGAGGGGCCGGCCGCGGATCGCGCTTGCCGTCCGCTCCGACCTCAACCTCGACCAACAGGTAGTGGCCGAAGGGGCGACCTGGCTCGATCGGCGCCTCGTTGCCCGCGAACCTGCCGATCTCTCGCGAGCCGGTTTCGGTGCCGAGGTCCGCCGCGCGCTTGATCGTCGGATTGATGCGCTGGCGGAACGGGGCCTCGTGCGCCGGGACGGAGACAAGGTCATCATCGGCCGCAATCTTATCAGTACCCTGCGTACCCGCGAGCTCGATTCAGCGGGTGAGCGTTTGGCTGAAGAAACGGGGCTGGCGCATATGCCCGCCGAGGCAGGCGAGCCCATTTCGGGGATTTATCGCCGACGGCTGTCGCTTGCCTCCGGCCGCTTTGCCATGATCGACAATGGCCTGGGCTTCCAGCTTGTACCATGGATACCGTCCCTTGAGCGCGAACTTGGCAGGCAAGTAAGCGGCATCGCCGGTCCCGGCGGCGTCGACTGGAGCTTTGGACGCAAGCGCGATCTTTCCCTCTGACCCGCCGATCTCTGCGCTGCGGCGCGCGCGACCGCGACACCAGAGATATGGTCGTTGCGTGGGTGCACAGGGCGAGCGCTTCTGGGCCTATGTCCGCGACCAAGATACTCTGGGGGCAGCTGTTCCTTGTCTCGATCGTCGTGCTCGCCTTTGTTTGGACGGCGACCGAGTGGACGGCCTGGCGTCTCGCCTACCAACCGCAGCTCGGACCTGCCTGGTTCATGGTCGGGCGCTGGCCGATCTATCAGCCGCTTGCTTTCTTCATCTGGTGGTTCCAGTTCGACGCCTACGCGCCAAAAATATTCATCGAGGGGGCCTGCATCGCCGCAAGCGGCGGGTTCGCCGCTATCGGCATCGCGATCATGCTGTCGGTCTGGCGGGCAAAGGAAGCTCAGCAGGTGACCACATACGGCTCGGCGCGCTGGGCCGACGCACGTGAGGTCAGGCGGGCGGGCCTTCTGGGGACCGACGGCGTCGTGCTCGGCCGCTTTGATGGCCGATATCTCCGGCACGACGGCCCTGAGCATGTCCTTTGCTTTGCTCCTACCCGTTCGGGTAAGGGCGTCGGCTTGGTCATTCCGACTCTTCTTACTTGGCCGAACTCCACCATCGTTCACGACATCAAGGGCGAGAATTTCCAGCTCACCTCGGGCTGGCGCGCGCGCTTTGGGCCCGTGCTTCTGTTCGACCCCACCAACCAGGCAAGCGCGGCCTATAACCCTCTCCTCGAGATCCGCAAAGGCGACTGTGAGGTACGGGACGCCCAAAATATCGCAGACATCCTCGTCGATCCCGAAGGCGCGCTCGAGCGCCGCAATCATTGGGAGAAGACCAGCCATTCTTTGCTGGTTGGCGCGATTTTGCATGTCCTTTACGCTGAAGCCGACAAGACGCTCGCCGGCGTCGCCAACTTCCTGTCTGACCCGTCACGCCCGATCGAGACGACGCTGAATGCGATGTTGGCGACGCCGCACCTCGGAGAGCGCGTTCATCCCGTGGTGGCTTCGGCATCGCGCGAGCTCCTCAACAAGAGCGAGAATGAACGCTCAGGTGTTTTGTCAACCACGATGAGTTTCCTGGGGCTCTATCGCGATCCCGTCGTCGCCAAGGTCACGGGACGGAGCGACTGGCGCATCCGCGATCTCGTTGACGGACCCCGGCCCATCTCGCTCTTTCTTGTCGTCCCGCCATCCGACATCGCCCGCACAAAACCCCTGATGCGGCTTGTGCTTAATCAGATCGGACGGCGATTGACCGAGAGCCTGGACACCGATCGGCGACGACAGAAGCTGCTTCTGATGCTCGACGAGTTTGCAGCGCTCGGACGGTTGGATTTTTTTGAGAGCCAGCTTGCCTTCATGGCAGGCTATGGCATTCGCAGCTTTCTGATCACCCAGAGCCTGAACCAGCTCGAACGCGCCTACGGGCCGAACCACGCTATCCTCGACAACTGCCACATCCGGGTCGCTTTTTCGACCAACGATGAGCGCACCGCCAAACGCGTGTCGGACGCCCTTGGAACCGCGACCGAGATGCGCGCGATGAAGAACTATGCCGGGCATCGCTTAAGCCCTTGGCTTGGGCACCTCATGGTCAGCCGCCAGGAAACATCGCGGCCGCTGCTTACACCGGGGGAAGTCATGCAGCTCTCACCTAACGAGGCGATTGTAATGGTCTCGGGGGTGCACCCCGTGCGCGCCAGCAAGGTCCGATACTATGAGGATACGCAGCTAAAGCGCCGGGTCTTGAATCCATCCCGCGCCAATCCGGTCGCCCTGGTCGCGCAGGCAGACGATTGGTCAGGCCGTCCGCAAATCCCGCCCTCTGCCGAACTCCTCGCGAAGGTGACGCGGAGGTCCCGTGATCCTAACGGTGGCATTCGCCGTGAGCCCGAACTGCCGCAACACGAGGATGTCGTCATTGGGGTACCGCTGGCTGAGAACGAGTTCGATGCCGCGCCGGATGATGGTGACGCCGATGCCGTGCAGGCGAGGGCTCTGAGCCGTTCGATGCAGGGCATCGCACGTTCCGTCACCATCGACCCCGACGATCCGATGGATCTCTAGGCTAGTGAGCATGAAAAAAGTCCAGCTCAGCATCTACCTCGATCCAGAGACGCTCGCTGGCCTGGAGGCCTTCGCAAAGCGTCACAGCAAGCCCAAGTCGCTGGTCGCCGAGGCTGCCATCGCCTCCTTCCTTTCGCCCGACGAATCCGACCGAAGGGAGGCCGCGATCGCCAAGCGGCTAGACCGGATCGTGCGCGTGCTCGAACGGCTCGAACGAAACGATACCGTCACGCTGGAGACGATCGCGCTGTTCATCCGCTTCTGGCTAACGTCAACGCCAGCGCTGCCGGAGCAATCGAGCCCAGCAGCGCGCGCCAAGGGCGCGGAGCGCTATGATCGTTTTGTCGAAGCTCTCGGGCGGAGGCTATCCAGCGGGTCGACCATGCTGAAGGAGGTGAGTATCGAATCGCACGACGGGGAGAACGCCGTGCGTGGCAACGACGACGCCGGCGCCGGCGCGAGCTAATCAGCCCGCCGATCCCTTCTTTCGCTACGCCAAGGTACGATCGCTATCGTCGACGGTTGCAGCGCCAACGATGCTGCTCTTCTGTTGCCTCCATCAGACTCAATCACCCCTTGGCAAAATCCGTCGCACCGCAATCGTTGCGGCCTTGATCGGTGCGCTCAGAGTACGGAGAAGAGCGAAAATGCAGCTCCGCGGCGAACCCGAGTTGGAGGCCAGCCAGGCCGCGGTGGCAAAATCGCCACCTCACAAACGGAATTCCGCGGCAACCCGCAAGGTAACCGTCCGGATCACCGAGAAGATTCACGAGCAACTCGAAGCTGCGACTGAACGTCCGGGCGTGGGCAAGAGCATGATCGTGGAGGCTGCGCTTGCACAATTTCTGAATCCGCGCCCTCCAGAAAATGCGGTGCATGACGGTTTTGACGACATACACGCCCGATTCGATTCTCTGGAGCGCAATTTACGGACAATCGCTGAGACGGTCGCGCTGCATGCGCGATATCACCTCGCCGTGATGCCGCCGCTGTCGCAACAGCAACAGCGAGAAGCCTGCCAGCTCGGTGATGAGCGCTTCAAGGTCCTGGCCGAGCAAGTCGATCAGCGGGTTCAGCAGGACCGTTCGCTTATCCAGGAGACGATCGATCGCCTCAATGCGACACGATTTAACGGCTTGAAATCGATACTCGATCAGGATGAGACAGTCGACCTCAAGCCGACAGACACCCCAAACGGCGCCGGTTTGCGAGGCGATGCAAATATAAAGCAGGAATCATCCGCTGCCGCCCAGGAGGGCGGCAGCAATTCCAACTTTCGTCACCTCCCGAACGCCTTCTGCTGGCCGGCATGATCAAGCTGGATACGAAGACGCAATACGAGCGGCGACAAGCACCGAACCGGACGCGGATGAATGTCAACACGTCGATGATCACCTGAGCCGGAAGTGGTGGCGCCTGATCCTGGCCGCCTTCCTCCCATTTGCCGCTGGCTATTATCTTTCCTTCCTCTTCCGAACCATCAACGCCTCCATCTCTCCAGCGCTGGCATCCGAATTTGGACTTGATGCCGCAAAGACCGGGCTGCTCGCATCGGTCTATTTCCTCGTCTTCGCAGGTGTCCAAATTCCCATTGGCGTCCTTCTCGATAGGTATGGACCGCGTCGTGTCCAGGGCGTGTTGCTGGTGATGGCGGCCGGCGGCGCGACCCTGTTCGGGACCGCAACGGGATTTTCGGAGCTTCTGGTTGCGCGCGCCATGATAGGACTTGGGGTTGCAGCCTCATTGATGGCAGGGCTCAAGGCCGTGGTCATCTGGTTTCCCAGGGAGCGTATCGCCCTCGTCAACGGCTGCATGATCATGCTGGGGTCGCTTGGAGCCGTCACCGCAACGGCACCGACCGATTGGGTATTGGATTGGATCGGTTGGCGAGGTCTTTTCGAAGTCCTGACTTTTGCAACGATCGCCGTAGCTGCCTTCACTTACTTTGGCGTACCGGAAAGCTCCAGCAATGAAGCAGCGTCGACGACCTCCCGGCTTACTTTGTGGTCTGTGTATTCCGACGCGAGATTCCTGAGACTTGCGCCACTGTCGGCAGCCTGCATCGGCTCGTCATGGGCCCTGCAATCTCTGTGGGCTGCGCCCTGGCTTACGGATGTGGAAGGGCTTGATCGGCATAGTCTCATGACGCAGCTGTTCATCATGGCTCTCGCAATCAGTTTCGGAGCGTTGCTGCTGGGCGTGATGGCGGATCGTCTACGCAGACGCGGCACAACAACCGAAATCCTGATAGCTGGCATGGCAGGGGTGTTCATTGCGGCCGAACTTGCACTTATTCTCCGGGTGCCAATGCCATCGCTACTGCCCTGGTGTGCCGTGTCAGTTATGGGAGCGGCAACAGTTCTCAGCTATGCGATGATCGCCGATTATTTTCCGCAAGGCCTTGCCGCGCGAGCAAATGGGGCGTTGAACCTTGCACATTTTGGTTCGGCGTTCGCGGTTCAGTACGGGATCGGGCTTGTTGTCGGACAATGGGCACCTCAAGACGGTCATTATCCGGTAATGGCGTATCAGTTTGCGTTTGGTCTCAGTGCAGCCTTTCAGGCAGCCGCATTGCTCTGGTTCGCTGTGCCTTGGCTCCGAACGTTGAGCAGGCACCTTTACGCGTCGCTTACGCGGCCGTTTGCAGAGCGAGACAGCCAAGCGGAATTTGTCATGGTGCCCGTCGAGGGATCTATCCTCGAGGCGCGTGAGGCGGCGGAATGGTAGACTGGCCGGCCTGAGCCTGGTTTCCAAGCCGTCTTTTGCGGCGATCGGTGCTACGTTGGGATTTCGACATTCCCCACTTTTTCTTTTTCTACGCCAGGCCGCGAACCAAACATCCCGCTTGTTGCGCGAAGAGGTTTACTGCCTTTTCTAATTGATCCCACTGAGGTCGTTCAGGCGACTTCATTTGTGGGGACGGTGGTGACAATCCATTCCATTCAATCGGAGGCAATATCTCGCGGCGCGCGCATGCTGCGCACTGCACTTGGCCCCGCGATCTCGCGCTTTCTGGAAGATCCTTCAGTCGTCGAGGTGATGCTAAACCCTGACGGCCGATTGTGGATCGACCGTTTGTCGAGCGGTCTGACGGACACCGGTGAGATCCTGTCAGCGCCAGACGGGGAGCGCGTCATTCGGCTGGTCGCTCACCACGTGGGTGGTGAAGTGCATGCGGGTGCACCCCGTGTATCGGCCGAGCTACCTGAAACTGGCGAACGTTTTGAAGGTTTGTTGCCGCCAGTTGTTGCGGCTCCAGCGTTCGCGATCCGCAAACCGGCCGTCGCTATCTTTACGCTTGATGACTACGTCTTGGCAGGGATCATGACGTCAGAACAGGCTATAGCGCTGCGGCAAGCCGTTAGTTCACGCAAGAACATCCTGGTTGCCGGCGGAACATCAACCGGCAAAACGACGCTCACGAACGCGCTGCTCGCGGAAGTCGCCAAGACTTCCGATCGCATCGTTCTCATCGAAGACACAAGAGAGCTCCAGTGCAAGGCGCCAAACCTTGTCGCTTTGCGCACCAGGGACGGCGTGGTGTCGCTTTCGGATCTCGTGCGTTCATCCCTTCGCTTGCGTCCCGATCGTATTCCAATCGGCGAGGTCCGCGGGGCCGAAGCTCTCGACCTGCTCAAGGCCTGGGGTACCGGGCATCCCGGGGGAATCGGTACCATCCACGCAGGCAGCGCGCTCGGAGCCTTACGCCGGCTCGAACAGCTCATCCAGGAGGCGGTGGTTACGGTACCGCGCGCCCTGATCGCCGAGACCGTGAACGTCATAGCCGTTCTTGCTGGCCGTGGCGCTGATCGCCGCGTTTCCGAACTTGCTCACGTCGCCGGGCTCGGGACGTCGGGCGACTACAGCCTCTCAGCATCAGGAGACCAGTGATGAACTGCCGATCGCCTCTCGGCCGAAGGGCCGTTACGACCGCATCAATTGCGGCCTTCTGCCTGTTCGCTTCGCCGGCCTGGTCCGCAGGCTCGAATATGCCGTGGGAGCAACCGCTCAATCAGATCCTGCAGTCGGTCGAAGGCCCGGTCGCCAAGATCGTCGCCGTTATCATCATCATCGTGACCGGGCTGTCCCTGGCTTTCGGTGACACGTCGGGCGGTTTTCGTCGGCTGGTCCAGATCGTGTTTGGTCTGTCGATTGCGTTCGCCGCATCGAGCTTCTTTCTGTCGTTCTTCTCGTTCGGCGGCGGCGTGGTGATCTGATGGATGAGCAGATCCCAGGGTTTGTTGCCCCCGTGCATCGCGCCTTGACCGAGCCGATCCTGATGGGTGGCGCACCGCGGGCCGTTGCCATTCTAAACGGCACCTTGGCAGCCGCACTCGGTCTCGGTCTGCGGCTTTGGCTTGCCGGTCTTCTGCTCTGGTTCATCGGTCATATGGCCGCCGTTTGGGCTGCGAAACGCGATCCGGAGTTCGTCGAGGTCACGCGCCGGCACATCCGTATCCCTGGTCACCTCTCCACGTGAGTCCTTCCATGATGAATCTTGCCGAATACCGTTCCTCGAATGTGCGCCTGGCGGACTTCCTGCCGTGGGCTGCTCTTGTCGACGAGGGCATTGTCCTGAACAAGGACGGCTCCTTTCAGCGGACGGCGAAGTTTCGAGGACCGGATCTCGACAGCGCTGTGCCGGCCGAACTCGTCGCCGTCGCCGGGCGCCTGAACAATGCCCTGCGTCGCCTCGGATCCGGCTGGGCTCTGTTTGTCGAGGGACAACGGCATGCCGCGGGAGCCTACCCTCCGAACACGTTCCCGGATGTGGCGTCCGCCCTGGTCGACGCCGAGCGCAGGGCGCAGTTCGAGGAGGCCAGCGCCCATTACGAGTCCAGCTACTACCTGACTTTGGTTTATCTGCCGCCTGCCGAAGGAGCGGCCCTGGCCGAGCGGCTGCTTTACGAGGGCAGCAACCGGACCTTCGGTGCAGACGCGCGGGAGGCGCTGGCCGGTTTTGTCGATCGGACCAACCGTGTCCTGCAACTCATTGAAAGCTTCATGCCGGAATGTGGCTGGCTCGATGATCAGGAAACGTTGACCTATCTGCACTCAACGATCTCGACCAGGCGCCATCGGGTTCGTGTCCCCGAAATACCCATGTATCTCGACGCGCTGCTTGCCGATCAACCGCTGACGGGCGGTCTTGAGCCGATGCTGGGAGCGGCCCATCTGCGGGTGCTGACAGTCGTCGGATTTCCGACCGCGACCGTGCCTGGGATTCTTGATGACCTGAACCGTCTGGCATTTTCTTATCGCTGGTCGACGCGGGCGCTCATGCTCGACCGGAACGACGCCGTGAAGCTCGCGACAAAAATCCGGCGCCAATGGTTTGCCAAACGCAAGTCGATCGCTGCGATCCTGAAGGAGGTGATGACCAACGAGGCATCGGCCCTTCTTGATACCGACGCCCACAACAAGGCGATCGATGCCGATGCGGCCCTGCAGGAACTAGGCACCGATCAAATCGGGGAAGCCTTTGTTACGGCGACTGTCACGGTCTGGGACGGAGATCCCCGAGCTGCCGACGAAAAGCTGCGCCTAGTGGAAAAGGTCATCCAGGGGCGTGATTTCACCTGCATGATCGAGACTGTGAATGCGGTCGAGGCCTGGCTCGGCAGCCTGCCGGGCCACGTTTACGCCAACGTCCGCCAGCCGCCGATCTCGACATTCAACCTCGCCCATATGATCCCCTTGTCGGCGGTTTGGGCGGGCGAGGTGAGGGACCATCACCTCAAGGCACCCCCGCTGTTCTTTGCCAAGACGGAAGGGTCCACGCCGTTTCGGTTCTCGCTCCACCTTGGCGATGTAGGGCATACCCTCGTTGTTGGCCCGACCGGGGCGGGCAAGTCGGTACTCCTGGCGTTGATGGCCCTGCAGTTCCGCCGCTATCCAGACGCACAGGTCTTTGCCTTCGATTTCGGCCGGTCGATGCGCGCGGCGGCATTGGCCATGGACGGGGACTGGCATGACCTCGGCGGTGCGGTCGCGGGAGAGACGGATGAATTTGTGTCCCTGCAGCCACTTGCGGGGATCGATGAGGTCGCGGAGCGTGGATGGGCGGCAGAATGGGTCGCCTCGATCCTGTCGCGAGAAAAGATCGACGTCACCCCAGAGACCAAGGATCATGTCTGGACTGCGCTGACCTCGTTGGCATCGGCTCCTCGTCAGGAGCGGACCCTCACAGGTCTCTCGGTCCTCCTCCAATCGAATATCCTGAAGCGAGCGCTCCAGCCCTATTGCCTTGGCGGTCCCTATGACCGCTTGCTCGATGCCGAGAATGAGCACCTCGGTAGCTCATCGGTCCAGGTTTTTGAGACCGACGGATTGATCGGAACTGCCGTCGCGCCGGCCGTCCTGGCTTATCTGTTCCACCGCATCGAGAGCCGTTTCGACGGGCGCCCAACGCTGCTCATCATCGACGAGGGTTGGCTCGCGCTTGATGATGCGGACTTTGCCGGCAAGCTCCGTGAATGGCTGAAGACGCTTCGCAAGAAGAATGCGTCGGTCGTGTTTGCGACCCAATCGCTTGTAGATATCGATGGGTCAGCAATCGCGCCTGCTATCATCGAGAGTTGCCCGACCCGGATCCTGCTGCCCAACGATCGCGCTATCGAGCCGCAGATCATGACGATCTACCGGCGATTTGGGCTCAATGACCGGCAAATCGAAATCCTGGCGCGGGCGATTCCCAAGCGAGACTATTACTGCCAGTCACGCCGGGGCAATCGCCTGTTCGAACTCGGACTTGGCGAGGTCGCGCTTGCCTTCACCGCCGCTTCCTCCAAGGCCGACCAATCTCTGATCGATCGAGTATTGGCTGAACATAGCCGCGAGAGCTTCGTGAGTGGATGGCTGAAGGCCCGCGACGTCGCTTGGGCGACCGATCTCATCCCACACCTCGCTGAACTGGAGGCTTCTAAATGAACCGCTTCCGTCGTTTCGCTGCCGCTGGCGTGGTCGCACTTGCCGTGCTCGTCGGTCCCAATCCGGCCTTCACGCAGTTGGTTGTGTTTGATCCCAACAACTATGCCCAGAACGTTCTGACCGCCGCTCGAGCTTTGCAGCAGATCAACAACCAGATCGCATCGCTGCAAAATCAGGCGCAGATGCTGGTCAATCAGACCAGGAATCTCGCGAGCTTGCCATACTCGTCGCTGCAGCAGTTGGAGCTGTCGATCCAGCGTACCCAGCAATTGCTCGCCCAAGCCCAGCGCATCTCTTTCGACATCCAGCAAATCGATCGCGCGTTTTCTGCCACGTATGCGCCGGCATCCCCCGACGCTACGGACCAGGCGCTGATTGCGAACGCGCAGGTGCGTTGGCAAAACTCCGTTGCGAGCTTTCAAGACGCCATGCGGGTCCAGGCGACGGTGGTAGGTAACCTCGACACCAATCGCGCCCAGATGGCGGCGCTGGTTGGTGCGAGCCAAGGGGCAACTGGAGCGCTGCAAGCGAGCCAGGCCGGCAATCAGCTTCTCGCGCTTCAGGCACAACAACTGGCCGATCTCACGGCAACAGTCGCCGCTCAAGGACGCGCCCAAAACCTGGAATCTGCTCAGCGAACGGCTGCTCAGGACCAAGGCAGGGAGCAACTCCGGCGTTTCCTGACGCAGAGCCGAGGTTACCAACCCACAAGCGTGCAGATGTTTCACCAATGAGCGATTTCAGGGCGTTCAAGGCGCTGTCTCTCGGCGTGACAATCTTTGTCGTCGTGCTCGCTGCTGCTTGCACCATCCACCTGCGTGACGACGACAATCAGCCTCAGCCTGCCTCTTCGGTCGTCCGAGAAGGCGATCCCCAGACAGCCGAGCTCGAGCGATGTCGTTCAGTTGGATACGAGCAAAAAGACAGACTTGCCGAATGCCGAAAGGTTTGGGCGGAACAGCGCCGCCACTTCATAAGGCAGAACATCGACACTCCGCGCAATCCCGCCCGGCCCGATCCAGACGCCACACCGCCTGCGTCCGTCAAGGATCAGAGCCGTTTGCCGCCCGGTTTGTTTCCGGCACCTCAGCCGACGGAGCGATAGATGGGTGGTACAGGCATCATCGACCAGTTTCTGGAAACGTTCACCCGCTATATCGACTCCGGCTTTGGCCTGGTGGGAAATGAGGTCGGGTATCTCGCGTCCACGCTTGCAGCCATCGACATCACGCTGGCGGGCCTGTTCTGGGTCTGGGGCTCCGATGAGGACATCATCGCTCGCCTCGTGAAGAAGACGATGTTCGTCGGCGTCTTCGCCTTCCTTATCGGTAACTGGAATACCCTTGCACGCATCGTCTTCGAGAGCTTTGCCGGCTTAGGATTAAAGGCTTCTGGCACCGGCTTGTCATCGGCAGAGTTCCTCAGGCCTGGACGGATCGCTCAGGTCGGCCTGGAGGCCGGACGGCCGATCCTGGAATCGATTTCAAGACTGATGGGCTACGTCAGCTTCTTCGAGAATTTTGTACAGATCGTGGTGCTGCTGTTTGCCTGGATTGTCGTGCTGCTGACGTTCTTCATCCTCGCCATCCAGCTCTTTATTACCTTGATCGAGTTCAAGTTGACTACCCTGGCCGGCTTCGTGCTGATTCCCTTTGGCCTGTTTGGGAAGACGGCCTTCGCAGCCGAACGGGTCTTGGGAAATGTGATCTCGTCGGGTGTCAAGGTCCTGGTGCTGGCGGTAATTGTTGGCATCGGATCGACGCTGTTCTCCCAGTTCACCTCAGGGTTTGGCGGCAACCAGCCGACTATCGAAAATGCGATGGCACTGGTGCTCGCGGCTCTCTCGTTGCTTGGCCTCGGTATCTTCGGGCCGGGAATTGCCAACGGCATTGTATCTGGCGGTCCTCAACTTGGGGCCGGTGCGGCCGTCGGAACCACGATGGCCGCAGGTGGTGTGGTTGCCGCCGGAGCAGCACTCGCAGCAGGCGGGGCTGCTCTCACCGGCAGCATGGTTGGAGGCGCGGCGAGGGGAGGCAGCGCGCTCATAGGCGGCGCGGCATCCGCCTTTCGGACGGGCGCGCAAACCGGGGAGGCGGGCGCCACTTCGGCAGCGAGTCCCCTGCGATCGCTGGCCGCCCGCTTTGGCAGATCAAATGCCGCGGGCGATGAAGCCGGCGGCGCGGATGCGTCATCTGGAGGCGCACCCGCCTGGGTTCGCCGCATGCGTGGACAGGCGGTCAGTCATGGTGTCTCCGCGACGACGCAGGCGCTGCGGTCTGGGGACCACGGCGGTGGTGGGGCCTCCGTCGATCTCAGGGATACAGAGCGCTGAGATCAGCGCCATCGGCGCACCTCTCAGAACTCTTCAAACGCAGCAAACACCGCCCACGTCCGATTTCTCGTATGTCGAGGTCAAGCATGTTCAAACGATCCGCCGTTCACTATGGCCGCACACCTCAGCCGGTTACGCCTTACCAAAAAGCCGCGCAGGTTTGGGATGATCGGATCGGCTCGGCGCGTGTCCAGGCCGGGAATTGGCGCCTGATGGCGTTTGGTTGTCTGTTCCTCTCTGCTGGCTTTGCAGCTGCTCTCGTCTGGCAGTCGGCACAGGGATCAATTACGCCGTGGGTTGTTGAAGTCGACCGCCTCGGCGAAGCAAAGATGGTCGCGCCGGCAACCTCGACATATAAGGCGACCGACCCTCAAATCGCCTTCCATCTCGCCCGCTTCATCGAGCATGTCCGCGCCCTCCCCATGGACGCGATCGTGCTACGTGAAGATTGGCTTCGAGCGTACGATTTCACGACCGATCGCGGCGCCGCCGCGCTGAACGACTACGCCCGCAACAGCGACCCGTTCACAAAAGTCGGGAAGATCCAGGTCGCCGTCGAACTATCCAGCGTTATCAGGGCTTCGCCTGAAAGCTTCCGCATCGCCTGGATCGAACGCCGCTACGAGAATGGTCAGCTTGCCGCCACCGAGCGGTGGAGTGCCATCGTCAGCGTTGTCGTAGAACCGCCGCGCGACATCGATCGGCTGCGCAAAAACCCCCTTGGCATCTACGTCAACGCTATCAACTGGTCCAAGGAGTTTTGACAGTGACGTCGACAGACCAACCTTCACTGCGAATGAAAATGGGGAAGGGGTTTCCGGTTCTCCTGATCTGCGCATATGCCCTCGCGGGATGCACAACATTCAAACCTCCGCAGATCAGTTATGACGACGAAATCCCGACGCTGCCAGATCAGCCGCAGCTCACGGACGACCGACCGCGCCCCCTTCACGTCCCACCCGTTTGGACGCCGGCGCGCGGTGGCAAGGAGAAGGAAGCTGAAGCACCCGTTGATCGGATCGAAAGCGCCAACGATGCGGCCCGCATTCAACCTCGGAAGGCCGGATATTTCAACGCCGTGCAGGTGTTTCCGTATAGTCCTGGCGCGCTTTATCAAGTCTATGCGGCGCCAGGACAGATCACCGATATCGCGTTGGAGCCGGGTGAGCAGTTGATCGGCTCAGGACCCGTGGCCGCAGGGGACACCGTACGCTGGGTCGTTGGCGATACCGAGAGCGGCAGTGGCGATACACGGCGGGTCCATATCATGGTCAAGCCGACACGAGCCGCCATCGAAACCAACCTCGTTCTCAACACAGATCGGCGGACGTACCTGATCGAACTGCGCTCGCGTGAAAAATCATACATGCCATCGGTCTCCTGGTTCTATCCTGAAGACCGGGCCGCTCGCGGTCGTGCGCTTCCGCCAAAACCCTTCATTCCGGACGCTGCCCATCGGCGCTATCGATACGCCTTTGAGGGCGATAATCCTCCATGGCGCCCCGTCAGCGCTTTTGACGACGGCCGCAAGGTCTACATCGAATTCTCGCCTGGTATCGGGCAAGGCGAGATGCCCCCACTGTTTGTCATCAACTCCGACGGGAAGACGGGACTCGTCAATTACCGGGCGTTCGGCAACGTCCTGATTGTCGACCGATTGTTCGCAGCAGCCGAACTGCGGCTGGGGGGCGAAGACCAGCAGAAGGTCCGCATCGTCAGAACCGACGGGAGAAATTGATGAGCAACACCGAACAGGGGCCCACGAACGGCGTTCGGCCGGGGCCCGAGGCAGAGATGGCGAGTTCTTTTCGGTTGCGGCCGGAGCGCCAGCAGGTCGCACGGCTCTCGCGCAAAGCGCTGATCGGGGGCACTGCTTTGGCGCTGATCCTCATGTCCGCTGCTGTTTTTCTGGCGCTGCAAACACGCGAGCGGGGTTCCGTCTCGGACGAACTCTACTCGACCGATCACCACAATGTGGCGGATAAGCTTGCAAGCCTACCCAAGGACTACGGCTCAATTCCCCCGGACGTGCCACGACTAGGGCCGCCTTTACCAGGTGATCTTGGCCGTCCGATTGTCGCGGCACAGACTCAAGCTGGCCCGCTTGCAGTGGATGCCGAGCAGCAACGAGCCATCCAGGAAAGCGAAGCTGCTCGTACCAGCAAAGTGTTTGCTACTACCGTTACCCGACCATCGCCTAGTCAAGCGCCGTCAGCCGAAGCGCCGCCAACGGGAGCCACTTCAACTGACGACGCATTTGCCCAAAACGGTCAGGATCGTAAACTCGCGTTCGTCAATGCATCGGTCGATCGACGCACCACTAGCCCTGACCGTCTGATGAAGCAGGCCTCCCCCTTTGTTGTTCAAGCCGGCACTATCATTCCCGCCGCTCTGATTACTGGGATTCGTTCCGATCTGCCCGGTCTGATCACGGCTCAGGTAACTGAGAATGTCTACGATACCCCGACAGGGCGGGCTCGTCTTATCCCGCAGGGCGCGCGGTTGATTGGGATCTACGATTGCCAGATTGCGTTCGGACAGTCACGAGTCCTCCTGGTTTGGACACGGCTCATCATGCCGAACGGGCGTTCGATCGTTTTGGAGCGCCAACCCGGCGTGGATGCCTTGGGATATTCCGGTCTTCAGGATGAGATCGATAATCATTGGAAAGAGATGCTCGGAGCAGCTGCGCTTTCAACCCTGCTCGCCGTGGGCACCGAGGCGAATTCTGGGCCGGACATTAGCAGCACCAACGGCGCCATCCTTCAAGCGCTGCGTCGTGGGGCAGGTGATTCTCTAAACCAGACCGGCCAACAGGTCGTTCGTCGCAATCTCAACATCCAGCCAACTTTGACGATCCGTCCGGGATTTCCCGTGAGAGTGCTCGTCAATCGGGACCTGGTGCTTGAGACTTACAAGGGATAAGGTCGATGGCGAAGCTTAAGCTAGGAGCATTCGAGGATGCTAAGCCGGTCAAGCTCACGTTCGAACTGCCGACGAACATACATCGCGATCTGGTAACCTACGCTGAGGTTCTGGCCCGCCAAACCGGACAGACCATAAGCGATCCTGCCAAGTTGATTGCGCCGATGCTGGCTCGGTTCATGGCGACCGATCGAGCTTTTGCAAAGGCCCGCCGAGCGCGTCAATTTCCCGAGCAAGGTGATGGGTAGCGCTCAGAGAGTAGCTTCAGGAAGGTTTCTAGGACCGAATTTTCGTTATCCTTTTGCCAATAGGCTGAATAGTTCAACACGCTCGGTCCACTGCCGTCCCGTAGTTCTCGATATACGAGACCGGAAAGAGTGGCACCTGCGTCCGATTCCAGAACAAGGCTGATGCCGACCTTCATTGTGACCAGGCTCTTTACAATGCCACGACTGATATCGTGACGTTCAATCTTCGGTCGATCATCGGGCGATACAAGCTTTGAAACCAACAGATCTTCAATTTCACTTCCCGGATCGTAGTGACTCAAGATAACCGTCTCGTCTCGTAAGTCCGTCCAATAAATGACTTTTCGCTGCGCCAGAGGATGTTCCGCAGGCAAGACGACCAACACCCGCTCATTCCAAAGCGGCATTCTGCTGGTTTTTTGAGATGATGTCCCTCCCGTCAAGATCAGAACGTCCAGCGCACCATTACGAAGCGCCGCCATCAGATGGGCGCGCCGTCGTTCCACGGTAGAGAGTTCGATTTGAGGAAATCTCTGAAGAAGGTCCAGCAGCGATGCTCTCAAATTGCCCGCGGCGAGAGATGTACAGAAGCCAACTGCAAGTCGGCCAGCTTCGCCACGGCCACTTGCCCTCATAGTAGCAGCAAGCGCATCCAGCTGCTCGACTATCGAGCGCGCTACGCTCAAGAAGTGACGGCCGGCCGGGGTCGCACGCACTCCCCCACTTGATCGCTCAAATATATGGACTCCAAAGCTGTGTTCGAGCAGCTGAATTGAACGACTAATGGTCGATTGCTTGATTGACAGTACTTCGGCGGCTTGCCGAAAGCTGCCGTAATCTGCCGCTGTGATTGCCTGTTGAAGTTGATCCAAATTCAAGCCAAGGGGCCGTCCTCCCCTCAGCAGCCCGGGACGCTCCATGACTACCGCACCATCCATATGAAAGAAAAAAGGTGCATCGGTTGTACACAAGATTGAGACGATTCTTAGTTGTAGATTGCAGTGGTGATAAGCTGCCAGCGACTTGTGAGCCCCGGTGCCTATTGAGCGATAGGCGATGACTATCGCCAGCAAACTGTCCTGCCTATCGGCTACCGCGAATCTGATCTCGTTGGCCGGCATGGCGAACCAATCTTACCTGCAGAGGGCTGCTATTCAGGGTGAGTCTGAAGAATGTTGACGTCAGAAGGGCCGAGTCGTTTTACCTGGCTTGTAGCGCCTAACAGGTGCCTTACCACGGTGCCGGCCGTGGCTGGCCGGAGCGCGAACTGTTCAAGGGTTTATGCGGTATTTGCGGGCTTGATTCCGATTAGTAGCCAAAACGGCCTGTTCGGCAGGGTGCCTTTAGAAGATCGGACCTACCTTGACGGCGGACCAGATCCGCAATGCGCCATAGCAAGTCCGGCAGTAAATCGAGAACCAGATCGTGACGGAGCTTGGCCCTATGCCGCCTGCCGCACCGCAGCGCCAGATCGCCCATCTCGTCGGCTGCAGCCTGAAGACATCGAAGGCATTTTGGACCGGATCAAGCAGGCATTGCCCGCCGTGAATGTCCTGTTCGAATCAGTCGGACCGCAATTTCGCATGGCGCATGGCGAGCCGCCGGTGATGGTCTTCCGTTTGCTCGGCATCATGTGCACGCGCGCCTGCAGAACGTAGGACAACTGATGAGTTGCCTCGAGGCATTCAACGAGGCGCTTGCCGACATTCACAGTGATCTCTGCGCGGCTTGCTAGACAACGAGGGCCACAGCCCTGATTTTGGAGCAAACGCAGAAGTGCGTCGCTGGTTTGGTAGAAGACGGTGGCGTACCATGAAGAAACCGAAGCGGTTCCAGCCAGGTGACCCAGAAGCCTCGCGGGCCGTCTCGACGAGTTACGCAAGCGAAGCGCGGCTCGCCCGGGAGCAGACCAACATGAACATGCAAGCTCGATCTATACCGGCCGCTGAGACAGCGAAGCCGCTGGAGCGCGAGCCGCTCCACTTCGGACGCCCAGCGCCGGCTGCCCAAGTTAGCCTCTCTTCTTGAGAGATAGGGGCAGCATTGCCATGGTCAAACCTCCCTTAACCGAAAGGCGAGCGCAGTAGGTGGCACGCGTAACTCTGTTTTGGTTCATTCTCTCTCAGCAAAAGCGGGAGACGGCGCGGGGCGGTGCACGCGCCCTCTCTTGCGGCAATCTTGCTCGAGGTCTTATCCTGGCCTTTGCGGCCCTTCGCCACCGACGAGTTCCGCTCGAAAATGACGGTGATCTCCAGAGTTGATCGTCGGTGCGGTATTTGACCACCAGAGCGACATTGGATCGTGCGTTCTCATACCACATCCTCGTTGAGCAACGTGGATACAAGTCCCATCGGGCCAGGACCCGACGCCTTTGGCCGGGCCCTTGCCGACATCCGGCGCCGCTTCGCTGCGCGGCACTTATGAACTAGCTCGGAGGCCTCGGTTTCAAGAGGAGGGGTCTTGCGTGCCAAGGTGTCTTGCCTAGATCACCGGCGCGCGCTGATCTAGAGGCGGGGTAAACCCGGGCCGCTATGAAGGCACCACGGAGGAGAGGCAGTGCAGTCCCGATCTCCCGCCTCCAGATCAGAAACCGCGTCTGCAATCTCGCGTTCTTTCTGGCCTGTTAGGAGAGCCCCTTGCGCGACGAAGACCTCGATCTTGCCCTTGAGCAAACTTTTCCGGCGGATCCGCCAGCCTTCATGGCCGGCTTGGCCATCGCCGGCGGACCGCCGTCAAAGTCCGGTCAGGGATGCCGAAAGAGGACCGGGGCGAAGGAGAGTAAGACGCGTCCTACGGCAAGTAAGTGAGGCGCGACTCTCTGTGCGGCAAGCCGTGTAGCCGGTGGTCGAGGTAGCTCAAGCAAGGCTGCCACCAACGTTACAGGAGATTGTTTACTAATTAGGAACGAACGATAGGAGCTATTTTGACTTAGAGCTAGATGGAGTTGCGTAATGGCTGGCTCACCGTCGATCGTACCAGACCAAATCGATCGGGATATTTATCTCGTGCTGGACGACCTTGGGGGGAAGTACGGGCGGGCTTGGCGCGAAACCGCGAAGCGGACACAGAGCGGCCCGCCTTGATCCGAGACCTACTGGACATCTAAATCCAGCCCGCGCAATCGCCTTCAATCCCGCCGGCGGCTGGTCACGCGACGTCACACAGGAGATTGCCAACGAGCTGCGTGACCGCTGTACTCAGCGTGGCGGGGTGCCTTGCTCGTTGGACGAGTTCTGAGGCGCTACACCGCTGAAAAGGGCGCTTCAGTCTAGCCCTTACCAGACCGTGCCGAGGTGTTGCTACATGAGCTCGTCCGCCAGCGAATAGGATGAGCTTCCTCGTATATTGATATCGAGTACGGCCACATCAAAGCTATCCGGCTCGATCGCCCGGAAAGCTCAGGAATGGGCCCGATGACCTCTGCACCAAGTGGTCTCAGCGCTTTCGCTAGGTCAACTCCAAGAAAGTACTCGTCCTCAAGAATCCGAACACGGCAGCCGTTACTTTGACTGACCGTGCCCTGGGCCAGCCCGAGGCTGCGGGCAACGGCGCGTTGCGACATGCCGACGCTGTAATGCAGGCGTAGAACTTCGCGAATGTGGCGCATGGACAGTCTCTCGGTCGGGCATCTCCGGATTGCAGACTGTCAGCGGTGCGCGCCGCCTGGTTGCCCCCGATCGCGATCGCTGGAAATAGCGATCGCGATCGGCTGGAAATGGTGATCACGATGCTCTGGAATGGGTGATCACGATGGCCTGGAATGGGTGATCACGATCGGCTGGAATACGCACGTGGATACCTCGTTCACCGCACTGCGGGTGATCCGCGAGCTTGACCGCGTTATCGAGGCGCGAGGCCAAGCCCGCATGATCGTCAGCGACAAGGCACCGAGTTCACCTCAAACACCATGTCGGCCAGGCAGGAAGACCTCGGGATGAAGTGGCAATACATCTCCCCCGGCAAGCCGCCGGAATGGGTTTGTGGAAAGCTTCAAGGACTGGTTGCGCGACCAGCGTCCCGACGAGCACCTGTTCACCAATGTCATCGAGGCCCGCAGATCATCAAGGAATGGAAGGATCGACTAAAACACCAGCCGACCCCGCACGAGCCTCGACGGGCTCGCACCGAACGGGTGCGCGGCGCCCCAAGCGGGGCCAAACCCGGTACAGAGGGCAAACAGGGGCAAGATCAGCCAAGATCCCATCCTTTTAGGAACGCTTCCACCGTCTGTTCGACACGTGCTGCGGCATGGGCCTCAGTGGGCTCGCCTACGCCGAGGAGGGCTCGGAGTTGGCTGCGCCCGAGGATCATACCTACAAACTGCTCTGCCGCGTGCATCGCTTCGGCCGGCGAAAGGCGCCTTGACGACTTCGCCGCAAGTTGCGTCGCGAGCTGGGAAATCAACCGGTGGGGACCAGCCGCATACACCGCCTTGGCGAGTTCTGGAAAATGCGGCGCCTCCCAGATTAGCACCCTGTGCAAGGCGATCGAAGTGGGGGCGAGCAGTTGCGAACGAATGCGACGGGCCAGATCGATGAGGCTAGAGCTTAGGTCCGAGCCGTCCGCAAACTCGGGCAGCGAGGCGGTTACCAGATCGGCGAAGTACTCTGCCAAGGCTTGGAACACCTGATCCTTTCCTGAGAAGTGATTGTAGATCGTTTGGCGGGCCACCCCTGCCTTAAGCGCGATCTCGTCCATGGAAGTGGCGGAAAAGCCCTGTCGACCGAAGAGTTCTGATGCCGCTTTGAGTATGGCCACATGGATGTCATGTCGACCGGATGACCGTCGTCTTGTCGGTTCCGTTTCTTGACGCATTGGCATAGGTTGGGTACCCATTTAGACTGCCCAGTCTAAATGACGTAGGTCGGCCAAGATGTACAGACGTAGCCTTGCGCTGCTGTTAGTCGCCGTAGGCATAGCCGCGACGGCTTACGCTTGGCATGCTATGCGCGCGGCACCGCCTGCGACAACGGCGAGGCCAGCGCCACCGCCCGAGGTGGGGGTGATCACCGTCACACCACAGACCGTCGAGCTTCCCCTGATCTATGCTGGTCGCGTTGCCGGTGTCCGCGACGTTGAGATCCGCTCGCAGGTGGGCGGCATTTTGCTTAAGCGCGAGTATGCGGAAGGTGCCCGGGTGAAGGAAGACGAGGTCCTTTTCCGCATTGATCCCCGTCCTTACCAAGTTGCGTTGGATCGTGCGCAAGCTCAACTGGCGCAGGCTCAGGCCAACTTCGTCCAGGCCGAGCAGAATTTTCGGCGCGTCGAAGAGCTGGCGATCCGTCAGGTGACCACTCAAAAGCAGCTCGACGACGCCCGTGGCGCGCGTGATGCCGCCGAAGCGTCGGTAAAGCTCGCTCAAGCCGAGGTCGGCAATGCGACGCTCAATCTCGGATATACGACCATCAAAGCGCCAGTAGCCGGCATGACCAGTCTGCGCTCGCCACCGGAGGGCACTCTCATTCTTGCGCAGCAGACCTTGCTGACGACTATCACCCCACTCGATCCGGCTTATGTCCACTTCGCGCTCACAGATGCGGACTATCAGTCGCTACGCAGCATGAACCGAAAGCGCGCTGTTCCGATCGCGCGGAAGGACGTCTCGGTCGAGCTTCACTATGCCGAGGGAACCAAACATCCGCACACCGGGAAGCTCGACTTGTCAGCCAGCATTATCGATTCTCAGACGGGAACGATCCAGTTCCGCGCCATCTTTCCGAATGCCGACGGCACGATTCTGCCTGGCCAATTCGTGCGGGTCCGGCTCCATGGCGTCACCCTTCCTGATGCGATTATCATTCCCAAACAAGCGGTCATGCAGGGGCCGCGCGGTGCCTCTGTTTATGTGCTTGGCGCCGACGACAAGGCGGAGGCGCGGCCGATTAAAATCGGCCGAGAGCTCGACGCCGGTGTGGTGATTGAGGATGGCCTGAAGGCGGGCGAACAACTAATGGTTGACGGTGTCATGCGGGTGCGGCCTCGGGCGCCAGTCCGACCAGTTCCGGCCAACCTGCCGTCGCGCGAGGGCAACCCGCCGAAGAAAGGCGCCAAATGATCTCCCGCTTCTTCATCGACCGGCCAGTTCTTGCCTCCGTACTATCCATCGTCATCGTGCTTGCAGGCCTGGTTTCAATGCGTGTGCTTGCGATCGCGCAGTATCCGCAGATCGTGCCTCCCGAAGTCGTTGTTACCGCCAGTTATCCGGGCGCTACCGCACAAACCATTGCCGAGACGGTCGCGGCGCCGCTCGAACAGCAGATCAATGGAGTTGAGCGCATGCTCTACATGCGATCAACGTCAACGGATAGTGGGACGATGCGCCTGACCGTCACATTCGAGATCGGTACCAACTCGGACCAGGCGACCATTAACGTCAGCAATCGCGTCCAGCGTGCGGCTCCATTCCTGCCGATTGAGGTCAACCGTCAGGGCGTAACGGTGCAAAAGCGCTCGAGCACGATCCTGCAGCTTGTGACCATGTCGTCTCCCGCTGGTCGTTACGACACGATCTTCATCGGCAACTATGCGCTTGTGAATGTGATCGATGAGCTTCGTCGGCTCCCCGGTGTCGGCGATGCCTCGCTGTTCGGGGCGTCCGACTACTCCATGCGCATCTGGGTTCGTCCGGACAAGGTCGCGCAGTACAATCTCGCCATCGGAGACATCGCCGCCGCGATACGCGAACAGAATGCGCAGTTCGCTGCCGGCCGCTTCGGGGAAGAACCGATGCCCGGCGCTGAGCCATTCACGTATTCCGTCAGTACCCCGGGGCGGCTCATAGATACCCGCGAGTTCGAGAACATCATCCTTCGTTCCGACGAGAAAGGCGCGGCGTTGAGGCTAAAGGACGTCGCGCGCGTCGAGCTTGGCGCGCTCAACTACGCTTTTTCGGCGACCTACAATGGGGCGCCAGCGGTCCCCATCGGTATCTACCTACAGCCGGACGCCAATGCGCTGGAGGTGGCCGCCGCAGTGCGGCAAACCATGGACCGCCTCGCCCAGCGTTTTCCGGAGGGGCTTACATACGATATTCCGTTCAACACCACCCGCTTCGTCGAAGCGTCCATTCGCGAAGTGATCAAGACGTTCGTCGAGGCTATCATTCTGGTCGTGGCGGTCGTGTTCCTGTTCCTCCAGAATGTCCGAGCTACGTTGATTCCGGTCATCGCCATCCCGGTTTCTATTATCGGTACCTTTGCCGGCATGTATGTGCTCGGCTTTTCCATAAATCTTCTCACGCTGTTCGGTTTGGTTTTGGCGATCGGGATCGTGGTTGACGATGCCATCGTGGTGCTGGAGAACGTGGAACGGATCATGCGCGCGGAAGCGAAGTCGGCGCGAGAAGCGGCGATCCAGGCCATGGAGGAAGTAAGTGGTCCGGTCATCGCCATCGTGCTGGTGTTGTGCGCTGTGTTCATCCCCGTGTCGTTCCTGGGGGGCTTGGCAGGCGAACTGTACCGCCAGTTTGCCGTGACAATCGCTGTGTCCGTGGTGATTTCCGGCGTCGTTGCACTTACTCTTACACCTGCACTCGCCGCCCTGCTGCTCAAGAGTGGTCATTCTGAACCGTGGCTGCCTTTTCGACTGTTCAATAGCGCCTTCGAAGGACTCACTCGGTGCTATAGCGATGCTGTGGGCTTCTTCCTGCGCCGTGTGCCGCTGTCGCTGACCCTCGTTGCAATGATGTTTGCCGGCACAGCATACCTCTTTTACCGAGTACCGACAGGGCTCGCGCCGGCTGAGGACCAAGGCTATGCGTTTCTCGTCACAGCGCTTCCGCCAGCCGCCGCCGTCGATCGCACGCGCGAGGTCAACAGCACCATCACGGAAGGGCTTAAGGCCAACCCGGCCGTTGCTAGTGTGATCAGTTTTTCAGGCTTCGATTTGCTCTCGCTGGCTCAAAAGACCAATTCAGGCATTGCTTTCGTAACCCTTAAGGATTGGGCCGAGCGCACCGATCCACGATCAGATGCCCGCACGTTGGTGCCCGGCTTCTCGGCACTGAATGCGCGCTTTCGCGACGGTGTAGTCATCGGCTTCAATCCGCCACCGATCCAAGGCATCAGTACAACAGGCGGTTTCGAAGCCTATTTGCAGGACCGCTCGGGAGGCAGTCTTGATCGCCTGGCGCAGATCACAACCAGCTTGATACAAGCAGCAGCTCAGCGTCCTGAGTTGCGCGGCGTGCGTACCACGTTTAGCACGGCCGTGCCGCAATACCGTATCCATGTGGACCGCGAGAAGGCAAAAGCGTTAAGCGTTCCGATCAGTGCTATCTTCGACACCATGCAAAGCACTTTCGGTAGCCTGTACGTGAACGACTTCACGCTGTTGGGGCGTACGTTTCGCGTGAGCCTTTCCTCCGAGGCGGAGTTCAGAAGAACGCCTGACGATCTGCGCCATGTCTTCGTTAGATCGCTCGACAACGCGATGGTACCGCTAAACGCGGTCGTATCGCTTGAGCGAGTTGTCGGCCCCGACATCGTCGATCGCTTCAACATCTTTCCAGCCGCGAAGATCCTCGGCGAGCCCGCGCCTGGATACTCCTCTGGTCAGGCCATTTCCGCGATGCAGGATATTGCGGCCAAAACGCTGTCAGCAGATTATTCGATCGGTTGGATCGGGTCAGCCTACCAAGAACTCGCCACTGCCGGCACCGGCTATCAGGGCTTTTTATTCGGAATTCTGATGGTGTTTCTCATACTTGCCGCTCAATACGAGCGCTGGTCACTGCCGCTTGCGGTGATCACGGCCGTGCCGTTTGCCGTATTCGGGGCCGTGCTCGCCATCTTCCTACGCGGCATCGACAACGATGTTTATTTCCAGATCGGGCTTGTGACCCTGATCGGCTTGGCCGCCAAAAACGCCATTCTGATTGTGGAGTTTGCCGCGCAGCGCATGCGCAAGGGGGCAACAGTCTTTGAAGCCGCTGTGGAGGGAGCTCGCTTGCGGTTTCGCCCCATTATCATGACCTCGTTGGCTTTCGTGCTCGGCGTGCTGCCACTAGCGGTCAGCACCGGCGCCGGATCCGCTAGCCGCCATTCGATCGGCACGGGCGTGATCGGCGGTATGCTGGCCGCGACTTTTGTCGCTATCCTGTTCGTGCCGGTGTTCTTTCGCTTGGTAACCCGCGCGCGTCCTGTGACTGACACTAAGCGGACAGACGTCGTCCAAGCCCCCGCAAAGTAAACGTCGATCGTCTGCTTGTCCGGAGCACCTAGTTGCGGGCTTTGCTCTCTGCCTTGATGGGCGGCTGTCTTAAGTTATCCGGCCCATCAGCTCTGGCCCGCTTTCACCTAGCAGCACTCGGCGCCTGAAAGCCTGACGGTCGCACCGACTTGCGACGTCACGAATATCGAAAAACGAGCTCAGCCTGATCGGCCTTATTGCCTTATCGAGACGGCAGGACCTCGGCACCTAGGCTTTGGCACGGCCATCAAGGCGAGCCTGAAGGCTCTTGGTGCCGAGTTCTTCTTCGATGCGGTAGCCTTTTCCGTGATTGTTTGCGGCGCCTGATATCATTGCGCACGCTGCACGGCACGTATCCCCCCGGCGGCGGCCGCCTTGTGTAGTTTGATTGGCGGGCCGAGGATTTGACCTTAAGTCTAGCTTTAAGGTCACCTGGCGAATGCAGGTCAATGTGTTGGGCGCCGAGCGTCGGCGGCGATGGAGTTACGACGAGAAGGTTCGCCTTGTCGAAGAAACCTTGCAGGCTGGCGAGACGGTCTGCGGCGTCGCGCGCCGGCATGGGGTGGCTCACAGCCTGCTGTTCACTTGGCGTCGACAGGCGCGCCAGGGTCGACTGGGCGGAGATTCTGTGCCAGCTCTCGTTCCCGTCGAGATCACACCGATGGCGGCTCCGACTTCGAGCGACGCGCCACAACGAGTATCTTCACCGCCTGCGCAGCGTGCAAGGGCTGGAATCATCGAGATCGAGCTTGGCGGCGGCTGTCGCGTTCGCGTTGACCGTGACGTGGACGTTGAGGCGCTGCAGCGAATTCTTGAGCTGCTGCGGCGACGATGATCCCGATTCCGAGCGGCGTCAGGGTTTGGATCGCCACTGGCCACACCGACATGCGTCGCGGCATGCAAAGCCTGGCTCTTACGGTTCAGGAGACCTTGAAGCGCGATCCCCATGCCGGCGATCTCTACATCTTCCGGGGCCGCCGCGGTGACCTCGTCAAGATTCTTTGGCACGATGGGCTGGGCATGTCGCTCTACGCCAAGCGCCTCGACCGTGGGAAGTTCATCTGGCCCTCAGCGTCGGACGGCGCGGTATCGATCTCGGCGGCGCAAATGGCTTACATGCTCGAGGGCATCGACTGGAGGAATCCCCAACTAAGCTGGCGGCCGCAGAGCGCTGGCTGATTCAGGAAAATCTGCGGCTGCCGGCATTTTGAGGAGTCCCAACGCATTCAATCTATGATTCACTGCGTCGCATGAATGCTGATCGCGACGCTGTTCCGGATGACGTTGGCGCCCTGAAGGAGGCGCTGGCAGTCGAGCGCGCGAAGGGTTTGGAGATCGCCGCTGAACTCGCGGTCGCCCGCGCGAAAGCGTCGGAAGACGAAGCGCTGATCGCCCAGCAGCAGTTGCAGATCGCCAAGCTGAAACATCAGATCTATGGGCCACGGTCGGAACGTTCGGCGCGGCTGATCGAGCAGTTGGCGCTGACGTTCGAAGAGCTGGAAGCCGACGCCACCGAGGACGAGCTGGCGGCGGAACGGGCCGTGGCGAAGACGACGACAGTGCGTGGATTTACACGCAAGCGCCCCGAGCGTCAGACCTTCCCCGAGCATCTGCCACGGGAACGGGTGGTGATCGATCCGCCGGCAGCTTGTGAATGTTGCGGCAGCAATCGCCTTCGCAAGCTCGGCGAGGACGTGACGCGCACGCTGGAGGTAGTGCCGCGCCAGTGGAAGGTGATCGAGACGGTACGGGAGAAGTTCTCCTGCCGCGATTGCGAGAAGATCAGCCAGGCCCCGGCGCCGTTCCATGCCATCCCGCGGGGATGGGCCGGCCCGAGCCTCCTGGCCATGATCATGTTCGAGAAGTTCGGCCAGCATCAGCCCTTGAACCGCCAGGCCGAGCGGTATGCCCTGGAAGGGGTGCCGATCGCGCTATCAACCATGGCCGATGCCGTGGGGGCGGTCTGTACGTCGCTGGATCCCCTGCTGCGCCTGGTGGAAGCCCATGTTATGGCAGCCGAGCGCCTTCATGCCGACGATACGACGGTGCCGGTCCTGGCCAAGGGCAAGACCGACACGGGACGGTGCTGGATCTACGTTCGGGACGACCGGCCGTTTGGGGGCGCGGGTCCACCAGCAGCGATGTTCTACTACTCACGCGACCGCAAGGGCGAGCATCCGCAGGGGCATCTGGCCCGGTATGCCGGCATCCTGCAGGCCGACGCCTATGACGGCTACAACCAGCTCTATCTGGCCGGGCGCCAGCCCGGACCGATCCGGGAGGCTGCCTGCTGGTCACATGGAAGGCGCCCGTTCTTTGCCATGGCCGACATCGAAGAGAATGCGCGGCGCAAGGGCGCCGGAAAGAAGGAAATCCCGCTCTCTCCGATCGCGATCGAGGTCGTGCGGCGGATCGATGAGCTGTTCGAGATCGAACGTTCCATCAATGGCAGGAGCCCCGAAGGGCGTCTTCAGGTGCGACAGATGCTGAGCCGGCCTCTGGTGGAGGACCTTCAGGTCTACATGCGCGAACAGCTCGCCAAACTGTCCCGCGGTCACGACCTGGCCAAGGCGTTCAACTATATCCTGAAGCGATGGGCAAGCTTCACGCTGTTCCTGGACGATGGACGCGTGTGTCTCTCCAACAATGCCGCCGAACGAGGCTTGCGAGGCATTGCTCTTGGACGAAAATCCTGGCTGTTCTGCGGGTCTGATCGCGGAGGGCGACGTGCCGCAGCCATGTACAGCTTGATCGTCACGGCAAAAATGAACGGCATCGATCCGCAGGCGTGGCTTACGGATATCCTCGCTCGCATCGCCGCCCATCCGGCTCATCGGCTGGACGAGCTTCTGCCCTGGAATTGGACGCCAGCACCAACAATCTCTGCTCAAGCCGCATGACCATCCATGTTAACAAGGTCCATCACGTCACCACCATCACTCAGGTCGCGAAAGACCTCGGCGAAGATGAGGATTGGCTACGTGACGTCGCCAACGAAATGGAGATCGAGGACGGCGTCATCTGGGTCTATGGCGTCGGAGAAGACGGCGTCCAGGCGTTCACCAACTTCGGAATCGAAAACCTGATCGAACTCGTCCGGATGTACAAAGAAAGTCCGGGATTGCTTAAGCGCTGGCCGTCCGAATAATCCAACTCGCCTGCGGCCTACGCCGGACGCATACCACGGCACCGGCTCCTGTTCCGCCTCTCGGACCAGGTTGGCCAGATTGGCCTCTCTTCCTGAACAATTCGTGGCAGAGAGAAGTCGGGGGCTGGCGGTGGGCGCCATTGAGATCAGATCGACCTTTCCAAGGCGTTGCTCCGGCCGAGTCCGCTACTCCATGGCCGCGTGCTCTGGTCCTGCTGCTTGCTTGCGCAACATGGCCTTTGTTGAGCCGATCATGATCGCGAGCGGGATCGTGGCCACAACAAACAACATGACCAATTGATAGTCTTGGGAAAACGCAATGATTTGCGCCTGCACGGCAACCATCTTGTCGGCCATCGCCCGTCCCGCATCGGTAGACAGATTGATAATGCCGCGCACGTCGGGCATCTGAAGGGCATGGTTGAATGGGTTGATGTGCTCGGACAGGATGGCATAGCTGCGCCGGGTTCCCTGCGTGAGCTCAGCAATCACGATGGAAATGCCGATCGAACTGGCAACGTTGCGCAATAGCGTCAGCATCGACGTGCCTTCGGTTCGAAGGTGGCTGGGAAGCGTCAAGAACGAAACAGTCGAGAGCGGCACGAACACGAGCCCAAAGCCAAAACCTTGGATGATGCTGACGGCGACGATCTCCGGCACCTGCGTCAGGTCGGTCCATCCTGTCATTTGGAACAGCGAGCCCGCAGTCATAGCCAAGCCGCTGACAATCAACGTTCGAGCCTCGATAAAGCGCATCAACCGGCCGACCATCATCATGGCCAAGAAGGTCCCGAAGCCGCGGGTTGCCAGCAGCATACCCGCGGTAATGATGGGATAGCCGATCACGTTTTGCAGATAGGGCGAGGCGAGCGCCATGGTTGAGTACAGGACCAATCCCATCACGGTCATGAAGATACACCCCGTCACGAAATTGCGGTCCTTGAACAGCGCGAATTGAATGAACGGGCTCGGGGTCGTGAACGAGTGCGCGAAGAAATAGTAGAAGCCTACACCGGAGATGATGAACTCGGCTATGATCTCGTTGGATTCGAGCCATCCCAACTGCTCGCCACGATCAAGCGCGAGCTGCAGGGCGCCGATGGCGACTGCCAATGCAGTAAACCCGAACCAATCAAACCGCAGCGTGTAATCCTTCTCAGTTTCGTCCATAAAGACCAACAGGCCGAGGATTGTCAGTACACCGAAAGGTAAATTGACAAAGAACACCCAATGCCAGGAATAAGTTTCGGTAAGCCAAGCGCCGAGGGACGGGCCCATGATCGGGCCTAACATCACTCCCATGCCCCAGATAGCCATCGCCTTTGCTCGCTCCTGCAAAGTGTAAGAGTCGAGCATCACTGCCTGCGAGAGCGGTACGAGCGCTGCACCGAATACACCCTGCAACAGGCGAAACAACACCATTTGAGTAATGTCTTGCGCGAGCCCGCACAGCACCGATGCCGCGGTAAAACCAGCCGAGCAGATGATGAAGATACGCTTACGTCCGAAGCGATTGGCGATCCATCCTACCGGGGCGGTCATGATGGCGGCAGCGACGATGTAGGAGGTGAGCACCCAGTTGATCTGGTCTTGCGAGGCCGACAGCGTGCCCTGCATATAAGGAAGGGCAACGTTGGCGATGGTCGTGTCGAGCGCCTGCATGATCGTTGCCGTCATGGCGCAGGTCGTCACCATGTTACGGCGCAGCCCCGAAGGCAACGGACCCGACATGGTTCAATCCTCGTGCTGATTTGCCGTCGCCGACAGCCCCAGCAAGCCGGCAAGCGTGCGCTTGTGGCCGGTGTCAATGGTGGCATAAACGCTCATGCCGGCCTTCAGCTTGCGCACCTGCTTGTCGTTCTCTTCGAAGTAGATGCGCACCGGCACGCGCTGAACCACCTTAACGAAATTGCCAGTGGCATTTTGCGGAGGCAGAATCGCGAATTGCGCGCCGGTGCCCGGGGACAGCGAACCAATCTTTCCCTTGAAAACGTGGTTGGGAAACGCATCGACTTGCAGCGAAACGGGCTGGCCGACCGCAACATACGTCAGGTCGCTTTCTTTGGGATTGGCGTCGACCCACGGGTTGGCGACGTCCATCACGGAAAACACTGGCGTGCCCGCGGTGACGTAGCGGCCGAGCTGGATCTGCTCGACCTGAGTGGCCGTGCCGTTGATTGGCGCACGAACCGTGGTGAGGTCGAGATTGCGCTGCGCGTCGTCAAGCGCCGCTTTCGCCTGCAAATAGGCGGGGAACTCCTCCAACGGCAAATCAGGATTGCCAAGCAATTGGGTGAGCGCATTCGAGCGCTGCTGCCGGACCAGCTGCTGCTGCGCCTGTGCGGTTACCAGCGCGGTCATAGTGTTGTCGAGATCGAGCTGCGATCCGACATTATTTTTCACCAGCGATGATTTGCGTTCGACGTCGCGCTGTTTGATGGCGATGCCCGCGCCGACGATCTCCAGCGTCTGGGAATATAGCTTGACGTTTGCGACGAGGTTGGCGTGGTTGGTCTTGGCATCTTCGAGTTTTGCGCGCGCCTGCGCCAGCCCAAGCCGGTATGGCACAGGATCGATCTGAAAGAGGGTGTCGCCGGGCACCACCAGCTGGCCCTCCTTGACAGAAACGCTGACGATCTTGCCAGAGACATCCGGCGTGATCAGTACTTTCTGCGCGCCCACATAGGCATCGTCCGTGCCGACGTAACGGCCGCCGTTCAGATAGACCGTAAGTCCGGCCACCACCGCAACCAGCGGCAGAACCACGAGCAGCAGGAAACGGCGATAGCGGCGCAAGCCCGCCATCAGTCGTCGACGTGGCTCGCCGGCGAGCTTTGATCGGCCGGGCGCGGACGGATCTCCCTTGTGCTCCGGTGGGAATTTGAGGATCGGATCAGCCATAACGCTGCTCCTCTCTAGACAAATCTTCGTTCGCACCCTGCACCGCGTTACGAACGTTTTCCTTGATTTCCTCAAGTTGTGTAAGCAGGCGGTAAGCATCCGCGACGGGAATGCCGTTAAGCGCAGTGGCAGTAAGCTCGGAACGCAGGCCGTTCAGTTTGCTAAGCAACTGGCGTCCGGCCTTCAAAAGATGGAGTCGATTGATCCGACGGTCATTGGCATCGCCCCGGCGTTCGAGCCAATTGTTCTCACATAATTTATCGACCAATCGCGTCAACGTGATCGGTTGCATCTCCATTTCTTCGGCGAGTTCCGCCTGGCTCATGCCCTCCTTGCGTCCTACCTTGGCCAAAACCGCCCACTGTGCGCGGGTTATGCCAAAGCGCCCTGCCTCCTTGTCCGCATAGACACGTAGCATTCGCGCCAGTTCGGCGAGAGTGAACAAAAAATCCTGATCCACGGAAGCGCGGCTCATTTACATCTCCGATAAGCATGTGATATTATAAGCTTGCTTATGTGATAGTCAAGCTTATGAGCGGCCGATCAAGATGCAATGATGCGCGGCGGGACGCTGGATGTGTAGGGTCGCTGAATCGCGTGCGAGCAGGCATTTTCATCGAATGACTCCAATCGCCTGCAAGAAGATTGGGCTATGTGTTTGCCTTGTCCTCGAGATACCTCCGCGCATCTCCTACGGTGAGGACAGATGTGGCAATCTCGTCAGGAATCTCACAGCCAAATGCCTCTTCAAAAGCTATGAGAAGCTCGATCGTATCAAGGCTGTCAGCGCCCAGGTCCTCGATGAAGCGAGCATTGTCGACGACCTTCTCCGGCGGAACGTCAAGATGCCGGCTGACTATGTCCCTAATCCGATGGCCAACGCTATCCATGGCTCAGATCTCACTTCAGCCACCGAAGACTACCGCACAATTTCAAAAACCCGTTAGGTAACAAACAGTTCCATCTACGCCGTGGGAAGTCGAGGGCAAGGCCCCGAGAGCCATCGGTAAAGCTTGCACGCGCCCGTCCCGATGGACGATCGTGGCCGCCTACCGAAGCACATGGAACTCCATGGCACCAACCACGCCGCCAAAGTCACAAAATGGCGACGGTCAAGGACGCCGCGCTGTCGGTGGCTCAAGGATGACTTCTCTTAACTGGTCGCCGCTCACGATCAGGATGATGAAGTTCAATCGGCCGTCCCTTTTCATCAAAGTTGCACTGATTGCATTTCCCTTTGTAACTTTCTCAGCAATAGCGACTGCATCCGATAATTCCTGCCGTACATTCTTCAGAGCCACCAATTCATTCCGGTTGTCGGAACTCTCCAAAGAGAGGGTGCTTTCTTTCCTTGCAACGCTTCCAGTTTTTGCGTCGATGGCATTCTCCCAGATCAGCGTCCTGCGCATGGTCTTGACCCAATAGACTGCGGAACCAGCCAAGATATCGAATCTGACTTCTAGTGCCGTTGATCCACTATGCAGCTTCTCTGCTATTTTGATCGCCCGCCGTAACGAAACTCGGGCTTCACGAAAGAATTGAAACTCCCGAGTTGTCCCTTGATCAGCGTCGCCAGTAGCCGGTGGATTGTCTTCGCTAGCCGCGACGTTTGACCACAGCATCGCTCGAGCTGGCGATAGGTGCGCGAGCGCCAGAAGGCCGATTAAGAAAAGTATGCGACTACACATCTCTAACCAAAGCCGAATCCCGGGACGAAATCCCCCGACAAGGTCGCAAACCTGTGTTTGCAAGCAATTTCCGACGCGGACGAACCTCTGCTTGTTGCCTTCCTCAATTCTCTCACTTCTTTCTCGCGCGAGCCCTATGGCGGCCATCGCGAGCAAATCCGTGCGCAAGCCTATCATAAGCTTGCTTGCTTCTTTCGAGAAAAGGGTTTATCTATGACGGAAAGGGACGACGCGGGTGCGCGTTCCATGCCTAAGGCGTGCCGGATTAAGTACTTGCCTTGCTTAGCGGTTCAACCGGTCCAATGAGAGAGCGGCGCGCACGGATAGAGTGGCAAGCTGGGGAGGGCCCGGCATCAACGATCGCGGTAGTCATTGCGGCGTGGTCTTGGGCGTCGTCGCCCCCTTCTCGGTTGCGGTGCTTCTGCTATTTTTTGAATGGGACGGTTGCTTTGGATTCTCCATCTGACCTTCATTGGCAAAAAGCCGGTCGCCAAAAGTCAGCGCTCTGCGAAGGCGTGTGGACTTAAGCATCAGGAGGGTCCCTGCAATTGTTCGCCCAGACCGGAATCAACCTGAGCCCCGAACATGCCTGCAAGGCCGCCCGCGCGGGGCCGCTCGCGATATCGATGATCGCCGCGCTGCCGATCGTCGGATCCTGTCACGAAACGTCGATCGACGGTAAGGTTACTCAGGATTGAGACGATGACGCAGCGCGCGACTATGCTCGCCGGGCACGAGGGCCACCAAATTGCCGCATCGACGGAAGGGCCAGAGAATGGCTTTCCGGTCGTGCTGGCACATGGCGGAGGCCAGACACGGCGAAGCTGGCTCGTCGTCTCGCAGCTGCTGGCCCGGCATGGATTTCGATCAATTGCAATAGACCTGCGCGGACATGGCGATAGCGCTTGGGCTGAGGATGGCGCATATGACATCCGAGATTTTGCGAGCGATCTTGTGGCCATCGCAAGCGCACAAGCTCGAAGGCCGGCGCTCATCGGCGCCTCGCTTGGGGGCTTGGCGGGCATTTTCGCGGAGGGCGAACTGAGCCCGTTCAGCTTTGCATCTCTCACGCTCGTTGATGTCACTCCACAAATGGAGCCGGCAGGCATCGCGCGCGTTGTCGGCTTTATGGCGGCTCATGCACGCGAGGGATTCGCCTCTCCCCAGGAGGCTGCGCAGTCGATTTCCAACTATCTGCCCCATCGCCCAAGCCGAAAAGCCTCATCCGGACTTCAAACATATCTTCGCCGCAAGGAAGACGGACGATATTATTGGCATTGGGATCCCGCCTTCATCGATCAAATCGTTCGACCGAAAGTGATGGAAGCAGCGGCGATCGATCGTCGGCGCTGCGCGCTGAACGCTGCGGCCGGCAGGCTGCGTCTGCCCGTCCATTTGATACGGGGAGGCTTGAGCGACCTCGTGTCTCCCGAAGCTGTGGTGCATTTCAAGACGCTGGTTCCCCACGCTGAATACACCGACATCGCGGATGCTACACATATGGTGGTGGGCGATCAGAACGATGCTTTCGGTCAAGCCATCGTTGAATTCCTGATCCGAAGGCATGGCGCGGAGGTGGTCTCGTGAACCGAGAAAGGAAGCCCCACGATATTGAACAACTGCGGAAGCGTTTGCTGATTGCTCCCTTTCATCGCTGGCTCGGGCTGAATTTGATTGATTTCGATATGAACGAACTCGTGCTCGAAATGCCTTGGCGAGACGAGATTGTCTCCAATCCCAAAATCGCATCGGCGCATGGCGGCATTCTTTCCGCGTTGATCGACCTGACGGGACTCTACACCATCCTTGCAGCTGGAGGGACACCGCGGGCGACAATCGATCTGCATGTCGATTTCCATCGACCTGCATTACCTGGTCAGCTGCGCGCAATTGGCCGATTAGTAAAGATGGGGCGTCAAATCAGTGTTGCTGAAACACGTGTTGTCGGTACCGACGGCGCCCTTCTGGCAAGTGGAAGAGGTGCCTATGTTTGCGAATAGGATGCCGTCAGGCCGTTTCGTCACATGCGTCACTGGCCCGATCTTCACTGGGCCCCAGCAAGGCACGGTTCACTTGCGGTCCGCCAAATAAGATTTCGCATAGAACTGATCCATCAAAAGCAAAGGAAGAATGGAATGAAGACAGTCACCTGCAGATTCGCCGCAGCGTCCCTCGCCCTGACGATGCTTGCGGTCTCGCCATCGGCGGCACTCGCCCAAAAGAAATACGATCCAGGCGCGTCCGACACCGAAATCAAGATCGGGAATATCATGCCTTACAGCGGCCCCGCATCCGCCTATGGCGTTATCGGCAAGACTGAGGAAGCCTACTTCAAGATGATCAACGATCGCGGCGGGATCAACGGTCGTAAGATCAACTTCATAACATATGACGACGCCTACTCTCCTCCTAAGGCAGTAGAGCAGGTCCGCAAGCTAGTCGAAAGCGACGAAGTCTTGCTCGTCTTCAACCCACTCGGCACGCCGTCCAATACAGCGATCCAGAGGTATCTCAACTCAAAGAAAGTCCCGCAGCTGTTCGTTGCGACGGGTGCAACCAAGTGGAACGATCCCAAGAATTTTCCCTGGACGATGGGCTGGCAGCCTTCCTACCAGAGTGAGGCCCACATCTACGCCAAGTATCTGATGAAGGAGAAACCAAATGCGAAGGTGGCCATCCTTTATCAGAACGACGACTTCGGCAAAGACTATGTCAAGGGCACCAAGGATGGGTTCGGCGCCAAGGCTGCCAATATCATCATGGAAGAGAGTCACGAAGTTTCCGAGCCGACTATCGACTCCCACATCGTCAAGATCAAGGCTGCCAACCCAGACGTTCTCCTGATCTACACAACCCCGAAATTCGGCGCGCAGGCGATAAAGAAAACGGCTGAGATCGGCTGGAGACCGCTGCAAATCATGACCAACGTCTCGGCATCGGTAGGTAGCGTGATGCAACCTGCGGGCTTCGACAATGCTCAAGGAGTGATTTCAGCTGCCTACGCAAAGGACGCGACCGATCCGCAATGGACTAATGATCCCGGCATGAAGAAATGGGCCGAGTTCGTCGACAAGTACATGCCTGGCGCCGACAAGACCGACAGCGGCCACATCTATGGATACGGCGCTGCCCAAACACTGGCGAAGGTGCTCGAGATGTGCGGCGATGATCTCACGCGTGCCAATATCATGAAGCAGGCCGCGAACCTGAAGGACTTTGAGCCTGACACGCTGCTGCCGGGCATCAGGATCAACACCGGGCCGACCGATTTTGCACCGATCAGTTCGCTCCAACTAATGAGATTCAAAGGCAAGAAATGGGAATTGTTCGGCGACACCATTCACGGTGACGTGCCTGCGGAATGATTCTCCGGCGGGTAGAACAAATAGGCTCCCGTGAGCAATCACGGGAGATCTTTTGTGACCTTGATGCTGTGCAGCAGCATGGCTCGTCCGACTTCGTCCATGACAAAGCAGCGCGACAACAAGGCTGGGTAACGCTTTCAGCGAGAGCGCTCGGCAGCGTCGGAAGTTTGGCAGGATTGAACTTTAGCGTCAGCGGCTTCGCCACCGGGGGCCGGCTACTCTTCGCGAAAGATGAACGTTCCTTCGAGAACTACCGCGGGAACTGCTCGGCCGTGCCAAGGTGACGAGCTATCCTGCCTCCGGCGCACGTTCCTTCAAACTTCAACGTGAGTTCGTCGTCGCTACCGAAAACGGTGTGCCCATCGGCATGCTTTGTTTTCAAGTTCTCCCTTCCTTTTAGAGCCATTCGGCGAGCGTTAGTGCTCCGACTGTCGGAGCAGGCCCGGGTTGCGAAGTCGGGGCGAGCGTGTTTGGATGATCCTCGGCGCGGCTCGGTCAGAAGTCCGCCCCAAGTCGCCGGTTGAAACGCCCTAGAGATAAAGGATTGGATCAGCACTTCGAGGCTCTTCGATCTCGGTGCATCGGCGGCAGAATCGCCGACGAAAAGCGGATGCGCGCCGAACCTTCACCGACGTGTTCGCGCACACGCTGAGCGCACAGCCCGATGCCAGTCATAATCCGGCTCAGGAGATGCCCGTGGCGCACCAACCCCTGGCGGCCATCCTCGGTGAGCTTGTCGGCATGCTGCTTAGCACGACTGCAGCTTTGGCCTCGACCGGCTGCGCCAACAGTGCTCATGTCTCAGATATTCAGCGGAGTGCTCCGGGTGATCGCGGACCTGCTTTTCGCGAAAATACCGCTTCTTCATTTCTCAGGCGACATCATTGCATGCTTTCTCGGGCTACCGCTGTTGGCCAAGAACAAATTGACCAGTAGAAATCCGTCTTACGACATCGGCCGCGACGCAAAGTCCGCCCGCTCCAACAGGACGGATATGACAATGCCGGAGACCAATCCCCAAAAGGGGGCCCCTACATTCAACAATGGCATGTCAGCAATGGTCACGAGAAACGCCACCAGCGCGCCGAAGGAGAAGCGGTTGGCGAACGCCGTAACGAAAGTCGTCTGCAACACGCTCAACATCGCGAGGCCTGCCAATGCTGCAACAAAGGACTTTGGAGTGTTGAGGAGCAGTCGGGTGAAAGTTGGCGCAAACAGCCCGAACATGATCGACAGAAGACCAACCACGATCCCGGCGACATATTGGCGTTTGCGCTCGCCGCTGCCGACGATGATGGCATTCGTCGGCCCTGTCAGGCACGTGCTGATGGCGCCAACAAGGGCGCTGGCGAACGCGCCGACCCCACAGGCGATCGTCACCGCAGTGACCGGCGGATTGTGCCCCGCTGCCTTGAGTACAGCGAAGCCCTGACCGTTCTGCACGACCAAGACGGTGATCGCCAGCGGCAAGACAAGCTCGACCAAAGCAGCGATCGACCAAGCCGGGTCCTGAATGACCGGTCGGATCAACTCGAACTCCAGCGGCGACGAATCCTCGAATCTGCCGAGGACGATCGTGGCAAGCGCGCCAACCACCAGCGCTCCGATGATGGGCGGGCAGCGGCGGCCCAGCCCTGGGACCGAGGACAGGAGCAGCCAGACCGCCACCATGGGTCCGGCGACAGCGCCGTCCGCGAATACCGCACGGACGAGGTCGAGGCCAAAACGCAAAAACACGCCGGCAACCATTCCCATCACTATCGGGAGCGGAACCAATTCCGTCAAGCGCTTCACCCAGCCGCTTCCACCCAGCACCAGGATGAGAGCGCCCGTGACGTAGTATGCTCCGACGACCTGATGAAAATTCAGGTGCGTCAATGACTGTCCGACCAGAACCGTGCCGGGAATCGTCCAGAAGAAAGCTAATGGCTGTCGATAAAGCCAGCAGAACAGGATCGTGATCAAGCCATTAATGAAGAAGGCACCGAAGATCCAGGACGCAATTTCGCCTTCCGAAAGTTCACCCTGCAAACCGGCTGTCAGGATGATGGCCATCGGAGCAGTCGCGGCAAAGAGCCAGCCGATGAATCCGTTCGAGGCGTACAGCAACCCAAAATCAGAAATGATCTTTCCGGATATTGACGGTCTATCAGTTGGCCGTTCGAGATGGGGGAGCATGGACAGCTAGCACCAGCGAGAAGTATCGGTGACCAATCCTACCAAGAGGCAGCTCGATACGATAGTCCGCAATCGGTTAGGAGCCAGGTGGTCCGCCGACGTCTCCAGAATGGCTTTTCTTGAACGAATGCCGCCTTGGCGAGGCTGCCCCCGGCACAAGGAGCCTCGCGACTCAGCCCCTCTTTCGGATTGTGCGATGACGCTGTGAAAGGGCACAAGCGTGCGGCGCGCTTTGGCACTAGTCCGATCGAAGGCCAGATCAGCAGGATCAAAGCCATCAAACGACAAATGTATGGCCGGGCAAACTACGCGTTATTGCGACGACGCGTCCTCCTGGCTGCTTTGCAACCTATCCAATCCCGATCGCTCATGCTTTGTCGCGCTATAGTGCTTCGCGCACTGCGCATGCCGGCTTCGTGCTCGATACGCTGGAACAGGCACTGCACGATCGGCGGCCGATCCATCGCGGCGGGCTCGTGCATCATAGCGACCGACGCAGCAAAGGCGGATTCAAGCGGTCGTCGCAACATCGATTTTGTTACTCATGGTAGCCACTCGTCAAGCGCCTCCGCCGGCGTTTTCCATCCCAGCGTCTTTCTCGGTCGGGCGTTGAGGGCGGCAGCAACGGCGGCGATCTCGTGAACGCTATGGACGCTCAGGTCTGTGCCTTTCGGGAAGTACCGACGCAGCAGAGTGTTCTCGTTAGTGCCGCGCTGCCATGGACTTTGCGGATCGCAGAAGTAGACCTGCACGCCTGCATCGATCTTGAGACGATCTTGTTGGGCCATTTCGGCCCCTTGGTCCCAGGTCAGCGAACGGCGCAGCTCTTGTGGCAAGGTGATGATGGTGCGAGTAATCGCGTCCCGCACGTTCAGCTCCGTGTCCCGCGAGCGCAGGCCCATTCTTGATGCGCGGAGCTTCGCCGTGCCCCATGAGCCGTGGAAGATGCAGCAGCATCGTGAACCGCGTTGTGCGCTCGACCAGCGTACCAATCGCTGAGCTGCCAAGACCAAGGATGAGGTCCCTCTCCGAGTGTCCCGGCACTGCTCGATCGGCTGCTTCGGCGGGGCGTTGACTGACCATGATCTCCGGCGAAACAAAGCCCTTGCCTCGCCTTCTTACGCGCGCTCTGGGCACTCTTAGCACACGTCCCGTTTGCAAGCAGGCCGTCAGTTCGCGGCGTAGCGCTCCCCGACCTTGAACGAAGAGAGCGTGATAGATGGCTTCGTGGCTGATGCGCATCGTGTTGTCGTCCGGGAAGTCGATCGGCAAGCGTCGGGCAATCTGCTCCGGGCTCCAGGCACCTCGGCCGCTGCCGTCTGTGCTGCGCGACCAAAGCGGCTGAGCCGAGTAGCCGCAGCGTCTCTTAGCTAACGGATGGTTAGTTCTTCCCGGAGGCCGTTTGATCAAAAACGGTTTCAGGGACCCGGCGGCGCACCAAATATCACCGGTGGCGCGTGTAGGTCGACCGCTCTGCTCATCCAACCGATATGCCTCCTCGAAGGCATCGTACGCGTCAGACGAGGGATCAACATCGAGATCAGCAATTGCCTCGAAAACATCCACGGCCACGTTGAACATGCAGGGCTGAATGTTCACAATATTTCCGTACCATTTGAATGCGGCAAATGCGGAGCGGATTTTCTTGATGCCGCCGCTCGGTCTCAACTTGCGCGCGTTCGATGAGCGAACGCGGCACAAGACACACGATCATCAGGTCTGTCGTCATTGGCGGGAGCTCATCGAGGGGAATGAGCTTGATTTCATGGACGGGCTCGACGTGGTGATGGAACAGATTGCGCAGCGCCTTCAGGGCAAGGAAGTTCGCGGATCCGAACAGGTCCCGACCGGCTTGCTTTTTGAGCTTGTCATTCAATCCGTAAAGGGCATTCAGGAAATTGAGCAGTGTGTCGGGATCCGGCTCTTGAAGCTGGTTGAAGTAGGATCGGAAAAACCGGTCGATCGCTGCGTTCAATGAATCGGAGCCCATGGGCGCTGTCTGGATGGACTTCGTATCCAAACCGCGCGATTCTGCTATAAGCATTGGGTCAAATTGAGATCTGGGAACCCGTTCGCGCAAGCACGCACCCTTTCATAGATGGCACCATCGTCACCGGGGGTGCCCAGCGTGAGATAGGTATGTCTTTCGTCCTGCCGGGCGTAGACAATCCATTCACCGGTCAGCCGCCGGGCTTGACTGCGATCATGATATCCGAGGTGACGAATTCGTGCAGCATGAAGCCGATCAGCTTGTCGTCGGGAACGGACATGTTGGTGGCCGCTTCTTCGACGGGGTCGGCGAAGCTGTTCGCGCGCCAGTGATTATCGACATTCGTCGGAATTAAGGCGGCTTGATGATAATGCTTATGCCGCAGGCCTCGCAGCGGTGGCCTTGTAAACAGTGACGGGGGTTTGGTGAGGCTCGGGCGGGCGATGGGATGTTCCTCCAGAGTGGCTATTTCATCAAAGACCGCAAACACACTGCCGGTGCGCCCCTCGTACACGTTGGCGAGTTCGCAAACAAGACCGGCAGAGTAACGGCCGTTCACCAGGTGAAGATCGAGGTTGTCACGGACGTAAGACGTGCTGTGGTCGAGGGCAGTTGATTCCATTGATGACATTCGTAAAGGCGACGGGTAGCCTCCGGCTCGACTATCTAAGGACGAGAATCGCCAGTTGGTGGATGCCGGATGATGTCGTGTTCATTGAAGAGATGCCGATGACGGCGACGGGGAAATCGGAATGCGTCACTACGCGAGAAATTTGAGGGTTGTGTGTTGCCCGAAAAACAGAGCTCGAGCAGACCTCAGCAGCCGCCACAGCGCAGCGGATGATCATCGCGGAATTTGATAAGCACGGCGTTTGTCTTGGTCACCCTAGACCGTACCGGCTCGTGGTCGAGGATCTCGCTGACCGTCTCATCGATCGGATGCGGCGCGCCGCCACAGCCAGTCAAGCCTAAAACTAGCAGGACGGTAGCCTGGCTTCGCGCACTTACCTCGATCGAGAAACATGCCGGTGAAGGTATCCGGACCGCTTCGCCGAGGTTGTCGATCTGTACGGAGGGCCCGCATTTCAATAGGGTCGACGCGGAACTGCCAGTGGGGCCGCTGCGAATAGATTTCCACAATTGAGGGAGCGGCCGAGGCGGATCGAACGTCCATCTCATTAAGCGGAAATCAAGATTTCGTGCACCGTTGACAGGCCTGCATACGATGGAGTAAATCTAACGTATGTTAGAAAAGCTGCTTCAAGGGGTGGATAATGTCTAGCGCGGATCATCGACCGCCGGCAGATCCGGCGTGCTTAACTTCCCCAACAAACTTTGTCGATAGCGATAGCGCCGAGGTGAGGGCTTTCGTAGAGTCTGCTTTGCGCAACCTGAACTCCAGCGCTTCCGATACCGAAAAGGCAATCCGACTGTTCGAAGCGGTGCGCGATGGCATCCGATATGATCCCTACACGTTTGAACTGAGCCCCGATGCTTATCGCGCTAGCGTGGTGGCAGGGGCGGAGTCTGCTTTTTGTGTGCCCAAGGCGATCTTGCTGACCGCCTGCCTACGTGCTGTTGGCATTCCCGCTGCATTGGGCTTCGCCGACGTTCGTAACCATTTGAATACGCCAAAGCTAACCGAGCTGATGCAAACGGATCTCTTCATTTACCACGGATACGTGCAGCTGTGGCTCGACGGGAGGCCCTACAAGGTTACGCCGGCCTTCAACATGGAGCTATGCAAGCGCTTCGGAGTAAAGCCTCTTCTCTTCGACGGGACGTCTGACGCTCTGTTTCACGAGTTCGACGAAAAGAATCAGAGGCACATGGAATATGTTCATGACCGGGGCTTGTACGTGGATGCGCCAATCGACGAATTCCTGGCGGCGTTCAAAGCAACCTATCCCAAGCTGGAGGAATTCAACCGTTGCCGGATCGCGGGGCAGAGCGGCTTTGACGATGGTTTTGCGCCGACGGAGGAAGGGCATCGGCCGTGAAGTACTTGGAGGATTTCAAGGTCGGACAAATTTTTGCGTTCCGCACCCCTCCCTTAAGCAAGGACGAGATAATTTCGTTCGCCAGGGAATGGGATCCGCAGCGGCTGCATACGGATGAATACTATGCCAAGCAAATCCATGGCGGTCTGATCGCATCGGGGTTCCAGACACTCCTCCTCGTATTCAGGCCGATTATGCGGGACTTCATGACGGGGGTCGCAAACATCGGTGGTTTGGGTTTCGAGAGACTATCTTGGAACGCGCCTGTGCGGGCGAATGAGCCGCTTGATGTTACATTGAAGATGCAGGCAGTGAGGCCCTCCCAAACCAAGCCCGATCGGGGTGTCGTCAGCTACCGTGTCGAAGCGCGCAACATGGCAGGAGAGCCCGTGCTGACCGTCGATACCGCCGCGATGGTTAAGCGAAAGGCAGCGCCGCCGTCATGAGCAATGTGAGGGCGCATTCACAGGACGATTTGCGGATGCTGCGCGGAAGCGTGCGCACACTCTTTGAGCGCGCGGGCGGCATCGCACGCGCCCGTAACGCTCGCGACAAGGGCTGGGACCGACAGGTGATGAACGAACTGGCCCATGCTGGCGTGCTCGGTGTCGCCGCCCCAGAAGCGGTCGGCGGACTTGGCATGGGACTTACAGCGGCCGGTGTGATCGTGGAAGAAGTTGGTCGCGCGCTCACGCCCGAACCGGTGGTGTCAGCCATCGCACTTGCGATCGGAATGATTCAACGGGTATGTCCTGGCGATGCGATGCTCGCTACGGCTATCAGTGGCAAAATCGCCTGCGCCCTCGCTTGGCAGGAACGTGGTCTTCGAGGTTACTCTGACCAAATGGCATGCCGTTTCGACGGTAAGGTGCTGAACGGCTCAAAGGCCTGGATTGCCGGGGCCGTCGGCGCGGATCAATTGCTCGTGGTTGCGCAAAATGATTCGAAGCCCGTTCTCGTTGCCCTCGACGCTGATGGCAAGGGGATCTACTCGGAGCTGCGGCGACAGTCCGACGGAAGCCAGCTCTGCGACATCGGCTTTGTCGACGCCCCAGGTAAATTGCTGGCCGAAGGCTCGGTGGTATCGGAAGCGTTGTCCACCGTCGTCGCCGACGCCACGGCGCTCGCCGCCGCCGAGCTGGTCGGCGTCAGCGCTAAAGCACTCGAACTGACCCTCGATTATGTGAAGACGCGCGAGCAGTTCGGCAAGCCAATCGGGTCGTTTCAGGTCATCCAGCACCGCGCCGTAGACCTGTATGTCGCTCAGCAGGTGGCCGAGGCGGGGGTGAGCGAGGCGCTGGCACGGATGGATGTGAGCGCCGATCAGGGCGCGCGCATACGTGAGGCGAGCCGCGCCAAAGCTCGCGCCTGCAGCACGGCCAAGAGGATCACCCGGGAATCGATTCAACTCCACGGTGCAGTCGGCTATACGGACGAGTTCGACATCGGCTTGTTTCTGAACCGTGCGCTTGTGCTTTCGGCCTGGCTCGGGGATGCCGCCTACCACCGGGCTCGTTGGATGGACGCTCTTGAGGCAAATGAGGCAGGTCGATGACCGACTGGAATGCACTGAGTGACGAAGCGTTCCGCCGCCAGGTTCGCACCTTCTTCGAGACCGAGTATCCCGAAGAGCTACGCCATCTGCCGCATCGGGCGAAGTTCGCCGAGATCCGCCAATGGCACGAGAAGCTCTACGCCAAGGGCATGGTCGCGCCTGCTTGGCCGGTCGAATATGGCGGCATGGGTCTGGAAGCTTCGAAGCTCCTCATCTTTTATGAAGAGCAGCAGCGCTGGGGCGTGACGCGGGGCCGCGACATGGGTGTGCAGATGGTCGGCCCCCTTATCATCAAGTTTGGCACCCAGGCGCAGAAACACTACTGGCTGCCGCGTATCCTTACTTGTGAGCACATCTGGTGTCAGGGCTACTCCGAGCCGGGCTCGGGGTCCGATCTCGCCAGTCTGCGCACGAGTGCCGTGATCGACGGCGATTATTTCGTGATCAATGGGCAGAAGATCTGGACCACGATGGCTCATGACGCCACGCACATCTTTATGCTGGTGCGCACCGATTCTCATGCGCGAAAAAAACAGGAGGGCATCAGCTTCTTGCTCGCCGAAATGAACCAGCCGGGCATCGAAGTTCGCACGATCACGACGCTCGCGGGTGAAGACGAGTTCTGCGAGGTATTCTTCGACAATGCTCGCGCGCCCCGCGAAAACCTGGTTGGCGAACTGAACAAGGGTTGGACGATGGCCAAGGCCCTGCTCGGCTTCGAGCGAATCTTCATCGGTGCGCCCAACCTGGCGCAAAACGCACTTGTTCAGTTACGGACGATTGCGCAAGGGCGCTGCATGTTCAACGATCCGGTGTTCCGCGATCGCTTTGCGAAAGTCGCTCTGGATGTTGAGGATCACGCGGCGCTCTATAGCCGCTTCGCCGACCAACTCAAGCGCGGCGAAATGCTCGGTCCCGACGTGTCGATGCTGAAGATCTGGGTCACTGAGACGTTCCAAGAGATTACCGAACTCATGATCGAATCCGCCGGACCTGACGGCGGCCTGATCGGTCCCTTACAGCTCGGCAATGTCGGTGTTGACGTGCTGGCGAACTTCTACAAGGCGCGACCGACCACGATCTACGGCGGGACGAATGAGATCCAGCGCAATATCTTGTCGAAAGCCGTTCTCGGCTTGCCTGGCTGATAGATAATTGCCCGTACATTGAAGGAGGAAGAACACACCATGTCTGACCGCTATGCCAAATACAACAAACTGAAATTCGACTATCCGGCGGACCGTGTTCTTCGGATCACGTTCGATCGTCCCGAAACCTTCAACTCCGTGGATGCGGAAACGCACACGCAAATGACCGACATGTGGATTGATGTCGACCGCGACCCCAACATCAACGCGGTTATCGTGACGGGGGCTGGCAAGGCGTTTTCGGCGGGGGGAGATTTCAGCCTGATCGAAAGAATAGCGGGCAACTTCGACGAGATGATGAGAACCTGGAAGGAAGCCAAGGATCTCGTTTACAACATCATCAATTGCAACAAGCCTATCATCTCGGCGATCAATGGCCCAGCCGCGGGTGCGGGGCTCGTTGTCGGAATTCTGGCTGACGTGTCGATCGCAGGCAAGCGAGCCAAGATTGTTGACGGGCACCCCCGCCTGGGGGTTGCCGCAGGTGACGTAGCGGCGATCATTTGGCCGCTGCTCTGCGGCATGGCCAAGGCAAAGTATTATCTTCTGACGTGCAAGGCAATCTCCGGCGAAGAGGCCGAGCGCATTGGCTTGGTATCCATGTGTGTCGACGATGATCAACTGCAGCAAGTCGCTCTCGACACTGCAGTTGAGTTGGCAAACGGCGCGCAAAGCGCGATCCGCTGGACGAAATATTCACTGAATAATTGGTTGCGCCAGGCCGGGCCAATCTTCGACGCTTCCACTGCGTTCGAGATGCTGGGTTTCATGGGCCCTGACGTCAAGGAAGGCGTGCTGTCACATCGGGAGAAGCGCGCTCCGAATTTTCGCAAGGACTGCCCTATTTAGTTTGCGCGGGAGAGAGGTAGCGAGCATATGCCCGACGCGATTTACCGGAAGATCGCTGCAGCCTATGGCCAGGCGGCACGTAAGGCGCCCGGCCTAAAGGCACGCTTCGATGCGGCGGGTTTCGACCCGGCAAGCATCAGATCATTGAGGGATCTCTCTCGCCTGCCGGTTCTGAAGAAAGAACAGCTCCTGGCACTCCAAAGGGAAAATCCGCCCTTTGGAGGCTTTCTCGCAGCCGATCTCGAAAGCCTGTCGCGGATCTATGTGTCGCCCGGACCGATCTTCGAGCCCTCATTGGCGGGAGGTGGCGGGCACGGCCTCAAGGAGCTGTTCAAGGCTGCGGGGATCACGGTGGGCGATCTCCTCCTGAACACATGGTCCTATCATCTGGTCCCGGCAGGTCTTTTGTTCGACGAAGCAGCGCGTGCAGTCGGCGCGACGGTCATTCCCGGTGGTACGGGAAACCGTGAGCTGCAGGCGCAGATCATCGTTGAAACCGGCGTGACCGCGGTCTGCGCCAGCACGGCATTCTTCCTTACATTGGCGGATACGGTAATCGAGGCGTATGGGCGGAACGCTTGGAAGGTCAGATCAGCATTCCTCGGCGGCGAGATGGGCGACTGGATGGCGAAACGGCGTCGTATCGAAGCGGACTATGGCGTTACAACCTGGGCCGCCTATGCGACGGCCGATCTGGGTCTTGTGGCTTATGAGGATGACGGCGAAGGGTATGTTGCGCATCCCAATCACGTGGTGCAGATCTGCGATCCCATCAGTGGGGAACCCTTGGCCGCCGGCGAAACCGGTGAGATCGTGGTGACCGCACGCGACGCCAACTGGCCGATGATCCGCTTCGGCACCGGAGATAGCGGCTTCGCTCTTGAGAGTGACGGAGATGGTCGCGTTACGCGTCTTTCGGCCTTGCAGGGACGAGTCGGCGCGGCCGTAAAAGTCCGTGAGATTTTCGTCTACCCCCGCGCCATCGAAGAAGTGGTTATCGCGACCCCAGGCGTGCGCGCCGCCCAGGCGGTTGTGACATGCGAGAACGATCGGGATACCGTGCGCCTCTTGCTCGTCGCCGAGCCCGGCGCCGATCGTATCATGGCCCAAACACGTGCCATCGAAGCTTTTGCCACCAGTGCACGAATCCGGGCCGATGGCGTGGAATTTATCGATCTCCTGGAGGAGAACGCGTCGCTGATTGTAAACAAGAAAGACGCTTAGCCGGCGTGAGATCCAGCGCGCAAGGCGCGCCGCCTCGTTCGTTTGCTCGTAGAGGGCAAGTCGCGATGGTGAAGCGAAGGACCGGCATCGTACTGAAGGCCATCCAACAGTAGGCTCTGCAACATCACAATCAATTCAGACAGCGAATAGTATCCATCGCGTTGGCCCTTTTCTGGATTGAACCACTCTACAGTCCAGTTGAGCGCTCCCAGCATGGCCTGCCGCAAAGGCACAACCTTGATATCGGAGCGCAGCTCACCCGCTTCCTGCGCTTTGCGTAAGCAGTCATCCCAAAGGTTCGCGTACTTGTGTCGTATTGGCTGATGACGTGCTCGCACCTTCTTGGGTAGCTGCCCGAAAATGCGGATATTCGCAGACGTAAATTCGCTCAAACGAAAGAGGTACTCCATATGGGTACGGATCGCTGCGGCGATCCGGCTGCGGTGATCGGGAAACTGATGTGTCTTCGAAATGGTCGACGACATTCCGCGCAGGACCGCTCGCAATCCAATATCGAGCACTTCGTCGAGTATCTCATCCTTTGAATTAAAATGATAATAGATGCTGCCTGCTTCCATGCCGGCTTCTTGCGCGATATCTCGCATTGTTGCAGCCTTGTACCCTCTGTCGCGAAAAATCCGCGCTGCAGCGGAGAGCACTTGGACGCGGGTGCGGGATGATTTGCTGTCGTCGGAATCAATCAGGTCCAGGGTTTCCAGTTCGATTGGACCTGGCTGTTTCAATGGCATGCCGCGTGCGGTGGACATTCCGTCCAAAAGAAGTTTACACAAGCGCTCAGACAGCATGCTTACGGGATAGCGCGTCGCATCATACCATTCGACTGTCCAATTCATTGCTCCCAGCACGAACTGTCGCAGCGGTACGACTTTGATGTCGCTCCGAATGTCCCCGGCCGTTTGAGCCTCTGCAAAGAAATTGTCCCACACGGAGGTGTAGGCTTGGCGCAGTGGTCGATGGGTCACGCGCATGTCCTGAGGAAGCCTCGAGTAATTTCGGATATTTGCCGAAGTGAAATCACTTTCTTTCAGGAAATACGTCAAGTGCGCGTCGATCATCAAGGCGAATGTCTGTCGGAAATCCCTGCCGGAGAGCCGGCAATCCTCTCGGACCTTCTGCACGGCGTCGAAAACGTGCCGTACGCCCAATCGAAGGATTTCGTCGAAGATCGCCTCCTTCGACGCAAAGTGATAATATAGGCTACCCGCCTCCATACGCGCAGCCTTCGCGATCTTGCGGAGCGTCGTGGCATCGTATCCTTCATCTCGAAATAGCTTCGCGGCGGCGCTCAGGATGAGGGCGCGCGTCTGCTCCGACTTGCCATGATTTTTTCCAGTAGTTCCAAGCTGCGGTGAGGGCGAATTCATATTGTGTAATTTGCCTCTAGACATCGAAATAGCAAGTGCGATAATCTAACATACGTTAGAATTTGGTCGCCTAAGGTTAGAACACCTATGGCGTATCCGCGGAAGGGAGGGGTGATAACCATGCGCGGGCTAAAAGGGAAGCGGACAATCGTAACCGGCGGCGGCAGCGGGATCGGACGCGAAGTATGCAAGCGATTCGCCGAAGAAGGCAGCGAGGTCGCCGTATTCGACATAAATGCCGCGGGTGCGACTGAAACTGTGAAGATCATAGGGGACGCAGGTGGCAAAGCGACTGCCCACGCCGTTGACATCACCGAACGTGCGGCAGTCGATGCGGCTGTGGCCGAGGTGGAGAAAGGCGGGCCCATCAATGTTCTGGTCAACAATGCCGGCTGGGACGTCCCTCGACTTTTCCTGGAATCCGACGCAACGCTCTGGAAAAAGGTTATTGACATTAACCTCTACGGTCCCCTGAACATGCATCACGCGGTACTTCCGGGCATGGTTAGAAACGGAGGCGGGCGCGTGGTCAATATCAGTTCCGACGCGGGCCGCGTTGGCTCCTCAGGCGAAGCTGTTTACTCGGCCTGCAAGGGCGGCATTATCGCCTTCACCAAGACAGTGGCGCGGGAATTGGCGCGCAAGGGAATACAGCTCAATGCCGTGGCCCCAGGGCCGACCGACACACCGCTTTTCGCCGAATTCTCGAAGGGCGAAGGTGGCGAGAAAATCGCGGAAGGTCTCAAGCGTTCCATTCCGATGCGACGGCTCGCGCAACCGACCGACTACCCGGGGATCATCTGCTTCCTTGCCTCCGACGACGCTGGTTTCATCACCGGCCAAGTGATTTCGGTCTCCGGCGGGCTGACGATGCATGGATGACGCGCGCGACGGCGGCGCCCTCAACTTGTGGATTGATACGGCCGGACCGTGCCGAGATACCGTATCGGATGAAATGGTATGTTTACGCCATCTAAAGACATCCAGGACTGCAGCGCGATCAGAGCTTTTCTCACGCGCTGCGGCCTGACAGATTACGAAAGTCTCGTCGCGCGGGCCGACGCTGAACCCGATTGGTTCTGGTCACAAATTCTCGATCTTGCGAACGTGCGCTTTTCGCGTCGTTACCGAACGTTGCGGGACGTGAGCGGTGGGCCAGCCGGAATCCGTTGGGCCGCGGACGCCACTCTCAACCTCACCGAGACTTGCCTTGACGCTCGTATCGAAGTTGGGCTCGGGGAAAAAGCCGCCATCGACTGGATCGGCGAAGACGGGGAACGGCGCGTCTGGACCTACCGCGATCTCGCCTGCGAAAGCGCCCGGGTTGCCAGCGCCCTGGCCGCCCGCGGCGTAGGCGCGGGTGATGCGGTTGGCATCTACATGCCGATGGTGCCCGAGATCGAAGCGGCCCTCCTGGGCGTTGCGAGGCTCGGCGCTATCGCCGTCCCCCTGTTCTCCGGATACCCGGCGCCGGCCGTGGCGGCACGCTTGAACGACTGCACGGCCAAAGCGGTTTTGACGGCCGATGCGAGTAGGCGTCGCGGCAGGCCTGTTCCCATGGAATCCGTGCTGGTTGAGGCTCTGGCCGACGTATCCAGCGTGCACACGGTGATCAGCCTGCGCCGCTTCGGCGGCAGCGCCGCCGACCCACGGCGGGATCTGGACTGGGCTGCCACAGTCGGGGCCGCAAAGGCGGATTTTGCACCTGTTCCGGTTGCATCAGAGGCGCCGCTGATGATTGCCTACACTTCTGGGACAACCGGCCGGCCCAAGGGGGTGGTTCACACGCATCTCGGTGTGCAGGCGGCGGCAACGACCAATTTCTTGTTGTGCCTCGACTTGAAGCGCGAGGACCGGCACCTGTGGATGACCGATATGGGCTGGGTTATGGGCCCGCTGACCCTGATCTCGACGCTTCTGGCGGGCGCGACACTGGTGCTGGCCGAAGGGGCGCCCTCCACGCCGGACGATCCATTCCGCCTGCTGCGCCTCGCGAGCGAACACGGCGTTACCCATCTTGGCGTCGCGCCCACGTTGGTGCGACAGTTTATGAGAAGCGATCCCGGTCCGCTGGCGCGGTACAATCTCTCCGCTCTGCGCATCGTCGCTTCCACCGGCGAACCCTGGACCGAGGATGCCTGGCTCTGGCATCTGGAACACATCTGCCGCCACAGGGCGGTGCCACTCAACATCTCCGGCGGGACTGAGCTTTTTGGCGCAATCCTGACGTCGACCGTGCTGCACACGTTGCGGCCCTGCGGTTTTTCCAGCGAGGCGTTGGGCGTCGGGGCGAAAGTGCTGCGACCGGATGGGTCCGAGGCGACAGACGGCGAGATGGGCGAGCTGGTGGTCACCAAGCCGCCGCTGGGCCTGACCCCGACGATCTGGCGGGATCACTCGCGATATCTCGAGACCTACTGGTCCGATTACCCCGGCGTTTGGCGGCATGGCGATTGGGCGCGCCGCGATTCCGACGGAACATGGTTCATTCTCGGCCGTTCGGACGACACACTCAACATTGCCGGCAAGCGTATCGGCCCGACCGAGATCGAGGCCGCACTAACCGCCACTGGTAATGTAATCGACGCCGCTGCAATTGCAGCGCCGGATGATCTAAAGGGCCTAGCTGTGGTCTGCGTCTGCGTCCTCGCCCCCGGCGTGAAAACCGACGACACCTTGGTGGAGCAACTGAAGGACAATGTAGCCGCCGCGGTCTCCCAACCTTTCCGCCCGCGCGAGATACACTTTGTCGAGGCGCTGCCAAAGACTCGCAGTATGAAGACCATGCGCCGCGTCGTCCGCGCGGCGTTTCTGGGCGAGAATCCGGGCGACCTGTCGCCGTTGCAGAATCCCGAGGTCATTGCTCCCATCGCTGCATTGAGGAACAAAGGCCGCTGAACGCCGTCTTGGAAGGGAGCGACAGGCTGCAACTCATCGACCGCCCCGCCAAGGGGGATCGCCGCTTTGGTATGGTATTGTCGGTCCTTCGAGGCGCGGTGCCCCAACAGGTTTCTTTTCGATAGCTTGGCCGCAATGCCGACGGCCCGCTGCGAGCGGGCTAGCTGTGAGCTTTCAGGAGGTTGTCCATTCGACCGCAACCGTGAACGCTGATGTCGCCAAACACACAGTGATTCGCGGGGGATCGAATGGACACTCACAAGAATGCGCCTCTGACGCCCAAAGGTCGAGAGGCCATGGTGCGCAGTGTTGTTGAAGGAGGGCTCAGCAAGGCCGCAGCCACGCGCCAATTCAACATCACCAACGATTGTCGCCAAGTGGGTCACCCGCTTCCGCACAGAAGGCGTGGATGGGCTGCGGGATCGTTCCTCACGGCCCCATTCATTGCCAGGCCAAACCCCGGCAGCTACATGTGCCACTGTCGAGGCGTTGCGTCGGCAGCGCCACACGGGCAGGCAGATCGCTGCCGAAGTCGGAATATCGCCCGCAACCGTCAGCCGCATCCTGCGCTGGCTCGGCCTGAACAGGTTGGCCGAGCTGGAGCCGGCCGAGCCGATCCGCCGCTATGAGCGCGAGCACTCCGGCGAGCTTATCCACCTCGACATCAAGAAGCTCGGCCGGATCGGCTCTGTGGGACATCGCATCACCGGGCGGTATCCCGGCGCGATCAATCGCCACCATGGCATCGGCTGGGAGTTCGTCCATGTCTGCATCGACGATGCTTCACGCATCGCCTTCGTGCAGGTGATGGCCGATCAGCGCAAGGAAAGTGCAGTGGCTTTTCTTGAGGCCGCTGTCACTTACTTTGCCAGGCTCGGAGTCCGCGTCGAGCGCGTGATGACTGATAATGGCTCGTGCTACCGCTCAAGGATGTTCCGAGCAGCTTGCAGGCGCCTTGGTCTTTCACCAAATCTTCACCAGGCCATATACCCCGAAGACCAACGGCAAGGCCGAGCGCTTCATCCAAACTTCCCTTCGCGAATGGGCATATGCCCGCGCCTACCAGAACTCAGATCAACGATCAGCCGAGCTGGTGCATTGGCTCATCGCTACAATTGGCATCGGCCGCATGGTAGTCTGAAGGCCAACACTCCCATCAGCCGACTCGGTTTAGCCAGGAACAACCTCTTGAGGCCCTACATAGACCAATGTCAACAGACGATATCATCCACCCTTAAAGCGATTGTGCCAGCCGGATGCCCTCGTCAATCGCGCGTAAGGCGTCCAGTTCGGTGGCTTCCTTGGCCCCGCCGACTACTGTGGCCGGGATGCCGCGCTCAATCAGTGCGGCGTGAAGCGCGCGCTCAGACTCCTGCCCGGTGCAAAGCACGATCGTGTCAGCTGCGATGACCTGACGTCGGCCGGCGATCTTGATGTGTAGGCCCTCATCGTCGATTCGCTCATAGCTGACGCCGCCCAACATCTCGACGCCGTATTTGCGTAGCGCGTTGCGAACGATCCAGCCCGTGGAAACGCCGAGTCCGTCACCGGGCTTAGTGGTCTTACGCTGCAGCATGACGACTTTGCGGGTGCCGCCCACCGGTGCTTGCGGATCAGCCTTGAGCGCGCCGGGCGCGGAGAAATTTCCATCCACGCCCCAAGTGTCGAAAAAAGCCTCGCTGCCGTTAGCCTCGGCGGTAGGAGTGACGAGAAACTCGGCCACGTCGAAGCCGATCCCGCCAGCGCCCACGATGGCGACGGTCTTTCCCGCGACCCGTGTGCCCGATAGGATTTCCGCATAGGTTGCCACCTTGGGATGGTCAACGCCCGGCAGATCGGGGATGCGGGGGCTGACGCCGGTAGCAATCACCACATGATCGTACCCGCTCAGATCCTCGGGGGAGGCGCGGCGGCCAAGATGCAGGTTGACCCCGTGCTTGTCTACCTGGCGTCGGAAGTAACGCAGAGTGTCGTCGAACTCATTCTTGCCAGGAACTGCGCGCGCCAGCGTAAGCTGTCCTCCGAGCGTTTGAGAAACTTCGAACAACGAAACAAAGTGACCGCGTCGCGCCGCTTCCGTTGCGGTAGCCATCCCCGCCGCGCCGCCGCCGACCACCGCGATCTTTTTCCGGACCTCCGCGGGCGTATCGCGCAGCTCGGACTCGCGGCCAGCGCGAGGATTTACAAGGCAACTCACCGCGCGGCCAGAGAAGATGTAGTCCAGACAAGCCTGGTTGCAGGCGATGCAGGTATTGATCTCGTCCACTCGTCCATCGCGGACCTTGTTGGCGAAGAACGGATCGGCCAGCATTGGCCGCGCCATAGAGATGAGATCTGCATCGCCGCTCGCGAGGATGTCCTCGGCCATCTCCGCGGTGCTGATGCGGTTGGACGCGACCACGGGGATGGAGACGGCAGCGCGGACCCGTGCGGCGGCCTTGCGCCAAGCTCCTCGTGGCACGGGGTAGGCGATAGTAGGCACGCGGGCCTCGTGCCAGCCAATTCCAGTGTTGATAATGTCGGCACCTGCGGCCTCCACCTTGCGGGCAAGGGCGGCGATCTCATCCGCCGGTGCGCCGTCTTCGATGAGATCGGCAGCCGAAATGCGATAGATGATCAGTAGATCCGGACCGCAGCGCTGGCGCACCGCGCGCACGACCTCGACAGGAAAACGATGGCGGTTCTCCGCGCTGCCGCCCCAAGCATCTTCGCGCTTGTTGGTGTGGGTCACCGTGAACTCGTTAATGAGATAGCCCTCGGATCCCATGATCTCCACACCGTCAAAGCCTGCAGCCTGCGCGTTCGCTGCCGCCTCGGCGAATTGGCTGATTGTGCGGAGAATGTCGCTATCGAGCATCTCGCGCGGGATATGGCGGTTGATTGGTGCCCGAATTGGGGAAGGCGCCACGCAGCCCGCAATCTTTGCATAGCGCCCTGCATGAAGGAGCTGCGCGCAGATGAGAGCGCCCTCGTGATGTACTGCATCGCAGATCGGGCGAAGCGCCTGGGCCTCTTCGGGATCGTCGAGCCGCGGTCCTTGAGCGTCAAGCACGCCTTCGGCGTTAGGCGAAAACCCCCCGGTGACGATGAGCGCAACGCCGCCGCGCGCACGTTCGACATAGAAGGCAAGTTGCGCGGCGATCGGGTCGGGCTTGCATTCGAGCTTGGTATGCATTGAACCCATGATGATCCGGTTGCGCATTTCGTGGCGCCCGACCTTGAGCGGTGAGAGCAATCTGGCGTAGGTCGACGAAGCCGTCGTGTTCATAATTTTCCTCCCTTTGGCACTTGCCGGGTATTCTAACGTTTGTTAGGTTTCTTGGAAAGTCGATTTAAGACGCTCCGCGGGAGGATCATTCAATGCCCTTTCAGCCGACCGAAGATCAGTTCGCCTTTCGGGAGGTCGCACGGCGTTTTGCGCGCGAAAGATTGGCCGATGGCTATCAAAAGCGCGCCAAAGGCCATGTCCTCGATCGGGGACTGATCCGTGAAATGGGCTCGCTCGGTCTGATTGCGCCGGATCTTCCTGAGAAGTTTGGCGGAATGGGTGAAAGCTCCGTCACGGCCGGGTTGATCACCGAACAGATCGCCTATGCCGATTTCAACGTCAGCTACGTGCAACTCCTGGGCTCGCTCATGGGCGGCATGGTCGCAAAACACGCCTCGGAGGACATCGCCCGCGATTGGGTGCCGCGAGTGATTGCAGGGGACGCGGTGATCGGACTTGGCCTTACCGAACCACGCGGCGGTTCGGACGCGGCAAATCTTCAGCTGCGCGCCGAGAAGTCAGGTAATGGCTGGCGGCTGAATGGCGAAAAGACCTCCATGAGCTTTGCTGCGCAGGCAGACGCTGCAGTTGTCTTCGCCCGCACCGGCGATCCAAAAGGCGGGTCGCGTGGCGTCAGCGCTTTCTTTGTTAACCTGACGGAAAAGGGGATCAAGCGGACCCATTTTGACGACATCGGCACCAAGCCGGTCGGCCGTGGCTCGGTTTTCTTCGATGATGTCCATGTGCCGGCTGAATGCTTGATGGGCGAACAGGACCGAGCCTTCGGGACCATCATGGCGGGCTTCGACTATAGCCGCGCGCTGATCGGGCTGGAGTGCCTCGGTCCGGCGCAGGCCTCTGTCGACGAGACCTGGGCCTATGTCCAGGAACGCGAGGCGTTCGGCGCGCCGTTGGCTCAATATCAGGGCGTCACCTTTCCGCTCGCCGAGGCCGAGACGCAACTGACGATGATGCGCCAGCTCTGTTACTATACCCTCGACCTGCGCGATCGCGGCATGCCGCATACGGCCGAGGCGGCCATGTGCAAATGGTATGTGCCAAAGACTGCCTGCGAGATCATCCACCAGTGCCTGATTTTGCACGGGCACTATGGCTACACAACCGACCTGCCGCACCATCAGCGTCACAACGACGTGCTCGGGCTTCAAATCGGCGACGGCACGGCGCAAATCCAGAAGCTCGTCATAGCGCGCGAGAAGGTAGGGCGCGTGGCGCTCCAATACGACAAGAGAGCGAAGGGGGCGGGAAAATGAGCGTTCCGGTCAAGATCCGAACCGAAGGCAGCACCGGGATCATCGAGTTGAGCCGGCCGGAGAAGCTCAACTGTCTTTCGCTCGAGGTACATCAGCTTATCGATGCCGGTCGTGCGAAATTTGAGGCCGACCGCTCGGTTCGCGCTGTTCTGATCTGCGCCCAGGGCAAACATTTTTGCACCGGAGCTGACCTCGTCGAAGTGAAAGGCAAGATGGACGATCCGGCGGCGCTGGATCGCTTCATTGGTTTCGGCATAGGCGTGTTGCGCCGGCTCGAGCAGAGTCCCCTACCGGTGGTCGTGGCGGTCCAGGGGCTGTGCCTGGCGGGGGGCATCGAATTGATGCTGTCGTGCGACGTCTGCTTCGCGGCGGAGACCGCGCAATTTGGTGATCAGCATGCGCAGTTCGGTCTCATTCCGGGTTGGGGCGGCAGTCAGCGGTTGGTCCGTCTTATGGGACTGCGCCGAGCGCTCGATCTGATGTTCTCTGCGCGTTGGTTGAAGGCGGACGAGGCCAAGGAGGCTGGACTCGTAAACTATGTCGTGGCCGATGATCAACTCCACAGCGCGGCCTTGGCTTACTGCCAGAAGATCGGCACGCGCTCGCGGCAGGGCATGGCTGAGATGAAACGGCTGGGTCGCGAGGGTCTGGAACTGACGCTCGACCAAAGCATGCGTCTTGAGCGCGACGCTGCATTGCGTCACCTGCCGGGAGCGGAGGTGGCCGAAGGGCTGGATGCCTTCGCCAATCGCCGCGAGCCGAGATTTGAACAATAACACCGCGTCGGAGTTCAATATGGATTTCAACTTGAACGATGAGCAGCGCCAGATCTACGAATACGGCGCCCAGTTGGCACAGCGTTTCGACAACGCCTATTGGCTCGATCATGCGCGTCGGCATGTTTTTCCGCGAGAGATGTTCTCTAAGATCGCCGATGATGGATTTCTGGGGCTTATGGTGCCTCAAGAGTTTGGCGGGGCCGGCCTCGGCATGACTGAGATGGCTTTGTTCATGGAGGGGACGGCCAATCACGGTATTCCGCTTCTGATGATGGTCGTCGGGCCGACCATGTCCTTGGCGCATATTGCGAACCATGGAAGCGAGTTCCAGAAAAAGGAGCTCCTGCCGCGGGCTTGTCGTGGCGAAATCCAGTTCTGTTTTGCGATCACAGAGCCCGGAGCTGGTTCGAACACGATCAAGGCTCGAACATTGGCAAGGCAAAGAGGTAACCGCTTTTCATTATCGGGGGAAAAGACCTTTATTACCGGCGCTGATGTCGCGGACTACTGCTTGGTAGTAGCCCGTACCAAGCCGCACGAAGAGGTCAAGCGCAAGACCGATGGCTTCACGCTTTTTGCGGTCGATCTGAAAAAGAAAGGCGTCGACAAACAACGGGTGAAGATTTCGATTCCACTACCCGAAGAACAATGGACGCTATTTTTCGACGAGGTTGATCTTGGTCCCGAAGATGTTGTGGGCCAAGTGGACGAAGGCTTTTCGATTCTTTTCGACTCGCTTAACCCCGAGCGCATCATCCTGGCTGCTCTATGCTGCGGAATTGGCCGATTCGCGCTAAATAAAGGCGTCGCCTATGCGTCGCAGCGCAACGTTTTCGGCCAGCCGATCGGTGCGCATCAGGGTGTCCAACATCCGATGGCCAAGGCCCACACCGCAGTCGAAATGGCGAGCCTCATGACCCGCCGCGCCGCTTGGGAATTCGACAACAGCCTACCCGCTGGCGCCTCGTCCAATATGGCCAAATATGCTGCGGCGGAGGCTGGCATCGAGGCGGTGGATGCGGCGCTCCAGGCTCATGGCGGATCGGGGTTTACCGAAGATACCGGCATTTACGAGCTATATCCACTGATGCGCTTGCTGCGCACGGCCCCAGTGAACCGCGAGCTTTGTCTGAGTTTCATCGGCGAAAAGATCATGGGCCTGCCACGCTCTTACTGAGAGCTGCGGATCGGCAAGGAGGTTAAGCAATGAATCTCGGGATGCGTTTCCGACGAGCGGACGCTCACGACAAGTCAAGCGCGCGCTGCTGGCATGCGATCGAAACAACGCCGCTCAGCGAAGTCCGACGCATTCAAGAAGAGAAGCTGATCGCGCAGATGGCCTACTTGCAGGCCAACTCGGAATTCTATCAGAAGAAGCTGGGCGCGGCCGGTGCGAGGTTCGACGACGTGCGCACTATCGATGATCTGCAGAAGCTGCCCTACACGTTCAAAGCGGAGATCCGCGACAGTCTTGCCGCTCGCAAGCCTTTCGGCCTCCACCTCGCGGCCAAGCCCGAAGATATAATTCAGATGCAGGCGTCCTCCGGCACTACAGGCAGCCCATCTTACGTGGCTCTGACCGAATCCGACGCCGCAATGTGGCATGAAATGTCGGCACGCTGTTTTTTCGCAACCGGCGTGCGGCCCGGCGACATGGTGCTGCATGCCTTCTCGCTGGCCAAAGGCTTTGTTGGCGGCATCCCGGTCATGCAAGGTTTGCAATACTTGGGCGCCATCGACATCCCGATTGGTGCCGATGGCGGTGCCGACCGTCTCATCCGAGCTTGTGCCGACATCCGCCCGCGCTGCGTGGTCGGTGCGCCAAACTTTGTTCTGCACTTGGGTGAGAAAGCGCCTGAGATCCTTGGCATTCCCGCATCGCAGCTTGGCGTCGAGCGGGTCATCGTGGGTGGCGAGCCGGGCGGTGGCATCCCCACCGTCCGCCGCCGCATTGAGGAGCTGTGGGGCGCAAAATGCACCGAGTTACTTGGTGGCACGGACCTCGGTGTGACCTATTGGGCCGAGTGCGACGAACAGTCGGGCATGCACATGGTCAGTATGGACTACATTATTACCGAGCTGCTCGACCCCGAAACTGGCAAGATTATCCCGTTCCAGGACGGGGCCCGTGGTGAGATGGTCTATACGGCGATAGGCCGTCAGGCGAGCCCGCTGCTGCGCTTCCGCTCCGGCGACTACATTGACGTCCTGGCCACCAGCTGCTCGTGCGGGCGAACAGGGCCAAAGATCCGTTGTATCGGTCGCGCCGACGATATGCTGATTGTCCGCGGTGCCAACGTCTTCCCCTCAGCCATCCACAGCATCATCAACGAAATGATGCCCGAGACCAACGGGGTTGTCCGCGTTGTTGCCGATTTCGAGGGGCATACGACGCAGTCGGCACTCAAAATCATTGTCGAACGCGGACCCCACCGTCCGCCCAACAGGGACGACGAACTAAGAAACAAGATCGAGACGCGTCTTCGCGATGCGCTGGTATTCAAGGCCGACGTCCGCATTGTGAAGCCCGACACATTCGAGAAACCCGGCGCGGCGAAGGTTGCGCTCACTCTTCGCAAATACCCCGATCTGTCATGACAATCCTTAAATCACTTCTCGATAAGGGTTCGGAGAATTTCCGGGCCAATGAGACGCACTATCGCGCGAGAATCAAAAGGCTGCACGAACTGCGGCTGGAGCAACGTGCCGGCGGCCCGCTGAAGGCACGGGAGCGACACGAGGAGAAGGGCAAGGTCCTGCCGCGTGATCGCGTCGAACGGCTGATTGATTCAGGCACCCCCTTTTTGGAACTGGGTGAACTTGCGGGCTTGAATAAATATGAAGGCGTGCCCCCTGGCGCTGGCATCATTACCGGCATCGGCATGATCGAGGGCCGGCATTGCATGATTATTGCAAACGACGCCACCGTAAAGGGCGGCACTTATTTCGGGATGACGAGCAAGAAACACGTTCGCGCCCAGCGCGTCGCTTGGACCAACCGGCTGCCAGTGATCACACTGGTCGACAGTGGTGGGGCTTTTCTGCCCGAACAAGCAAATATTTTTCCCGACGAAGGCCAGTTCGGCTCCATCTTCCACAACCAAGTGGGCATGTCGGGCGATGGCATACCGCAGATTGCTGTTGTGATGGGACCATGTACCGCGGGTGGTGCCTATATCCCGGCATTATGCGATGAGGTCGTGATCGTGCGCGGGCAAGGATTTATGTATCTTGGCGGGCCCGAATTAACGTTTGCCGCGACTGGCGAGAAGGTCGACGCCGAGACTTTGGGCGGCGGGAAGATGCATTGCGCGATCTCCGGCGTGACCGACCACTTGGCCGAGAATGACGCCCATGCGCTGGCGATTACTCGGCAAATCGTGGCACATCTGGGCGAAAAGACCAGTCCTCGGAAAATCCCCATCGTTCCGAAGCCTCCCGTTTATCCGGTTGATGAAATTTACGGCATCGTCAGTCGTGACGCCAAGGTACCGACGGATAATCGCGAAATCGTCGCGCGGCTGGTCGATGGCAGCGAATTGCACGAGTTCAAGCCGCTGTATGGCGACACATTAATAACTGGTTGGGCTCGCATTCACGGCCATGAGGTCGGCATCCTGGCCAACAACGGAGTGCTTTTCGTCGAGGCAGCTCTGAAAGCGGCTCATTTTATAAATCTATGCGTGCAACGCGACATTCCGCTGGTCTTTCTCGTCGACGTTAATGGGTTCATGGTCGGTCGCGAAGTGGAACAGGCGGGCATCGCTAAGGCTGGCGCCAAGATGATCACTGCTATGTCGTCGGCCCGCGTGCCGAAGTTTACGGTGATTACCGGCGGCTCCTACGGCGCGGGCTACCTCGCTATGTTGGGCCGACCGTTTCAGCCGGACGCCATGTTTGCCTGGCCGAACGGACGCGCGGCTATCATGGGGCCAGAGCAGGCAGCGAGCGTGCTGGCCCAAGTGCGTGCCCAGATCAATGACCGCGAAGGTAAAATTTGGACGGCCGAAGAGGAAGAGGTCTTTAAAGCTCCAATTCGCCGGGAGTACGAGACATTTCAAGACGCGTACAATTTCGCTTCGAATCTTTGGATCGACGGCGTTATCGAACCCGCTGAAACGCGCGATGTGCTGGCGCTGCTTCTGGATGTAGCTTCCCGACGTCCGAAGGTCGACAGTCACTTCGGCGTTTTTCGGTTTTAGGTGCGCGACACCATGCGTATTAAGTCTCTTCTCATTGCCAACCGCGGCGAAATCGCATGCCGGATCGCACGCACGGCTCGCTCGCTCGGAATCGTTCCGATCGGCGTCCATTCTGACGCTGACGCCGAGGCGTTGCATGTGCGCGAAGTCGGTCGGTCGCTCAGGATCGGAGGCGGACCGGCTGTCGAAAGTTATCTGCGGATCGACGCGGTGATAGCGGCCGCTCGGCAAGCCGGCGCGGACGCAATCCATCCCGGCTATGGCTTCCTCGCGGAAAATCCGGACTTCGCTCGTGCGGTGGAGGCCGCCGGTATGATCTTCGTCGGCCCTACCGCCGAGACACTACAGCGGTTCGGCGACAAGGCCAGTGCTAAAAAGGCCGCGACAGCCGCCGGCGTGCCGGTCATTCCCGGAGGCCATGGTGTCATGTCCGACCCCGATCAAATCGCACGGGCGGTACGAGAAGTTGGGCTTCCGGCTCTTTTGAAGGCCGTTGGGGGCGGCGGTGGGCGCGGTCAGAGGCTGATCGACAATGAGGCTACGCTGAAGGCCGACATCGAGAGCGCGCAGCGCGAGGCGAAATCCGCTTTCGGCTCCGAGGGACTTTTGCTCGAGCGCTTCCTGCCTGCGGCGCGCCATGTCGAAATACAAATCGCCGGTGATGGCACAGGCCACGTGGTGCACCTCTTCGAACGCGACTGCACGCTACAGCGCCGCCATCAGAAGGTGATCGAGGAAGCTCCCGCCTGGGGTCTCCCGCGGCCACTTCTCGATCACATCGCCCAGGATGCGGTCCGGCTTGCGGAGGCGCTGAACTATCGTGGGCTAGGCACTGTCGAGTTTCTAGTGCTAGGCGAAGAGTACTTTTTTCTGGAGGTCAATCCCCGAATCCAAGTCGAGCATCCGGTAACCGAAGCGGTCACCGGATTGGACCTCGTGGCGCTGCAGCTGCGCATCGCAGAGGGCGCAGGCTTGGGCCTGACCCAAGATCAGATCACCTGCACGGGGCATGCTGTGGAGGCTCGGCTCTACGCCGAGGATCCGCGGATGCAGTTCTCTCCTTCAACAGGGCGGATCACGGCGATTTCGCTGCCCGACGGTCTTAGGATTGATAGTGGCGTTGAGGCAGGCGACAGTGTTAGCCCTTTCTATGATCCGATGATTGCAAAGCTCATCGTGCATCATTCCGATCGGGATGCGGCGCTGGCGCGCCTGGCTCAAGCGTTGGATCACGTGGTTGTGGACGGGGTCGAGACGAACCGTACCTTTCTTGCTGCACTCACCCGAGACGCCGATTTTGCGCGAATGCAGGTGCATACCCGCTGGATCGACAGTTGCATCAATGCACTAACCGCCGCTCCGCAGCGCTCGGATGGGCGGCTGTGGCAGGCGGTGGCCGCCGTTCTGTTCGTCACCCGTGGCCGCGCCGACGGCGATGCCAACCCTTGGCGCAACCGTGATAGGTTTACCGGTTGGCGGCTCGGCCTTGGCGGCGCTCTGGACGAGGCAGGCCAGCGTGTGATCCTCGCGCATCCGGGAACATCCGGCAAAGAGCTGCGCGTCAGCCCGGTGGGAAATGACAACCTCTTTGTTGTCTACAGCGACGACAGCATGCCCTTGGCGCTGAACGCAACTGAGCTTCGATGCGGCCGCTTGCAGATCACGCATGAGGACGAAACGATTACCATCGAAGCGCGCGTCCGAGGCAATTCGATCGAAATCGACACGCCTGGCGGCCGTCTGCTGTACCAAGCGTCGACATCGCTGGCTTTCGCTGAAGTAGATAGCACTGCGGACCGCATTCTCGTGTCTCCTCTAACCGGCACAATTGTGAAGGTATTGATCGACGAGGGGGCCTCAGTAGCGGCCGGCGAGGTTGTGGCGATCCTGGAGTCCATGAAGCTTGAGATCTCGATAAAGGCGATGGTTTCGGGAGTGGCGAAAAATATATCCATCTCGCGAGGCGCAATGGTGGACCGAGGGCAGCCAATCGTCGAGATAACTCCCTTAGAAAGTGAGAGTTCATGAGCGATTTTCCAAAATTCGTCGAGTTTAGAGAAGAGGGACCCCGCGAGGGGTTTCAGATCGAAAAAAAGATCTACCCGATCGAAGAACGGGTCGAACTGATCGATATGCTCAGCGAAACCGGGCTGAAGCGGATTCAGGTAGGTAGCTTCGTCAACACCCAAAAGGTGCCCCAAATGGCCGATACAGCCGAGCTGTTCAAGCGCATTAGGCGGGTGCATGGCGTAAGATACACGTCGCTCTGGCTGAACGACAAGGGCTTTCGCAAGGCGCTCGCAGCGCCTCAAGTCGATATCGATCCGCGGCTATTGTTCTATCCATCCGACACATTCTCGCGAAAGAACAACGATGCTTCCTCGATGGAGATGCGCGAGAAGCAGCGCGAATGGGTCAACCTCTACAAGCAGGAGGGCTACACTGTCGACACGGCATATGTGATGACCGCATTCGGATGCAACTTCGAAGGACCGATCCCGCAGGACCGGGTCTTAGACGATTTCCGTTTCGTGCTGGATCTCTGCGCAGAAGAAAATATTCCGCTACCGATCCTTGTTGTCGCCGACACGATGGGGTGGGGCAATCCTGAGGCAGTTAAGCGCATGATCGGGGCGATAAGGGAAATCAAGCCGGATGCGCGCATCGGCATGCACCTGCACGACACCAGGGGCCTCGGCATAGCCAACATCTATGCGGCGCTTTCTATGGGCGTTGACATGTTTGAGAGCTCCGTCGCTGGACTGGGCGGATGCCCGTTTGCCGGTCACGGCCATGCGCGCGCGGCCGGGAATGTCTGCACCGAAGATGCAGTTTTTTTGTGCCATGAACTGGGCATTGCGACTGGCGTCGATCTCGATAAGCTCATTGCCGCTTCCGTTTATGCCGAAAAGATAATTGGTTCACCACTAATGGGCCGTGTGATGCATTCCGGCGGACTCGATAAGTACCGTAAAGTTTAGCTGAGGAAAAAACCGAGATGGCTAAGTTGCTCGACGGAAGTGGTGCTGCGGCAACTCAATTTTAGATATGCTGCAAACCGTACGTCGACGGCGGTGTTAGCGTTCATTCGAAAAGGGCGGCCAAATCGCAGAGCGATCTATCACAACGGCAGGAATGCGACTTGGTTAGAGTGACCGAGGGAGGAATTGATGCCGGAAATACTCCTGGCTGCGGGTCAGGCCAACGTCTATGGCCTGTTCAGAACCTGTGCACGAAAACAGCCATCCAGTGCCGCGATCGAGTATGAGGGGCTAACCGTTTCATACGGTGACCTTCTGAAGAGGGTCGACGCGATTGCTTCCGCGCTGCTCGGCCGAGGTGTCAATCCTGGCGACCGTATCGCGATCCTTTCGCATAACCGTCCTGATTACGTCGAACTGCAGCTGGCTGCAGCTGCAATCGGGGCCATCGTTGCTTGCTTGAACTGGCGACTTTCGCCGGCTGAACTCAAGCATTGCATCGAACTGGTGGAACCGGTGATGGCTGTCGTCGAGCCGGAATTACATGCGACGTTTGCAGCCGTGTCGGAATTGCCGACAATCCAAGTCGGCCCTGAGTTGAGTCGAATGAGCTCGTCGGCCGCCCTCGATTCTCGGCTCGGCACGTTGCTTGAAAGTGATGAGGAGGGGCTGACCATTCTTTTCACCTCAGGAACCACGGGACTGCCCAAGGGCGCACTTGTCAGCCATCGCGCACATGTGGCGCGTGCGATGGCTTTTTCGGCTGAATTAATGCTGGACCCACGTGACGCGTTCGTTGCTTGGGCGCCCATGTTTCATATGGCATCGACCGACCATATGCTGGCGACACTCATGCGGGGTGGTACGGTCGTCATCATAAACGGCTTCCAGCCGGAAGCGATCAATATGGCGTTGTCTCAGCACAAGATTGGTTGGCTGGTGATGATGCCGGGTGTGGTCGACGCATTCATCGAAGAGCGAAAAGCGCGACCAACACCCATCAAAGGCATCAAAATCTGTGGCGCCATGGCGGATCTCGTACCGCGGCATCAAATTGCGGAATTGACCCGCCTGCTTGACGCTCCCTATCTGAATTCCTTCGGCGCAACGGAGACCGGTCTTCCGCCAGCAAGCGGTTCTGTAATAGAGGTCGGAGTGACGCCGACCGATCTCGCCAAACGCATTTCTTCATTCTGCGAGATCAGGCTGGTCGATCCGCTTGACAACGACGTACCTGATGGCGAGCCGGGTGAAATGGTGGTCCGAGGACCCACGCTTTTTTCGGGCTATTGGAATGCGCCGGAAACCAATGCTGTAGATTTCAGAGGCGGTATGTTCCATATGGGCGATACATTTCGGCGGCTTCCTGATGGACGTGTGGATTTCGTTGACCGGGTAAAATACATGATCAAGAGCGGAGGTGAAAACGTTTACCCAGCCGAGATCGAGCGAGTGTTACTGGCTCATCCAGCAGTTTTGGAAGCGGCGGTAGTCAAGGCTAGTGATCCAAAATGGGGAGAAAGGCCCGTAGCGTTCGTCGCTTGTGACGAGGCAAACATATCCGCCGATGAAATCTTGCGGCTCTGCAGCGAACGCCTCGCCGGATACAAACGGCCAAGGGAGATCCGGTTCATTGCGTTCGATGATTTTCCGCGTTCGACCAGCGGCAAAGTCCAGCGTCACGTTCTCGAAGATCGGCTGAAGGATCAAGCTTCTGGCAGCCGAACACGTAACGCTGACTGATCGGAACTGCTATGACGATCTAGGCTTTCGGCGGAACTACGAGGCCTTTGTATCGTACTTGATAATGTATTTGTTCTTTGCAGGCCGGTTAGTGCCAAGGTCTGTCACCTGCGTTATTGTCGGGCGATAAGCGATCGCGCTCTCAAGCGAGCAGAAAATGAAATAGCCCTTTGGCGACAGAAATCTCCGGCTCCGCCTGCCAACTCACGGCTTCGACGCTTGCCATCCGACGCCCTTTTCGTAAGACCGTCGCCCGCACATTCAACGGCTCTGCGATGGCGGGCCGCAGGTAGTCAACCGTAAGGTTGATTGGCTTCGGACTTCGATTCCTAAGATCTTGCCAAACTGCGACGGATGCCACCGCCTCCATAACACTGGCAATGATGCCGCCATGATAGTAGTTCATGACAGGATTACCTATATAGCTTTCGGAAAAGGGCATTTGGGCAGCGACGTGTCCCTCCTCAATGTTCACGATGGTAAAGCCGAGGAACCTGAAGAAGGGCCTCTTCATCAGTAGCGTGTTCGTTTCCTCGGGCGTCATTCTGGTTTCCGCGGTGTTGTCTGGATATCGAAAAGATTTCTCTCGCCTCGTGTGAGAGCGAAGGTAGCACAGCCACGTGCGACTTCGTCGCCCTTGTCATCATCGAACCAGATAACGCCGGAATTGAAGGCAATATGGCGGGTCTGGTGATAGCATTTGGCGCGGACCAACACGTCGGCGCGGGATTGTGCCGGTCGAAGATAATCCACGCGCAGATCAAGCGTGGCCATCGTGCTGATGTCGTCGATCGCGATGAAATTGACCAGCCCGAATACACTGTCCAGCAGCGCAGTCAGCACTCCGCCATGGAGAAGAGTTGGTGGCTCGTCGATACAAAAAGCGGGATTGAACGGCATCCGGACGGTTACGCCGTCAGGCCCGTGCCCCTCAATCCGCAAGTTCATGTGGGTAATGAAACCCTTGGCTCTCGTGATCCAGAGAGTGCTGATTTGCTCAAAGCGTTGCTGGTCTTTGAGGAGCATCGGTGCGACCTTAGCTGATGACTATTGAAAAAAATAAGCGCGGTTTCTTTCAGTTCATGGAGATTTTGACTCTTCGAGGGGAAGCGGCGTTGTCTTGACAACAGCAACCCATTTCAGTGCTTTCCTCTGTAGGCCGCTCGAGCGCCGTCAAAATGCGAGGGTGCGCAAGCAATACTCCGGATGCGGAACGGTTACAAAATCAGCCATGTCGGCGATCTCCGCGTTGACGGTTGGCAAACATTTCGGTGTTGATCATGTCACGGGCATCGTGTGCTAGGTGAAGGGTTTCGCCGCCGTCTACGTACCAATCTTCGCCGGTGATGAAGTTACCTAACTTCGACGCAAGAAAGACAATCGCGCCAGCGACATCCTCGGGCGCGCCCATGCGGTTGAGAACGGAGCGGTTAAACTCATTCCATTTCTGTGGTGGGATCGGATAGCGACCGAGCGCCTCCGTCTTTACAGTGCCGGGTGCTACGCAATTTAGCCGAATGCCGTATTGTGCCCACTCGGCGGCGAGGGTCTTCATCAGTCCGGTCACGCCGGCGCGTGCAGCGGCGGTATGAGCAAAGCCGGTCAACGCGGTGCGGCTGACCGCCGTCACGAATACGATGGAGCCGCCATGTTCGAACATGAAATGATCGGCGACAGCGCGCGTCATCTGCCATGATCCAACTAGATTGTTACGCACTACGGCCTCAAAACCCTTGTTGGTGATATCGCGTGCGGCGGCAACATATTGCCCACCAGCGTTGTTGACCAGGACATCCAGCTGCCCGTAATTCTCTTTAATCCGGCGCATCGCAGCAGTAACACTTGCTTCATCTCGGATGTCGCCTGAGATTACCAATGCTTCGCCGCCCTGGGCACGAATCATCTCGGCGGTTTGCTGCAGCGGATCCTCGCGGCGGGCGAAAAGCACGAGCTTTGCACCGCAGAATGCCATTTCAAGCGCGGTAGCGCGGCCCATGCCAGAGCCGCTTCCGGTGACAAGTGCAACCTGACCGAGCATTAAACTAGGGGCGAAGCGACTTCCGATTTCTCTCTTCATCTCCGCTTTCCAATATTATTCCCAGAACGACTCGCCGATGATGGTCAGATTGCCATTTCTTGCACACGTGCACTCTCCGCAGATGCAGCTTACCGAAGACGTTGACAAAAATCAAACGGATGTTAGAAAACGGCAATTGCTCTGGACGCATCCGCGACAGTAGCACCGGTGAACAGTCTGAGAAGAACGAATGAGGAGCCTTTCTTCATCACTCAACATCGCCTCTGAACGATTTATTCGCAACCGCGCTACACAAAAGGCGCGCATAGCGCTTCTGCGCGACCGAATGGCCGAGGCCACAGGTGGTGGACGGGTTGAAATTGTTGAGCGGCACCGCGCTCGCGGCAAGTTGCTGGTGCGCGAGCGCATCGACGTCCTGGTCGATCCCGGCTCGGCATTTCTGGAGCTTTCGAGCTTGGCGGCATGGGGGCAGTATGGCGGCGAGGTACCGGGTGCGGGCATCGTCACTGGCATTGGAATCATCCACGGCCTGCACTGCATGCTGATCGCCAACGACGCTACGGTCAAAGGCGGATCATTCTATCACGAGACGGTGCAGAAACACATTCGCGCACAGGAGATCGCTGACCAAAATCGGCTGCCTTGTCTCTATCTCGTTGACTGCGGCGGTGCCTATTTGCCCGAGCAGGACCGAGTGTTTCCTGGGGGGCGCGATTTCGGCAACGCCTTCTATCGGCAATGCAACATGTCGGCTTCGGGGCTGCCGCAGATATCGGCAGTGTTTGGCGGCTGCACCGCTGGTGGAGCTTATATTCCCGCGCTCTCTGACGAGGTCATCATGGTGCGCGGCAATGCCCGCATTCATCTGGGTGGCCCTTCGATTGTCAAGGTGGCGATCGGCGAGGAAGTCGATGGCGAGACCCTCGGGGGGGCCGAGATGCATACCCGCGTCTCGGGCGTGAGCGATCATCTAGCCGAAAACGAGCATCACGCGCTCGCACTCATGCGCGATATCGTCGCTAGTCTGGGGCTGACACGCCCAACCGCGCCCACAGCTCCACCGCGCCGTCCGCTTTATGATCCCGAGGAGCTTCTGGGTGTCGTGAGCGGCGACCGTAAGGAGCCCTATGACGTGCGCGAGCTCCTGTTGCGCATCATCGATGCCGGTGAGTTCCACGAATTCAAACCCGATTGGGGGGCAACGCTGGTCTGTGGCACTGCACGTATTCACGGCTATCAGGTCGGCATCTTGGGTAACAACGGCGCGCTTCTGTCGGACTCTTCGCTCAAGGGTGCACAGTTCGTCTCAATGTGCGATCAGAGAAATCTGCCCCTTATCTTCCTGCACAATGTCACAGGCTTCATGGTCGGCACGGAGGCCGAGCGCGGCGGCATCGCCAAGAATAGCGCCAAGCTGGTTTATGCCATGTCGGTGGCCAAAGTGCCCAAACTTTCGATGATCGTTGGCGGCTCCTATGGGGCGGGTAACTATGGAATGTGCGGCCGCGGATTTGCGCCGCGCTTCCTGTTTGCATGGCCGACGGCAGAAGTTGCCACCATGTCAGCGGACATCGCAGCAAGCGTGATGATGGAGTTGCGTCGTCAAAAGGGGGGCGACGAGAGGCAGATGCAGGCGGAGCTGGAGAAGATCGAGCTCGCAGTGCGCGCGCAATATGCGGAACAATCCGATCCTTACTATGCAACCTCGCGGCTGTGGGACGACGGTCTGATTGAGCCGGGTCAAACGCGCGACGTCCTCGGGCTGTGCCTGGCCATCGTGACCTCGGTGCCCGAGGCCGGGCGCCATACGCCCGTCTTTAGAATGTGAGACAATGCAACCATGAAGCTCGGCGTACACAACACCGTCATCGTCGACGTGGATGCCCGCGGGGTTGCGACGCTGACGCTCAGTCGTGCGGAGAAGCACAATGCGATCAATGGCGAACTGATGGCTGACCTGGGTGCGGCAGCTCAGATACTGGCGGACGACCCAGCCGTGCGCATCGTGGTGCTGACCGGTGCAGGCAAGAGTTTTTGCGCGGGAGGCGACTTCAACTGGTTTGCCTCGAACGTGGAAAAGACGCGCATTGAGCGGGTGGCACAGAGCGCATCGCTGGCTCATCTGCTACGCAGCCTCGACACCCTGCGCAAGCCGTTGATCGGGCGCGTCAACGGCCCGGCCTACGGTGGCGGCGTTGGCCTGATCTCGGTGTGCGACTACACGATCGGCATCGAAGGCTCGAAGTTCGGTCTTACGGAGGTACGAATGGGCCTGCTGCCCTCCAATATCTCCCCCTATGTGGTGGCGAAGATCGGAGCGGCTGCCGCACGCGAGACCATGCTGTCGGGAGCGTTATTCGATAGTGCGCGTGCCGAGCGGCTCGGGCTTCTGACCGAGGTCGTGGCAGCCGAGGCGCTAGACAAGGCAGTCGAGCGCGTCGTCAATGCCCATCTACAGGCCGCTCCGGGGGCAGTGGCCGAAACCAAGCGGCTCATCGCCTATGTCGCCCGGCACGATCTCCACGCCAACATGATCTATACCGCCGACCGGTTGGCCGACGCCTGGGAGACCGAAGAGGGAGTTGAAGGCATCAACTGCTTCTTGAGCAAGGGCACGCCCTCATGGCGCGTGAAATGAGCTTCACGCGCGTCCTCATCGCCAATCGAGGCGAGATCGCACGGCGCATTCAGCGCGCCTGCGCGAAACTCGGGCTTGAAAGTGTCGCCACTTATTCCGAGTCTGACCGCGACGCCCCCTTCGTAACCGAGGCCAATCACGCTATCTGCGTCGGCCCGCCGGCACCTTCGCGGAGCTACCTGAACATCGATGCGATCTTGGAGGCCGCGCGCGCTGCGGGCGCGGGCGCGGTGCATCCTGGCTATGGCTTCTTGTCGGAAAGCGCCCAATTCGCTCGCCGCGTGGCGGAGGCGGGGCTCGTCTTCATCGGCCCCTCTGTCGAGGCGATCGCGCGGATGGGTTCGAAGATCGAGGCCAAGGCGGCCGCTGAGGCGGCGGGGGTGCCCGTTCTGCCCGGCTATCGCGGGGCGGATCAGTCCGAAGCGCGGCTGCTCGCGGAAGCCGAGAGCCTCGGCGTGCCATTCCTCGTCAAAGCCAGCGCCGGCGGCGGTGGGCGGGGGATGCGGCTTGTTATGGAGCTCAAGACGGCAAGTGAGGCGATCCGCGCCGCCAAAGCCGAAGCGCTTGCCGGCTTTGGCGATGCAACCGTGTTTCTTGAACGCTACGCTCCACGCGCACGCCATGTCGAAGTGCAGATCTTGGGCGACAGCTATGGTCATGTTGTGCACCTGTGGGACCGCGATTGCTCGCTCCAACGCAACCACCAGAAGCTGATCGAAGAGGCGCCAGCTCCCGGCCTGCCGGCGCCGCTGCGCGAGAAAATGCTCGGGGCCGCCGTCAGCCTCGCCCGCACCATCGGCTACAGCTCGGCTGGCACGGTGGAATATCTCTACGACTCTGAACGTCGGGAATTCTATTTCCTCGAAATGAATACGCGCCTTCAGGTTGAACATCCCGTAACCGAGGCGATCACCGGCATCGATCTCGTGGAATGGCAACTGCGAGTCGCGCGCGGCGAGGAATTGGCCTTCACCCAGAAGGACATTGGCTGCGCGGGTCATGCCATCGAGATTCGCCTTGCAGCTGAGAATCCCGCCGAACGCTTTCGCCCCGAAACTGGCACGATCACCCTCTGGGCACCCCCCAAGGGTCCAGACCTTCGGCTCGACTCAGGGGTCGAGATGGGCAGCGTTGTGAGCCATCACTACGATTCGATGCTCGCCAAGCTGATTGCGAAGGCAGGCGATCGTGAAGGTGCAATCCGCCAGGCCGTTGCTGCGCTCGACAAATTCGCCGTCGGGGGCGTCGGCATGAATATCGCCTATCAGCGCGCGCTGCTCACTCATCCAGATTTCGCCTCGCTGCGCCACCACACCGCAGCGCTCGAACAGCTTTTTCCCGGCGGCTGGAAGGCGCCAGAGGCAGACAATGAAAGTCGAGCGCTAGCTGCGTTGGCGCTGCATCAGCATCTTTCCAAGAGCGCGAATGCCGACCCGTGGCATACGCTGGGTGCCTGGCGTGTGACCGACCGGGCGGGACGGCCTGGTGCGGCACGCTATTGGCAAGCAGGGGACGAGCTGGAAGAGCTTTTGGCGGTCGGGCAGGATTTGCGGCTGGAGGTTCGCGGAGCAAAGATGACACCGGTCTCGGTTGAAGACATCTCACTCCGCGATGGACGATTGATGGGGCGCGTTGCCGGGCGGCCATTTGCCCGCATCGCGCACTTGGAACGTACCGACGGGAGCTGGCGTGTCCATCTTTCGGGCCGTGATGGCATGATGCAGGTCCATTTCCTCACGCTCGAGGATCTTCATGGCCACGGCGCTGGTGCGGGTTCAGCTGACGAGGATACTCTGAATGCGCCGATGCCCGGCACGATCGTCGAGCTCAGCGTCAGGCAGGGCGACTTTGTCGAACGAGGTCAGACATTGGTGGTGCTGGAGGCAATGAAGTTACTGCAAAGCCTGGTCGCCCCCTTGAGCGGCAACGTGAAGGAGATCTATTGCGTGACCGGCGACACCGTTGCTGGTGGCGCCCCGCTCGTCCGAATGGAGCGAAAGGAAGACACATGAATACCCGTCAAGTCCTAACCGAGGCGACCGCGTTCCCCTTCAACGAAGAGTTGGAGATGATCCGCGCTCAATTGCGGCGGTTCATCGAAACCGAAGTTATTCCGGTGGCACACGCGTGGGAGGAGCAAGGCTTAGTACCTCGCGACGTCCTACGCAGAATGGGCGGGCTCGGCGTCCTGGGAATGCGCTATGATCCCGAATATGCCGGTGCCGGGCTCGACACGATGGCGAGTGTGATGCTGGCCGAGGAGCTGGGCCGCTCCACCTTTGGCGGATTCTCGGCGACGGTTTTGGTCCATACCGATATGGCATCGCCGCATCTGGAAAACGCCGGGACGCCGGAGCAGAAGGCGCGTTGGATGCCCGCCATCACCAGCGGTGAGAAGATCACGGCAGTGGCCGTCACTGAGCCGGGCGCGGGATCGGACGTCGCCGGTATGCGTACGCGCGCTGTGAAAAGCGGTTCTGATTGGGTGCTGAACGGCACCAAGATGTTCATTACCAACGGCGTGCACGCCGACTTGTATTTTGTCGCCGCCAAGACCGATCCGGGAGCGAAGGGCTCCCGCGGGATCACGATGTTCGCCGTCGAGAAAGGTGCGCCCGGCTTTTCGGTAAGCCGAGCGTTGAAGAAAACGGGATGGCTGTGTTCGGACACCGCCGAGCTGATTTTCGAGAATGTTCGCGTGCCTGCCGAAAACGTGCTGGGCGAAATCAATCGCGGCTTCTACTCGGTGATGAAGAATTTCCAGAATGAGCGGATTGTGCTGGGTGCACTAGCAGTGGCCGAAGCGCAGACCGCACTGAACCTGACCGTTGCTTACGTCAAGCAACGCAAAGCATTCGGCGGCGCATTGTGGGACAAACAGACTGTGCGCCAACGCCTGGCGGTTTGCCAGACCCGGGTCGAAGCGGGGCGTCAACTCGTTTATCACGCTGCTCGTCTCGACTGCGAGGGCCGCGACTGTGTGCGTGAAGTCTCGATGGTCAAGGCCTACTCCGGTGAGTTGGTGAACCGGGTTCTCTACGACTGTGTTCAGTTTCACGGAGGCATGGGGTACATGCGTGAGATGGCGGTGGAGCGGATGTCGCGCGATGCCCGAGTTCAGGCCATTGGCGGCGGCGCCAGCGAGGTCATGCTAGAAGAGGTCGCCAAACGAATGTAGTCGTTTGGCCTACACCTGCGACATCTGAGAATGCTCGCGTGAAGTATTTGGCGGCTGTATAGATTGCGGCGATTGTGCCAATTGAACAGATTCAGGAAAGCGGTCGTTGCAGCCGAGATGCGGACCAACGACATGCCGATGGAGCGATCGTCGTTCCTTCGGCGCGACCGGGCGCGGCATGCAGCGTCAGTGAAGGTCATCGGATCACGGCCGGACACAATAGACTGCGTGTTGAACCCGAAAGGCTCGTTCCTTTTTCTGGCTAAGAGCGAAAGCGCCTCCCCTGAAGCACCTTGCGGTGTTTTCTAACACATGTTAGATGTGATCGAGCCCGACAACAACAGATCGGGGGGAGGGAGGAAATGGACAGTTCACCGCGAGCGCAGTTCGGGTTATCGGAATCCAAGTTGCGCAATTGCGCGACGGTTTTCAGGCCTGATCTTTTCAAAGGAAAAGCCGTCGTCGTTTCCGGTGCTGGCAGCGGCTTGGGTCGGGCAATCGCTTCGCTCTTCGCGCGGCTTGGTGCATCATTGGCGATTTGCGGCCGCAATGAAGAAAAACTGAATAGCGCTGCGGATTATTTGCGCGGATTCGGCGGCGATGTCCTCAGCGGTCAATTGAGCATCCGCGATCCAGAGCAGGTAGCAAATTTTATCAGCGCAGTCGGCGAGCGATTTGGCCGGCTGGATGTTCTCGTTAACAATGCTGGAGGGCAGTTCCCACAGCCGGCACTCGACTACTCAGTTAAGGGCTGGAACGCAGTGGTCGACACCAACCTCAATGGCACATGGTGGATGATGCAGACGACAGCGAAGAGATGGGTTGCGACAGGACAGCCCGGAACCATCGTAAACATCGTCGCCGACATCTGGCGCGGCCTGCCAGGCATCGCGCATTCCTGCGCGGCGCGCGCCGGCGTGATCTATCTGTCCAAATCGGTGGCCGTGGAATGGGCGCCGTACAAAATCAGGGTCAATTGCGTCGCGCCCGGATGCTGTGAAAGCAGCGGATTCGGCAACTATTCGCCGGAAGGCGCGGCCACCTTCGAGGAATCAAATCCCATGCGCCGGTCTGGAGACGAGTGGGATATTGCCGAAGCTGTAATTTACCTGGCTGCGCCGTCGGGCAAGTTCATTACTGGAGAAGTCTTGACGGTCGACGGTGGTCAGCAGCTGTGGGGTGATCCGTGGCCGACGGGGCGTCCAGACTATTTTAAATTAGGCTAACCAGGTTCAACGGGCCGCGAATGCGAAGCGAGCTGGTATGACAGAAGATTGTGTGCCGAAATCGTTTCACCAAGCGGAACCGGTACTGCAATGCACTGGCATTGAACGACGCTTCGGCGGCCTTGTTGCCGTGACCGGTGTCGATCTGAGTGTGTACCGCGGCGAAATCTTTGGGCTCGTCGGCCCAAATGGTAGCGGCAAAACTACGCTGACAAACGCCATAACCGGCTTTTATCCGCCTAACAAGGGAACAATCAAACTCGACGGCAAGGACATTACTGGCACAGCACCTCACAAGGTGGCGAGTTTAGGCGTTGCCCGCACGTTTCAGAATCTGGCGCTCTTCAATGGCATGAGTGTGCTCGACAATATTCTGCTTGGACGACATATTCACATGCGCCCGGGCGTCATTCGTACGGCGCTATACTGGTGGTTGGCGCGTCGCGACGAAATGCGAAGCCGCGAAATCGTGGAGGAAGTGATCGAGTTCTTGCAACTCGAAAGTGTCCGTCACGAACTCGTCGACGGCATTCCGATCGGAATGAAGAAGCGTGTCGAGCTTGCACGCGCGTTGGTGGCGGAACCGCGCCTTCTGATCCTCGATGAACCGATGGCTGGAATGAACCAGGAGGAGAAGGAGTATATGGCAAGGTTCATTCTCGATGCGCGCGCGGAACGCGGCGTGAGCGTTTTGTTGATCGAACACAGTATGGATGTGATTACCGGCATATGTGATCGCGTGCTGGCATTGAACTACGGAGAAATGATCGCAACGGGCAAGCCCAGGGAGGTTGTCAAGGATCAGCGGGTCATTGAAGCCTATATTGGTGTCGGTCATGCGGCATGAAAAAGTGATGAGCATGCCTACATGCGCTGCAGACGATACCCTGCCGCGCCTACTAGTCCACAATGCCGCCCAGCATGGCAACAAAATCGCGATGCGGGAAAAAGATCGCGGCATCTGGAAGGAGATGACGTGGTCAGAATATTTCAATGAGGTGCTGGTTTGCGCTGCTGGCCTTGACGCTCTCGGAGTTCAACCGGGCAATGCAGTCATGATTCTTGGCGATAATCGCGCGCGCCTTTACGCGGGCATGATTGCATCGTCGATGCTGGGAGCATACGCGATGCCAGCCTACCCTGGGACGACGCTGGACGAATTGCGCCACTTCGTCGGTGAAGTGAAGGTTGTGGCGGCGCTCGCCGAAGACCAGGAGCAGGTCGACAAATTTCTCGATTTGCGGGAGGCCGGCAGTACGATCGAATATATCGTCTACGAGGATAAGAGAGGCCTTAACACCTATGACGCGTCGGGGCTCCTGTCGTGGGAGGAACTTAACGATAAAGGCGAGACGAACCTTAAGGCCGATCCGCAACTGCGGGACCGCATCGTCAATCGCGCGGCGCCGGATGATCCGGCAATATTCCTGCATTCGTCAGGCACGACCGGTAAACCAAAGGGGGTCGTGCTCAGCCACAGAAATGTCATCGCCGCAGTTCGCAATGCATATTCTGGCGGGGCATTCAATTATGGTGAAGAGGTTCTCGCTTACTTGCCGATGGCATGGGTCGGAGATTTTGCCCTGACCGTGGCTGCCGGAATCGCTTTTCGTTTCACCGTCAATGTACCGGAAAGGCAGGAGACGGTCTTGCGTGACATGCGCGAGATTGCGCCCAGCCTTTATCTTGCTGCCCCGCGCAGCTGGGACAATTTGCTGACCTCTATTCAGGTCGGAATCGAAAACTCCACTCCGTTAAAGAAATGGCTCTACCACTTTTTCACGGACAGAGCGATTGCTTCGGAAAGGCGAAAGCTCGACGGTCAAGAGGGTAGCCATCTGGAATGGCTGGGCCGGTTGCTCGGCGAACGCATTGTCTTCGGACCGATAAAAGACCTCTACGGTCTTAGCAGACTAAAAAGCGCGTTCACGGGCGGCGAGGCCATTGGGGAGGACACCTTTGTTTTCTACCGCGCGCTGGGGATCAAGTTGCGGCAGCTCTATGGCCAGACCGAGAATGCAGCCTTCAACGCTATCCAGATGCCCGATGAGGTCAAGCTACACACCGTAGGGCGACCGCTTCCCGGCGTTCAGGTCAAGGTCACGGACGGGGGTGAAATACTGCTGAAGGCAGAAAGCGTGTTTCGGGGGTACTACAACAATCCCCTGGCAACCGCGGAAACGCTCAAGGACGGTTGGCTGCACACCGGCGATGCCGGATATTTGGAAGACGATGGTCACCTTGTCGTGCTGGGGCGTGTGTCAGAGGTCGTCCATACCAAGGAAGGTGAGCGTTACGTCCCCAACTACATCGAGAATCGGCTGAAGTTCAGCCCATACATAAAAGACGCAGCCGTTTTCGGAGCCGGTCGGGACGAACTAACGGCTATTGTTTGTATCGATCTGGAGGCCGCCGGGCATTGGGCAGAGACCAACGCGGTGCCCTATGTCTCCTACGCTGACCTGTCGCAACGGAACGAAATTGCCGGACTACTTGGCGACGCGTTTCATCGGGTCAATAAAGCGCTTCCAGAATCACTGAAGCTGCATCGGTTCGTCAGCCTTCACAAGGAATTCGACCCGGACGATGGAGAGATAACACGCACCCGCAAGCTTCGCCGCTCTGTTGTTGAAGAACGATACGCATCGGTTATCGACGCACTTTATGATGGATCGAAAGAAATCCACGTCAAAGCTGCGGTGACGTACGAGAGCGGTGAGGTCGGGTTGGTTGAGCGCACGCTGGTAATTCGGGAGGTCTAATGGACATCGCATATGTCAGCGAGTTAGCTGTAAATGGCGCATTGACCGGACTGCTCTATTCGCTTTTCGCACTTGGACTAGTGTTGATCTACAAATCATCGTCCGTTCCCAATCTTGCCCAAGGCGCATTGACGATGCTGGCCGCATACGTGGTGCTGGCCTTGTCCCGGCAGTTGGGTTTCCCATTGTGGCTGGCAATCGCTGTGACAACGATCATCATGTTTTTGGCCGGCTTTGGTGTGGAGAAGGTGACGTTGCGGCGCATGGCGGGGCGTCCGATTGTCATGATCCTGATGATGACGCTCGGCCTCGACATCTTCATACGAGGTTCGACTTTGGCAGTGTGGGGCGGTACCTCCCGTTCGATGGAGCTCGGCGTCAGCTACGATCCTTTGTTTCTTGGACCGTTGCTGCTGAGCCGCATCAATCTGGCCGGGGCCTGCGTCGCGATCGCACTTTTTGTAGCATTCCTCCTGTTCTTCCGAACGCGCCGTGGAATCCGGTTACGCGCAATCTCGGACGACTACGTCGCTTCTTGGTCGATCGGAATCTCCGTTGAGCACGGCGTAGCGTTGTCATGGGGTATGGCTTCGGTGGTCGCCGTTGCGTCAGCCGTGATTTGGGGAGAGATCCAGGGCGTCGACCAATCGCTTTCGCAACTCCTGTTAAAAGGACTGACTGTCGCCGTCCTGGGTGGGCTTGACAGCATAGTTGGTGCGATCCTCGCCGGAATTGTCCTTGGGGTCATCGAGAACGTGGGCTCCTCCTACCTCGATTTGGTGGTTGGAGGAGGTAGTCGTGACCTAATCGTCGCTGCCGTGCTGATCTTCACCGTCATGTTGCGTCCACACGGACTCTTCGGACGCCATGACATCGAAAGAGTATGACGCATGTTTTATCCTCTCGCGGGCGTTCGTCATCAGAGCTATGTATCGGACAGCAAGCTATTTCCGGTGCCAACGGACCGGAACCTGCTTATCGTCCTTACCGTCGCTGCTATCGCTGCGCCGTTCCTGTTGAGTTCGTTGTATCTAAACAGCTACGTTCAGCCTTGGCTGATCTGGACGGCGCTGGCGCTCGGTCTCAATTTGGCGACAGGCTGGGCGGGGCAGCTGCATCTGGGATACGCTGCGACGATGGCGGTGGGCGCCTATGCGGCCGTCCACGCAGCCAGGTTCGGCATACCCTGGGAATTTGCTCTTCTGATCGGCGGCCTCGCCGCATCCCTGATAGGAAGCCTGTTTGCGTTCGCGGCCCTGCGGGTGAAAGGGCTTTATCTCGCGATCGTGACACTTGCGATGCAGTTCGTCATGGATTGGGTACTGAATCACTCACCAGCGATATCTGGCGGCTCACATGCCTCGCTTCAATCCCCTCGTTTTGCGCTTCTTGGGCAGGAAATCGCTTCAGGCAGAGGGTTATACTACGTGGCGCTGGGATGGTGCGCGTTGGTGACCGTTTTCATGATGAACCTGCAGCGAACCGCCTTGGGACGTGCCCTGGTTGCCGTGCGCGAGAAGGATTATGCGGCTGCAATTCTCGGCGTGAACAGCTTCTACTACAAGCTAATCGCGTTTTCGATGTGCTCGTTCATCGGTGGGATTGGTGGCGCCCTGCTTGTTGCTACGTTCTTTTTCCTTGCTGCGCCCGAGCAATTCTCGGTCAATGTTTCAATTCAGGTGCTTGCCATGATCATCGTCGGCGGGCTCGGCAGCATCATCGGTACGTATTTTGGAGTGGCATTGATCCTCCTCATGCCGGGAATCGCCAATGAGATAATTGCGAATTTGACGTCTTTCCTTGGGCTTCCACTCGGAAATGAAACCCTTGCTCATATCCCTACCACCGTCTACGGCGCTTTGATCATCATTTTCCTGCTGGTTGAGCCTTTGGGACTCGGGAAGCTTTATGCGAATATCAGGGACTATTTCCTGGTCTGGCCCTTCGACCAGTTCAAGAAATAGAAATCGGCATGAAACCAAACGACATTCAACAAGATGGCCCAATCCTGTCGATGAACAGCGTGGAGGTGCTTTACAATTCGGTCATGCTCGCCATCAAGGGCGTGTCGATTGAGGTGCCCTACGGCGGAATGGTCGCGCTCCTCGGATCCAATGGAGCTGGGAAGAGTACCACATTGAAAGCCATAAGCGGCCTTCTGAGCGCAGAACGCGGAAAGGTAAGCCGGGGCGAGATCCGCTTTGACGGTAGAGTGATCGGCGACAATCCGCCTCAGCAGCGTGTCGGACTGGGGATTTGCCACGTGATCGAGGGGCGCCGAGTTTTCGAGCATCTTACGCCAGATGAGAACCTCGAGGCTGCCGCTCCGATGTCATTGTCGAGAACGCGGGTCGCATCGGAGAAGGCGCGCATTTACGACTACTTTCCGCGTCTAGCTGAGCGAAAATCTTCGCTTGCCGGATATCTTTCGGGCGGTGAACAGCAGATGCTCGCAATCGGACGGGCCTTAATGACGCAGCCGCGCTTGCTCATGCTGGACGAGCCAAGTCTGGGTCTGGCTCCGTTTCTGGTCGCCGAGATTTTCGAGATCATCAAACGGATCAATCGCGATCATGGCCTGTCCGTCCTGCTTGTCGAGCAAAATGCGCTCGCAGCTCTCGATATCGTCTCGCGTGGCTATCTGATCGAGAATGGACGTGTCGTCATGCACGACACGGCAGAGAGGCTGAAAGCAAACTCCGATATTCAGGAGTTTTACCTCGGGGGCAGTCAAGCCAAGAGTTTTCACGACATCAAGCACTATCGCAGACGCAAGCGCTGGCTCAGCTGATCAGAACGCCCCAATGTGTCAGTTGTGAACGGAGGAGACTCATGATGGGATTTTTGAAATACTCAGTGGCTGCGGCAATCGCTGGCATTGTGGCGCTTTCGGTAGCTCCGCCTGCCGGCGCCGCACAACCGCTGAAGCTCGGCGTCTGCTACGATCTAAGCAAGGCCTACACGTTCGCCACGCCTCAGGTATCGCAGGCGGCACAGGATCTGGTCGCGCTAACCAATCTCAAGGGTGGGATCGGGGGCGCTCCGATCGAAGTCATCGTGCAAGACCACGGCAATGAGCCGCAACGCGGCATCGAATGCTACGAGAAACTTAAGCGGGAAGGCGTGTTCATCTTTGACACGCTGTCGACTCCCGTTTCAATCGCCATGTTGCCGCGAGTTATGCAGGACAAGAACATCCTCATCCAAGCACTAGTTGGCCGCGGAGACGCCGTCGATGGCGGCGTATTCGGGTGGGTTTTTCCGCTGGGTCCTACTTATTGGGGACAGGTTGCCAATAATGTTGCCTACTTAAAGCAGGTGCACGCTGGCAACCTGCGCGGGGTAAAAATCGGCTTTGTCTATCTCGACTATCCGTTCGGACAGGAGCCGATTCCAATTTTACAGACGCTCGCCAAGGTGGAAGGATTTGAATTGAAGCTCTATCCGGTGCCGCTCCCTGGCAAAGATCAGACGAGTGTCTGGACCCAAGTGCGCCGTGACCAGCCAGATCACATCATTAGCTGGCTGCTAGCGGGAGCGCATGTCGTGGCATCCAAGGAGATGAAGCGCAATGGTATCCCAATGGATAAGTACATCTCGGTTAATTGGTTGAACGAAGTTGACATTGCCAATATCGGCGCTGAGGCTGCAAAAGGATTGAAGCGTGGCACCAACGTCGCGGGCGGTCAGGATATTCCAGTGATTCAAGAGATTATTGCTGAGCTTTACAAGAAGGGTAAGGGCAGCGGGCCAGAGAAGAATCTCAAAGATGTATACTACAACACCGGACTAGCGATGTACTCGATGGTCCTTGAAGGCGCTCGCCAAGCTGCCAAGTTGCATGGCACTCCAATTTCCTCCGCCACAATGCGCGAGGGTCTCCAAAATATCGCAAGTTACGATGCCGGTGGACTTATGGCGCCGGTAACTGTGACATCAAGCGATCACGGCGGTGGTGGGAAGACCCGCATCGAGATGTGGGATGGAGAAAAATGGATACCCCAAACAGAATGGATCGCCGCCTACACAGATATCATCTGGGAAGTGGTAAGGAAAAGTTCTTCCAACTATCACAACTAGCACTTGAAGACATGACGAACGCCAACTCCGTTCAGCAGCGCTCTTAAAGGCCGAGGACAGCAGAAGGCGTACTGAAATTCGACCAACAGATTGGGAGGTAGAATGTTAATCGGGAAAGTGACAAAGGGCTTGGCGGTCGCTGCCGCTCTCAGTGCCGCAGGCTGGACAGACGCTTTGGCTCAGGAAGGAACCCTGAAGTTCGGCTTGTGCTTCGATCTAAGCAAATCCTACACGTTCGTCTCGCCACAGGTGGCGCAAGCTGCGCAAGACCTTGCCGCCCTGACGAATATTAAGGGTGGTATCGAAGGGCACAAGGTAGAGATCGTGGTTCAGGACCACGGCAACGAGCCCCAACGCGGCATTGAATGCTACGAAAGGCTTAAACGTGACGGCGTGTTCGTATTCGACATGCTGTCGACACCGGTGTCGATAGCTGTCCTACCGCGGATCATGAAGGATAAGAACATTTTGATGCAGTCATCGGTCGGACGCGGTGATGCCGTTGACGGCTCGGTGTTCACGCAAATCTTCCCCGTGGGTGCGACTTATTGGGGGCAAGCCGCCAACGATATCGCCTACATCAAACAACAGCGCAGCGGCGATTTGAAGGGGGCCAAGATCGGATTTATCTATCTCGACTATCCCTTCGGTCAGGAGCCGATCGGTGTCTTGAAGACACTCGCTGAACGCGAAGGCTTCGAGTTGAAGCTCTACCCGGTGCCGTTGCCCGGCAGCGATCAGACGAGCGCTTGGACGCAGGTAAGGCGCGACCGGCCTGATTTCATGATCAGCTGGCTCCTGGCCGGAGGACATGTCGTCGCGGCTAAGGAAATGAAGCGCAACGGCTATCAGATCGAAAAGTACATTTCGGTCAACTGGCTTAACGAGGTGGATATTGCCAATATTGGTCCCGATGTTGCCAAGGGCATCAAGCGTGGCACAAACGTCGTCGGCGGCCAGGATGTCCCTATCATCAAAGAAATAATGGCTGAGCTTTACGCAAAGGGTAAGGGAAGTGGCCCCGAAAAAAACCTGAAAGATGTGTATTACAACTTGGGTCTCGCCAACTACTCGGTTGCCTTTCAAGCCGCACGAAATGCGGTGAAACAAGCTGGTTGGCCAGTGACCGCCGCATCGATGAAAGTTGGCTATGAGAGCCTCAAGGATTTCGATGCCAATGGCCTTCTTGCCCCTGTGACCGTCACTGCTCAAGATCATGGTGGCGGAGGCAAGACAAGAATCGAAATGTGGGACGGTCAGAAGTGGGTGCCGCAGACCGGCTGGCTGGCGGACTATCAGGACCTCATCTGGCAGATCGTGAAAACGAGTTCATCCGGATTTAAGGCCGAATAGTTCCGGCGATCCCGTTGGCTCAAATCCTACGTGTCGGCGGGTGCAACCGCCCGGGGGCGGTGGATAATGCATCCGCCGCCGACTGCCAACCTTCAGCGCGAAAGCCAGTGAACTCCATGATCGATAGTCCAATCGAAGTCAGCGTCGAAGAAGGTATTGCTACCGTTCTTATCAATCGTCCTGACCGCAAGAACGCGCTATCTGTGGCGGCGGCTAATGGACTGGCCGATGCCTGGGACCGGATCGAAGCGGACAGCAAGATCCGGGCGGTAATTCTAACCTCTGCCGACTGTGGCGTCTTCAGCGCGGGGCTTGACCTCAAGGAGGCGGCCGAGATCGCTCGCAACGAACAGATCGATATCCTGTCCAAAATGCGCGATCCTTTCCACGAGCGCATGCGCACGTGCTCCAAGCCAATCATTGCCGCGATGACCGGCTCGCTGATGGCGGGCGGAATGATGCTGTCGCTGATGTGCGATCTGCGCGTCGGTCTCAAAGGGACTAAGGCCGGCATCACGGAGGTAAAGATCGGTCGTGGCTCGCCCTGGGCCGCTCCGGCCCTCTATATGCTACCTCAGGCAATCCTTATGGAGATCGTTCTGACGGGCGATCTCATGCCAATTGAACGGCTGCACGATTACGGTTTCACTAATTATCTTGAAGATACACCACACGCTGTGCGCTCTCGTGCCAAGGATTTGGCTATGCGCATTGCCAACGGTGCGCCATTGTCTGTCATTGCTGCCAAAGCCAGTGTTCGCTCGACGATGGACCTCGGATGCCGCGAGGGACTGGTAGAGGGTAAACGCCTTCACGAAGTTGTCTATGCCAGCCAAGACGCAATCGAAGGTCCCAGAGCGTTTGCCGAAAAGCGCAAGCCGGTCTGGCAGGGCAGGTAAGGGTGCGCGTGATCTAGCGGCTCTGTCGGGAGATCAGAACGCAAGGTTCCGTGACGAGCGTTGCCTATTTAGAAACTAGCGGGGCGATCGCAGTGGGCAGTGTTGCGTTTGAACTTCCCGAGTACGTCGTTGAAGTGCGCGATGGCGTTCTGCGTTTTGTCGATTCGCAGGTCGTGCCGCTGATCGATGGGAATCGCACGCTTCTCGAAGATCAGCGACGGCTGTACGACGAATATGGTCGATACAGCGCCGAAGTACGCACGTTGATCCAACAAGTTAGGATGCTTTCGGCCGAAGCCGGCTTCTATGCGATGTGCGCACCGGCGGAAATCGGGGGAGGTGGGCTGGGGCACCTTGTCTACTACGTGGCCTGGGAGGCGATATATCGCCGGCTCGGGGGGCAGGGCGTCATTATTCCCTGGGTCATTGCACACTGGGCTTTCGGGCCCAGCCGACTGCTCACCCAGGTCACAGAGGTAGCCCGCGAGAGATGCTTGGCGGGCATGATGGCCGGGAAGACATCGATGTGCTTTGGTCTTTCCGAGCCGGGGGCCGGCTCAGACGCCAGCATGATCAAGACGCGGGCTGACAAGACCGGAACAGGCTGGAAAATCTCTGGCCGCAAGCTCTGGACAACCAACGCTCCCACTGCGGAATGGTGCATTGTTTTCGCCATCACCGACGTCGAGAAAGCTGTGCGAAAGGCTGGAGGCATCAGCGCATTTCTCGTTCCAACCGATGCACGAGGATTTCATGTTGAGAGCGTCGTGCGCTTGTTTGGTCACGTCGGCGGGCACGAGGGCGCTCTTGTGCTTGAGGAGGTAGAGGTACAGCCTTGGCAATTGGTCGGCGAGCTCGACCAGGGATTCAAGATCGCACTATATGGAGTCTCGCTGGGTCGGGTGTACAACGCCGCCCGAGCTGTCGGACAGGGAAGATGGGCGCTGGAAATGGCCATCGACTATTCGAAGCAACGTGAGGCCTTCGGTTCAAAGATCGCGGAGTATCAAGCCGTCTCGTTTCCGATAGCCGAAGCAGCTACGGAATTGCACGCTGCGCACCTGATGGGATTGAATGCAGCGATGCTCCTCGACCGCGGCGATAAAGCGCCGAAGGAGCTTTCGATGGCAAAGGCCTATTCGGTACAAGCCGGATTTCGCGCCGTGGATCGTGCAATTCAGACACACGGCGGCATGGGATTGACGAACGAAATCGGTCTTGTTCACGCCTGGCAAGACCTGAGGATCGTCAACATTGCCGACGGCACGAATGAAATCCTGACGCGAATGATTGCCCAGCGATTACTGTCAGGCGACGTCGATCTCTAAGCCCGGGAGGAAGTTGACGATGTGTCCGCCGTCGATTCCCGCGGCCAAACCGGTCAGGTGAACCGAAGTTGCACCTCCATGGCGATGGTTCCGCCCGACGTCATTGCCCACAACTCGGCTCCCGCCCCGCCGTCGGCCGGGCGCCCCGTGACGTCGAATGGCGCGGTATCGAACAAGGGTGCGCGCGCGCGTTGCGTGAATGAAGCAATCGTCCTGGTCGGATTTTTGTCGCGAGCGAGATCAATGAGACATTGCTGAGAATAGGGGCCATGAACCACCAGGCCTGGGTAACCCTCCACGGTCATCGCGTACGTCCGATCGTAGTGAATACGATGCGGGTTGAAGGTTACAGCCGAATAGCGGAATAACGACACCGGATCCGTTTCGATCTGTCGTGTCCACGGTAGACCGGCGGGTGGCGTGCTTCGCTTTGGAATGCCGCTTTGCTCTCCCGGTTTCACGGCGTCGCGAAACACGGTGTAGCTCTCCTCTACGATCGCGAGACCACGTGGTGAAAATATACGTCGCGTTTGCGTAGCAAAGAGAAGAGGGCCCGTACTGCCGGAACGCAAGGTAATATCCGTCAGTTCCGTCTCACGTTTGAGAGAGTCACCCACGAGAAGCGGATGATGAAACGCCAGGGTCGTACCCGCGTACATGCGTCGCGGGAAAGGCACCTCGGGTATCACACCCCCCGAACTGGGCAAGCCGTCCTCGCCCAGCGTCGCCCTGCGCGCGAATGAATGGAAATAGGCGAGGTGCCATCCGGGCGGAATCGCTCCACCTTTGATGGGTACCGCATCGTCTCGATCGAATGCCGCGACGAGACCGAAGAGGGGCGCTCGCGTAGCTTCGTCTTCTTCCACGATCTTGGTGCCTATGTGTTTGCGCAAGCCGTCAATGTCGATTTCGGCAGCCATCATCGTTCTCCCGAGCTGGGTGCGGACATATCGGTCGCGGGCGCTGCAAGAACGAATCCGGGCAGCGTAAGGCCTGGTTTAGCTCTCTCGACGACGAGGCGGACGGGCATGCCGATATCGAGTCTCGTGTCCACGGGCGCATGCAGTCGCGCTAGCATGCGCACACCTTCCTCCAGATCGACGGTCACCAGCGTGTAGGGAAGATCCGACCGGTAACCGTCGTGAAACGGATGATGCGTGATCGTCCAGCTGTGAATTGCACCTTGCCCCGATGCTTCGATCCACCGGGTTTCGAACGAATGGCACGCATCGCATACTGGCCGAGGATAATGCCGGACTCTCCAGCAACGCGCGCATTCCTGAAGCAGCAGCCTTCCCTCGTTGAGGCCCTTCCAGTAGGGCATGGAGTCGGGCGTCGGTTCGGGCACGAGTTTCGAATAGATGTTTTCGGTCATGCTCTCAACCTCTCCTCATGATCGCTATCGACCCGTCGCCCATGTCGCCGTAGCCGGAGACGAGACCCAGTTCGGCTCCGTTTACCTGGGCCTTTCCGGCACTTCCCCTGAGCTGCTTTACAAGTTCGACCACATGGTTCATCCCGACCATGTGCGCTTGGGAAAGCAGACCGCCATGCGTGTTGATCGGCAGGTTTCCGCCAAGCCTTATGGCGCCGCTCTCGACAAACGATCCGCCCTCGCCCTTCTTGCAAAAGCCGATATCTTCCAGCTGGCAGAGAACGACATACGTAAAACAATCGTAGATCTCGGCCACCTGAATTTCCCGAGGCGATACGCCCGCCATCGCAAAGGCCTTGGGGGCGGCTTTTGCAATGCCCAAACGTGTCATATCGGGACGCTGGGTAATCGAACTCGGAGAGTCGGGATGTCCTTCAGCCACGCCCATAACGAGGATTGGCTTCTGTCTCATATCCTTGCCGCGCTCGGCAGCGCTGACGACGATCGCGGCACCGCCATCGCTCTCAAGACTGCAGTCCAGCAACCGAAGCGGATCGGAGATCATGCGCGAATTCTGGTGATCTTCAATGGTGATAGGCTTCGTCATCATCGCATTGCCATTCAGGACTGCGTTGTGGCGGGTCGAGACGGCGATCTCCCCAAGTTGGCGGCTTGTCGTGCCATAGAGTTCCATGTGCCGCCGCGCCATCGCGGCGTAGAGCTGCGCTGGCGCGATTGCCCCGATCGGCATCTCGAACTCGCCGACGACCTTGAACTGCGGCATCTGCTGGACCCGGGTGCCAATGCGACCTGCAGACGAGCCGTTCCGTCCGATCGGCAGCAGCACATGGTTGCAGAGACCTGCGCTGATCGCTAAGAGCGCGGCTTGAATTCCGGCCACGCAACTTGCGCCTCCGAGAGGCGTGGTGGCTGAAAAGCGAAGGTCGTCGATGCCGAAATTTGTCACGAAATCCTCCGCGACGACCGCTGAGTTCGAATAGGGAATGATACCGTCAATGTCTTTAGGCGACAGTCCGGCGTCGTCGATGGCTTTTAGTGATGCTTCGAGCTGAAGAGCGAGCACGCTTTTTCCAGAGTTGCGGCTATATGCCGTTTCGCCGACGCCGGTTATGGCGATCCGTTCCCGGAGTGACATCTAAAGCCTCCTTAATTGTACTATGTTGTCTTTGGCCATCGCGACGCCGACGATCTGAGCTGATACAAGGCCGACCGAAACAGTATGGCCGTCTTGCTCGTATGTCTCGAGTAACCCTTTGCTTCATCGAACAAGCTCGACGCATCCGGATATGCCGACTCTCCGAGCTCCTACGGCCGGCCAATTGGGTCGTCCCGAATGAACCAAAATCATGTAGCAGCCTCCTTGACCGCGGCTGCAGAACATAAGAGTATAAACCAAACAAACGTTAGAATTGTTGCGCAATGAAGGCAAGTGCCCGGCTGCTCGGTCAGGGGCTGAGGGGGCGGTTCGGAAGCTGCGAGATCTTGCGCAAGCGAGGGCCACGTCCGTTGTGGCGCATCGCACCGACTGTGCACGGAGCACTTGGCGGAGGAGGATGCTCATGGACTTGAGCTACGGCCCCAAATATCGAGCGCTACGGGAGGAGGTTCGCGGCCTTCGTGAGGCGCCACGGCGACCTATCGCCGCGAACGGGCGGCGGCCGCAAGCGACCCGACAAGCGGGCGCTCGAGTGGCAACACCTGCTGCTTCGACACGGATATTTCGCGCGCACGATTCCCAAAGAGTATGGCGGCTTCGGATTACCTTTGGACGTAAGGGAGCTGGCGATCATAGCCGACGAGTTTTCGACGGCCGGTGTTTCCGCTGGCATTATGAACCAAGGGATATCGATGCTCGTTCCGACCCTTCTTGAGGTCGGATCCAAGGAGCAGTGTGCGAAATGGATCGGTCCGACCATCCGCGGCGAGGTCATCTGGTGTCAAGGTTATTCTGAGCCGGGGTCTGGCTCGGACCTCGCTGCCGCAAAAACACATGCGCGGGTTGAAGATGGTCAGTCGCACGTCTGACCACGGAAGTGCATGGAGGGATGGGCTTCACTGACCTGCTTGGCTTGCACTATTGGTTCAAACGCATCGCGTTTAACCGTCAGATGCTGGGAGCGCCCGAGTATTGTCGGCAGGAGGCTGCAGCCGTGCAGGGCTGGCTAATGGCGTGAATTGGAATACGGCGGCTTGGTCCGGCCGACGCTCGCCAGACCGCAAGTCATCTTTGAACGCTTGGGAGGCAAAATTGAGTATCCGTCCACCTGTCGAGGATTGGGCAACAGACTTCGATCACCTCGATCCACGATGGATCGAGGACCCCTTTCCGATCTGGGCCGAGTTGCGCAGTTCTTGTCCCGTTGCGCATACCAATCGGTTTCAGGGGGTATACTTGCCTACGCGCTACAAGGACATTCGCGAGATCGCATATGACACGCAAGCCTTCTCCTCGCGCCGTGTGCAAGTACGCGCGACCCCGCCGCCCATAAAATCGCCGGCACCGCCCATCACCTCCGATCCCCCACACCATCGCCTGGCGCGGATGGTGTTGCTGCCGCCTTTCACGCCGGCAGCCATCGACAAGCTAATTCCCGAAACGCGCGTCATCTGCAACGAGCTAATCGACCGGTTCGCCGGCAACAACGAGTGCGACGCGGCGCTCGACTATGCCCAACATATTCCCGTGCGCGTGATAGCAAAATTGCTTGGATTACCGGCGGATCATGGTCAAAAATTCCGCGACTGGGTGCATGGAGTGGTCGAAGCGGCAGTTCTTGATGACGAAGCGATGGTGCGCACGCTGGAGGAAATGACCACCTACTTCCTTGACCAGGTGCAACGGCGGCGAAGGGCCCCATCTGAAGATCTCATCAGCTATCTTGTTGCCGCTCGTGTCGACGGGCAACCTCTTACGGACAATCACATTCTGGGAACTCTGCGACTGCTCCTTATTGCCGGCATTGACACGACGTGGAGCGGGATCGGGGCTTGCTTGTGGCATCTTGCCAAGACACCTGAAGACAGGCGCCGGCTTGCAGTGGACCCTTCCCTGATGCCGACGGCGATCGAAGAATTATTGCGAGCTTACTCACCCGTGACGATGGCCCGCATGGTAACCAAGGATACCGTCGTTGAAGGCTGTCCGTACAAGGCAGGTCAGATGGTCCTCCTTTCGTTCCCCGCAGCCAATCGCGATCCTGCAATGTTTCCGGACGCCGACACGGTCATCATCGATCGCAAGGAAAATCGACATGCCGCCTTCGGCCTCGGCGTCCATCGTTGCATAGGATCGAATCTAGCTCGAATGGAGCTTAGAGTGGCCGTCGAGGAGTTTCTCAAGCGAGTTCCCGAGTTTCATATGGCAGATCCCAAGGCGGTGAAATGGTCCGAAGGAGCCGTAAGAGGGCCCCGCGCGCTGCCCTTGAAGCTTGGATAGAATATGGCCGTGAGAATCGTAAGAGCTGTGTCGTGGTGTGATTGACCATAGACGAGAAGAAAAACATGAACTCCGAATTGTGCGACAAGCTCGGTATAGAGTTTCCACTGTTTGCATTTACCCACTGCCGCGATGTCGTTGCGGAAGTGACCAACGCGGGAGGCTTTGGCGTCCTCGGCGCGGTCGGTTTAACACCGGATAGTCTTGAGATCGAGATGGACTGGATCGACAAGAAGGTCCAGGGCAAGCCGTATGGTATTGACTTGCTCATCCCAACCAGGATGGAGGATAAGGCAGGTGTACTAACCGACGACAAGCTCCGCGAGCAGATCCCTATGGGTCACCGCAAGTTCGTTGAAGAACTTCTCGATCGGCATGGAATCGACTCAACTGATTTGTGGAACGGCGAATACGACGGCCGCTCTTCGGACAACATGCGGGAAGTTGGTGCTCTAAAGCTCATTGACGTTGCTTTCAATCATCCGATCAAGCTCTTCGTGAACGCGTTGGGTGTGCCGCCAAAATCGGTGATGGAGCGCGCTCGAGAGAGGGGCATCATGGTTGGCGCGCTGACTGGTGCAAGAGAACACGCTGTCAAGCACGCGCAAGCTGGAGTCGATATTCTAGTGGCCGCTGGCGGGGAGGCTGGGGGTCATTGCGGAGAGATCGCAACGATGGTGCTGATTCCGGAAGTGCTTGAAGCGATCGAAAGTTACAAGGATATCTATGTCTTGGCGGCGGGCGGCATTGCGACTGGCCGGCAGATGGCGGCTTGCATGGCCATGGGGGCTGCGGGTGCCTGGACCGGCTCCGTGTGGCTGACGACGACAGAGGCGGAGACGACACCCACCGTCAAAGAGAAGATGCTGAAGGCGACCTCACGTCAGACGGTCCGTTCTCGCAGTCGAACCGGCAAGCCCACGCGCCACCTGCAGTCAGCATGGTCGGATGCCTGGGCTACAAAAGATGCGCCTGATCCGCTGCCCATGCCACTGCAGGGACTGCTCAGTCGCCCCCCGTTTTCGAAGATCGATAAGCTTGCGGCCGGCGGGCACAGCGGTGCAAAGGAGCTTGCTGCCTATTTCGTCGGTCAGGCAGTCGGTCTGATGAATGCCGAGCAGTCGGCGCGATCCGTAGTTTTGGATTTCAAGCGAGATTTTGCGGAGGCGGTCGAGCGGCTATCCGCAACGTTGGCTGACTGAGCTCTTACGATTGGGAAGACTTCGTACAGTGCTCCCGACCCAAGGTGGTCGTCCGTTAAGAAGCCGAATTGAGCGGGGCTGGACAGGCCAGCGTGCGCCATAGAGCTGACAGGAACAGGCACCAGAGTTCTCTCAGCCAGGCGAGGATGCGGCGGAGGCCCACGGCTGAGAGGACGACGTTGGCGGCGTCGCCGGCGCGGTCTTTGAGGAAGCTGCGGCCGAGATGGCCTTCGGCCTTCATGTGACCGATGATGAGCTCGATGGCGGAGCGACGGGGCAGCTCGCGCTTGATGACACCAAAGACGTCGCGCTTCTGGCCGGAGATGAAGACGCGACGGGGGTTTGCCTGAAAGGCGCTCCCGAAAAACCAGCTCCATAACTGTCCGCGATTTAGCGGAATCCTTGTCCCGCAATTACTGAAATCACTGTCCGCGAATTACCGAAATCGGTGTCCGGGAATTGCCGAAACACGTAAACAGAAGTGCCAACAAGCTGACGGGCGGTATTAGCTGGCTAAAATAAGTCAGCAGGCTCCCAAGCGGCAGGCGCGCCCCATGCCGTTCCGGTATCCACAATGGCTCGGACCGGAATCGAACCGGGTCTGACTCGGAAGCCCGATGGGGTTGACCGACTATAATATCGCGAGGTCAAGGGAGGGCCTTGATGCGTACCCTCATCCATTGTGCTCCATGATGCCGAGCGAGACACTTACCTCGGGCTGGGCGACTTCGGGGGCAACTCGGTTGCGCTGGACGCTGCGATTGTGGGCTGCGATAATGGCACCGGCGGCGATCACCGCGCGCACGGCTTCTGCTTGAGCGCGTCGACCCTGCTCAACGAGGAGGCTTCGATTTTGCGTCACGATCGCCCTTGAACTCAGCACAGCAAAGCACGTGAGCGGCCGATTATCATCGATCGCGAACCAGACGACGTCCTTTTTCTTGGTCTCGAGGTTCGGCTCGGGCGCGTACTCGGCCAACCTATTGGATGGCCCCAGCATCGGTTTTTCGGCTTCAGTCATCCGCGCCAGCGTGGTGACGACGTGTTGCGGATACCCATGGCAATTGTATGCCAGTATTGCTTTCCGTGTTGGTCAGTCCAGCCAGCGCTTTTTCAATTGCCCTGCTTTACCGAGCCGCAGCGCTGCGAAATACATGGAACATCGCAGCCGTGACTTCGTCCGGAGTGGATGCGCCTGTGTTCGAGAACCACTGCGGAGCCCAATTGAACGCACCAAAGATGGCAAATATGAACATTTTCGGATCGTCCACGCAGATGGTGCCATCTTTGCTGCCTTCTTCGAGAATTTTCCGAACGGTGATCTCAAATTGCTTCTTGAGCGAGCGAAGCTTGCGTCGTGACTGCGCGTTAAGCGAGCGGTCGCTGACCAGAGCCAGGCACACCCCGAACTCGGACAGTATGAGTCTGCCATACATCGTGAAGAACTGTTCGAGGCGGTCGATTGCGGGAAGCTTCGCGTCTTGATCGCGAGACAAGGCCTCATTGAGGTCGACGAGAGCCGTATGCGCCACCTGATAGAGCAGGTCTTCCTTACTCTCGATGTAGTAGTAGATCGTCGGCTTGGTTACATTGAGAGCTTCGGCGATCTGATCGATCGTTGTTTCGTGAAAGCCGCGATCCGCGAACAGAAGTGCTGCCTGTTTAAGGATTAGACGACGCTTGGCCTCGTGCTGCTCCTGGCGCAGGTCGACGCTTTCCCAAACATTGGGACGCTTTCTCCCCACTGGTTTTTTCGTCATCCCTGTACTTCCCCAAGTTGCGGCACGATGCAGGAAGCGACACACCGTCGCGCCCTGTCTCCAATGCACATTTCTCCGCCTGCGTTCAAGCCGCAGGTCGCAAGCCGCTCCGCGGCTTGACATTTACCTGGAGGTCAGAGATAGCCTACTCCTCAGTAAGATACATCTAAATGACAGGTTTTTGGGAGGTTTTATGCATCGTCGTACATTTTTGCTGAGCTCGGCCGGTGCGGCGCTGTCGGCCTTTGCTCCGGCGACAGGTGTTCTCGCTGCGGATGAGCCGGCTGATTTTCATATCGCCGGTATCCTGGCGTTTTCCGGCGCTTACGGCATCATCGGCAAGGACATGCGGCAGGGCGTCGAACTCGCCATCGCCGACCGCGGCGGCAAGGTGCTCGGCAAGCCGATCCGGGTGTCGTGGGAAGACGACGAGACCAAGCCGCAGCCCGCCGTTCAGAAGGCGACGCGCCTGCTGGCGGGTGGCGCGCAGATGATGTTCGGCGCAGTCGGCTCGGCATCGACGCTGGCGCTGCAGGGCCTGGCCGACCAGCGCAAGATCCCGCTGCTGGTGACCATTTCCGCCGACGACAAGATCACGCGGCCGAACGGTTCGCGCTACACGTTCCGCACCTCGAACACGCTCGGCATGGAAATCCGGATGTGCATCGAGTTCGCGAAGGTCAAGGGGCTGAAGAAGATCTACGGCGTGACCGCCGACTACCAGGCGACCCGCGACGGCTGGGAGCTGTTTGCCGCCGAAGCCAAGAAGGCCGGCATCGAGATCGTCGGCAATGACTACGCGCCGCTCGGCAACCGCGATTACTCCGTGATCGTCGACAAGATGGCGAAGTCCGACGCCGACGGCATCGCGGTCATCGTCACCGGCAATGACGCGGTCACCTTCCTCAAACAGTCCGGCCAGGTCGGCCTCAACAAGACCAAGACCCAGTTCGGTCCGGTGCTGCAGGACGAGACCCTCGCTGCGGCGGTCGGCCCGGCAGCGGTCGGCGTCTATTCGGGCGTGCGCTACCACTTCACGGTCGATAATCCCGCCAACAAGAAGTTCGTCGAGGCCTACCGTGCCAAGTACAACGAGTGGCCCTCGAGCTTTGCCGGCGAGGCCTATGACGGCATCAGCTGGTGGCTCGATGTCGTCGAGTCGACCAAGAGCTGGGACCGCGAAACGTGGGTCGATGCCTTCGCCAAGAGCACCCGCGAGAATTCGCTCGAGGGCAAGAAGGTCATGCGCGGCTGCGATCACCAGGCGGCGCAGGTCGGCCTGTGGGGTGTCGTGACCGAAGGCCAGGCGCCGTTGCCGCCGCTGACCATGAAGATCACCGACGTGTTCGACGCCTCCAAGCTGTTCGACGTCTGCTCGTGAAACGAGGCGCGTCCCGGGCCGGGACGCGCCTCACTCCTCGTCTTTCCAACCCCCGGATCTCCCTGGCGTGTCGACGATCGTCATCGGCCTGAGCTTGAGCTTTCTGCTGTTCCTGCTGGCGGCGGGCCTGACGCTGATCTTCGGCATGCTGGGCGTGATCAACTTCGCCCACGGCGCCCTTTATATGCTGGGCGCCTATGTCTGCTACCAGATCGTGCACTGGACCGGCTCGTTCTGGATCGGGCTGGCGCTCGCGCCGCTGGTCGTTGCGGCGCTCGGCGCGGCGATGGAGGTGATCACGCTGCGGCCGGTCTACAACCGCGATCACATCTATCAGCTGTTGCTGACCTTCGGCTTCATCCTGGTGATCGAGGAATCGGTTCGCCTGATCTGGGGACTCGATTACAAGCAGGTGCCGACGCCGGCCCTGTTTTCGCAGCCGATTGCACTGTTCGGCAGCCAGATCCCGTCCTATCGCCTGTTCATCATCGGCTTCGGCGCGCTGGTCTCCGTCCTGCTGTTCCTGCTGCTCGATCGCAGCAAGCTCGGCATGGTGATCCGCGCCGCGAGCTCCGATTCCGAAATGGCACAGACGCTCGGCGTCGACGTGGCGCGGGTGCGCACCGCGGTGTTTGCGCTCGGCTCCGGGCTTGCTGCGCTCGGCGGCGTCGTCGCGGCGCCGCTGGTGCCGATCGAACTCGGCATGGGCTTTAGCGTGATCATCGATTGCTTCGTGGTGGTGATCATCGGCGGCCTCGGCAATATCAAGGGCGCGATCTTCGCCGCGCTGTTGCTCGGCATGGCGCGCGCGGCCGGGTTCACCTATGCGCCGGAGTGGGTGGAACTGATTACCTTCGTGCTGCTGATCGTCACCCTGTTGACCCGCCCGTCAGGCCTGTTCAGCCGCAAGGGACGTGCGGCATGAGCATGTTCCGTCTCGACCAGATCCTGATGGCGGCCGCCATCGCCGCCATGATCGTCTTTGCGATGGTTTCGACCAGCGAGGAAAGCCTGAACCTGATCAGCCTGATCCTGATCTGGGGGCTGTTCGCGATCGGCTTCGACCTGATCTTCGGCATGGCCGGCATGCTGTCCTTCGGACATGCCGCCATGTTCGGCGCTGGCGGCTATGCGCTGGCGCTGCTGGCGCCTCAGTTCGGCTTCCTGCCCTCGCTGCTGGTGGCGGCCGTCGCCGGCGCGGCGCTGGCCTTCCTGCTCAGCGTGTTCGCATTGCGTGTGTCGGGCCTGTTCTTTTCGCTGCTGACGCTGGCGCTGGCGCAACTCGTCTACATCCTAGCCAGCACGAAGCTGCGGGCCTTCACCGGCGGTCTGGACGGTATTCCCGGCGTGCTGCGGCCGGCCCTCTTCGGCGTCGATTTCTACAACAACCGCAACTATTTCTACTTCCTTGTCGCGGTGTTCGTGATCGGCTTGGCGATCATGGCGCTGTTGCGCGTCTCGCCTTTCGGCAGCGCGTTGAAGGCGGTGCAGGCCAACGACGTCAGGGCCGAGCAGATCGGTTACAACGTGCAGCGGCTGCGCCAGTGCGCCTTCATGATCTCGGGTGCCTATGCCGGCGTCAGCGGCGCGCTGCTGGCCTCGCTGATGTTCTATGTCAGCCCGCAGATGCTGCACTGGAGCACCTCCGGCGATGTGCTGATCATGACGCTGCTCGGCGGCAAGGGCACCTTGCTCGGTCCGGTGCTGGGCGTCGCGGTGTTCGAGGTCCTCAAGGAGGAACTGAGCCAGTTCACCGAGCACTGGTACGGCATCCTCGGCATCGTCTTCATTCTCTGCACAATCTTCCTGCCGAAGGGAATCGCCGGTCTCTTTGCCGTGTTCGGACGCATCGGGAGAGGTGCGTCGAAATGAGCACCGGCGCCGGCGTTTCCCTGCAGTGCGAGAACATCCAAGTCGCGTTCGGCGGCCTCAAGGCCGTCGCGGGCGTCAGCCGCAGCTTCCTGTCCGGGCGGATCTATGGGCTGATTGGGCCCAACGGCGCCGGCAAGACCACGCTGATGAATGCACTCTCTGGCCACGCGACGCTGGCCGCCGGGCAGGTGACCCTGAACGGGCGGGACATCACGAAACTGTCCATCCATGCGCGGACGCGGGCCGGCCTCGGCCGCAGCTTCCAGATCACCAAGATATTCTCCGGCATGACCGTGCTGGAGAACCTGAAGCTCGGGGCTTTCGCCCACCGCTATCGCGTGCAGCCGTTCTGGATGCCGGCCGGCCGCTTCGCCGAGATCCGGCAGGATGCCGAACGGGTGCTCGAACAGATCGGGCTTGAGCGGCTGGCGCATGCACCGGCCGAGAACCTCTCGCACGGCGACCAGCGGGCGCTCGAGGTCGGCCTCGCGCTGCTCAGCGATCCCAGCGTGCTGCTGCTCGACGAGCCGCTCGCCGGCGTCGGCCATGAGCGCCTCGAGCAGGCCATCGACCTGATCCGGCGGATCGTGGCGGGACGAACCGTCCTGCTCATCGAGCATAACATGGACGTCGTGATGCAGATCTCCGACGAGATCGTCGTGATGGTGCAGGGACAGTTGCTGGCATCCGGTTCACCGGCGGAGATCAAGGCGAACCCGGCGGTGCGCGCCGCCTATCTCGGGAACGACGAATGAGCGCGCTGGCCCTGCAGGATTGCGACGTTTTTTACGGCAAGGCGCAGGCCCTGCATCACGTCTCGATCGACGTGGCGGCCGGCGAGGTCGTGTCCCTGATCGGCCGCAACGGCGCCGGCAAGAGCACACTGCTGAAGGCGGCCATTGGCCTCAATGCCGTTCACAGCGGGCGACGGCTGATCGGCGATCGCGACGTCACGGCGCTGAAGCCCCATCAACTCGGGCGGCTGGGGCTTGCCTTCGTTCCGGAAAACCGGCGCATCTTCCCGAACCTGACGGTCGAGGAAAACCTGAAGATCGCGACCGTAATGGGCCGCAAGGGGCCGTGGTCGCTGCAGCGCATCTACCAGCTGTTTCCGCGGCTGCAGGAGCGCGCGGCGCAGGGCGGCGATACGCTGTCCGGCGGCGAGCAGCAGATGCTGGCGGTCGGCCGCGGCCTGCTGACCAATCCGGAGGTACTGCTGCTCGACGAGCCGACCGAGGGACTTGCGCCGCTGATCGTCGACCAGCTCATCGAGTCCATGCGCGTCATCAATGCCGAAGGTATTGCCATGCTGCTGGTCGAACAGAACCTGAAGGTACCGCTGAAGCTGGCGCGCCGGCAATTTGTTATCGATAATGGCCGGGTCGTCTGGTCGGGCACTACCGCAGAACTGCAGGCGGATCGCGCCCGCATTGAGTCTCTCATCAGCGTCTAGGAGGAAGTCATGGCCGACGTCTACATCATCGGGGTTGGCATGACGCGGTTCGGCCGCTACCTCGACGATCGGCTCGAAACGATCGCGCGCGGCGCGGTGGAAGAGGCGCTCACCGATGCCGGCATCGCGCGGAGTGATGTCCAGGCTGCGTTCTTCGCCAATACCGCGCAGGGCGTCGTGGAGGGCCAGCATCTGGTGCGCGGCCAGCTGGTTCTCAGGGCGCTCGGCTTCGAAAGCATTCCGGTGACGAACGTCGAGAATGCCTGCGCCAGCGCCTCGACGGCGCTCAACGCCGCCTTCGCTTATATCGCGTCGGGGCAGGGCGACATCGCGCTGGCGATCGGCGCGGAAAAGATGAACGCCAATGACCGGGAAAAATCCTTTGCGATCTTCGACGGCGCCTGGGACGTGCATGACGTCGACGGCAGCGTTCGGCGCTTGACGGCGCTTGGCAAGGATCTCGCGCTGCCGCCGGGCGCCGGCCAGAACAGCGGCAAGCGCAGCGTATTCATGGACGTCTACGCCTCGCTGGCGCGCTATCACATGCATCGCTTTGGAACGACGCAGCGCGACATCGCCGAGGTTTCCGCGAAGAACCACCGGCATTCGTCGCTCAATCCGAAGGCGCAGTACCAGGACGCGATGACCGCTGACGACGTGCTGGCGGCGCGCGAAGTGTCGTGGCCGCTGACGCTGCCGATGTGCGCGCCGATCAGCGACGGCGCGGCCGCCGCGATCGTCTGTTCGGCGGAGAAGGCGCGCGCGCTCGGCGCCACGCGGGCGATCCGGATCGCCGCCTCCGTGCTGGCTTCCGGCTCCGACCGCGAGGCCAACGACCTCGAGCGACATCTGTGCCGGCTCGCCTCCAACCGCGCCTACGAGATCGCCGGTGTCGGCCCCGCCGACATGTCGGTGGCCGAAGTGCATGACGCCAGCGCCTTCGCGGAACTGCACCAAGCCGAACTGCTCAGCTTCGCACCGCTTGGCGATGGCGGCCGGCTGGTGCGGGACGGCGACACGGCGCTCGGCGGCCGGATTCCGATCAACGTCTCCGGCGGGCTCGAATCCCGCGGTCACCCGATCGGGGCGACCGGCCTCGCGCAGATCTACGAGCTCGTGAGCCAGCTTCGCGGCGAGGCGGGGGCGCGGCAGGTCGAGGGCGCGCATCACGCCATTGCCGAGAACGGTGGCGGCTTCCATCACTATGAGGAAGCGACCGCCTGCATCACGATCCTGGAACGCTGAGGGCCATTCATGCGGCTGATCGATTTCTTTGACCGCGGCGTCGGCATCAATCCGTCCCGCATCTGCCTGAAGGATGCAACGGTGTCGCGGACGTTCCGCGAAGTGCAGTTCCGCAGCTACCGGATCGCCAACGCGCTCGCGGCAACCGGCCTCAAGCCGGGCCAGATGGCCGCGGTGTATAGCCCGAATGGCGCGACGGCGTTCGAGTGCATTCTCGGCATCATCCGCGGCGCCAATATCTGGGTGCCGATCAACGCCCGCAACTCCGCGGAAGACAACGCCTACATCCTCGATAATTGCGACGTCGAGGTGCTATTCTATCACAGCGAATTCGAAGCCAATGTGCAGGTGTTCCGCAAGGAGTGCCCGAAGATCCGCCACTATGTCTGCATCGACAAGGCGGGCGCGGATGCGCCCTTCCTGCTGGACTGGATTTCGGATGCGCCTGAGACGGATCCCGATATCCCCGAGGATCCCGGCAAGCCGATTTCGGTTTTCTCTTCGGGCGGCACCACCGGCCGGCCTAAGGGCGTGCTCTGGACCAACCTGGTCTGGGAAACCATGATCTCGAACTTCTTCACCTCGATGCCGGTGAAGAAGCCGCCGGTTCATCTCGTCGTGGCGCCGATGACGCATGCGGCGGGCGGCGTCGGCATCATGCTGATGGCGGCAGGAGCAACGCAGATCATCCTGCCGGGCTTCGACGCCGCCAAGGTGGTGAACGCCATCGAGACCGAGGGCGTCACCCACATGTTCCTGCCGCCGACGGCGATCTACATGCTGCTCGCCCATCCCGCCATCAAGCAGCACGACTTCTCCTCGCTCGAGCATTTCATCTATGCTGCCGCGCCGATGTCGGTGGACAAGCTGAAGGAATGCCTTGAGGTGTTCGGGCCGGTGATGACGCAGACCTTCGGCCAGGCCGAAGCGCCGATGCTCTGCACCTTCCTCTCACCGCAGGAGCACATGGTGATCGGCGATCCCGACAAGGAAAAGCGCCTGGCGAGCTGCGGCCGGCCGACGCTGCTGACGCCGGTCGAGATCATGGACGACGACGGCAACCTGATGCCGGCCGGCGAGCGCGGCGAGATCGTGGTGCGCGGCAACCTGGTGATGCCCGGCTACTACAAGAATCCGGAAGCGACCGCGGAGGTGTCCACCTTCGGCTGGCACCACACCGGCGACATCGGCTTCAAGGACGAGGACGGCTACGTCTATATCGTCGACCGCAAGAAGGACATGATCATCTCCGGCGGATTCAACGTCTATCCGAGCGAGATCGAGCAGATCATCTGGGGCCACCCCGCGGTGCAGGATTGCGCCGTCATCGGCGTGCCCGACGAGAAATGGGGCGAGGCGGTCAAGGCCGTCATCGAACTCAAGCAGGGTTCGAGCACCAATTCCGATGAGATCATTGCGCTGTGCAAGGCGAAGCTCGGCAGCGTGAAGGCGCCGAAGTCGGTGGATTTCTGGGACAGCCTGCCGCGCAGCGCGGTCGGAAAGGTCCGTAAGAAGGATATTCGCGAGACGTTCTGGAAGGGACGCACGCGCGCCATCTGAACGGGGAAGAAGCCCATGAATATCGCCATGGTACTCGCCAATGCGGCGAAAGCGTTTGCGGATCGCCCGGCGGTCTGTCTCGGCAGCGCGACGATCCATAGCTATGCGCAGCTTCTGCAGCGCAGCGCGGCGCTCGGCCAGGCCTTGCGCAACAAGGGCTTTGCGCCGGGCTCGCGGGTCGGCGTCTTCCTGTCCAATCGCCCTGAATATTTCGAGATCCTGTTCGGCGCCTGGTTCGCTGGGCTGGCGGTGGCGCCGATCAATGCCAAGCTGCATCCGAAGGAACTGGCCTACATCCTCGACAATTGCGCCGCCTCGGTGCTGTTCACCGACATCGAGGGCGGACTGTCGCAGCCGGGCAACGTCGTCGATGTCGACGGCGAGGCGTATCGCGCGATGCTTGCGACGGTGCCGTCCGATCTTCGGCCGGCACCGGCCGCGCCCGGCGACAATGCGTGGCTGTTCTACACCAGCGGCACCACAGGTTATCCAAAGGGCGCGATGCTGACCCATCGCAACCTTTACAACATGACGATGAGCTTCCTCGCCGATATCGGCCCGGTCGACGAAACCGACGCGTCGCTTTATCCGGCGCCGCTGTCGCACGGCGCAGGGCTGCTTGCGCTCGCGCACCTGGTACGCGGCGCCGCCAATGTCGTGCCGGAGAGCGGCGGCTTCGAGCCGGCCGAAATCGTCGACCTCATCAATCGATACCCGGGCAGCTCATTCTTCGCCGCTCCGACCATGGTGAACCGGCTCGTCCTCTCGCCGTCCATGGCCGACCTCACGGTGGAGCACCTCGATCACATCTTTTACGGCGGCGCGCCGATGTATGTGGAGGATCTCAAGCGCGCGCTGTCGGCGCTTGGCCCGCGGCTGTGGCAGGCCTATGGCCAGGGCGAGTCGCCGTGCACGATCAGCTACCTGCCGCCCCACATGCATCTCGACAATGGCGACGGCCGTCTCGACGACCGGCTGTCATCGGTCGGCATCCCCCGCACGGGCGTCGCGGTCCGCGTCGTCAATGCCGACCGCAACGACATGCCGCCGGGCGAGAACGGCGAGGTCATCGTATCAGGCGATGTCGTGATGGCCGGCTACTGGAACAATCCGGCCGCCACCGCGCAGGCGCTGCGCGACGGCTGGCTGTGGACCGGCGATGTCGGCACGTTCGACGCGCACGGTTTTCTCTATCTGAAGGATCGCTCGAAAGACGTCATCATCTCCGGCGGCTCCAACATTTATCCGCGGGAAGTTGAGGAGGTGCTGCTGCGCCATCCCGCCGTGGCGGAGGTCAGCGTGATCGGTCGCCGCCATCCCGACTGGGGCGAGGAGGTCATCGCCTTCGTGGCGTCGTCGGCGCCGGTGACGGCCGCGGAACTGGATGCCTTCTGCATCGAACATATCGCCCGCTTCAAGCGGCCGAAGTCCTACCGGTTCCTGCCGAGCCTGCCGAAAAGCAACTACGGCAAGATCCTCAAGACCGAAATCCGGAAAATCATCGAAAGCGAAACGGCCGCGTAATCGGCGAACACAAGGAGCGCACAATGACCACGATCGTTGCAGGTGTCGGCATGATCCCGTTCGCAAAGCCGGGCGCATCAGCGCCCTATGACGCGATGGGCGAGGAGGCGGTCAAGCTGGCGCTTGCGGATGCCGGCCTCGGCTACGACGCCATCGAGCAGGCCTATGCCGGTTTCGTCTACGGCGACTCCACCGCCGGCCAGAAGGTGCTCTACCGGGTCGGCATGACCGGCATCCCGATCGTCAATGTCAACAACAACTGCTCCACCGGCTCGACCGCGCTCTATCTGGCGCGGCAGGCGGTCGAAAGCGGCGCGGCGGATTGCGTGCTGGCCGTCGGCTTCGAGCAGATGCGCCCGGGTGCGCTGGGGTCGATCTTCGAGGACCGGCCGTCGCCGTTCTCGGAATTCGACCGCGTCACCGATGAACTTGTCGGCCATGGCGAGATTCCGCTGGCGCTCCGTTATTTCGGCGGCGCCGGCAAGCAGCACATGGACAAGTACGGCACGCAGCTCTCGACGTTCGCGAAGATCCGCGCCAAGGCCAGCCGCCATGCCGCGCGCAACCCGCTGGCGCTGTTCCGGAAAGAAATGACCGAAGGCGATGTGATGCAGGCGCCGGTGATCTGGGAGGGCGTGATGACGCGCTCGATGGCGTGTCCGCCGACCTGCGGCGCCGCCGCCGCCGTGCTCGTCTCCGAGGCGTTCGCCAGACGCCATAACCTGAACGACACAGTTCGCATCCGCGCGCAGGCCATGACGACGGACCGTCCCAGCACCTTCGAGACCCGCGACATGATGCGCGTCGTCGGCTTCGACCTGTCGAAGTCGGCGGCCGAAAAGGTCTACGAGAAGGCCGGCATCGCCCCCGACGATGTCGATGTCGTCGAACTGCATGATTGCTTCGCGCAGAACGAACTCATCACTTACGAGGCGCTTGGCCTCTGCGGCGAGGGCGAGGCCGAGAAGTTCGTTCTCGATGGCGACAATACCTATGGCGGACGTTTCGTCACCAACCCGTCCGGCGGCCTGCTGTCCAAGGGACACCCGCTCGGCGCGACCGGCCTCGCGCAGTGCTACGAACTTGTCCATCAGTTGCGCGGCACCGCCGAGGCCCGCCAGGTCGACGGTGCGCGGCTGGCGCTCCAGCACAACCTCGGCCTCGGCGGCGCGGCCGTCGTGACGCTCTACGAAAAGAACTGAACCAGAAGCGGGAGTAATTCACCGATGTCGCAGCGGCTCAAGGACAAGATCGCGTTCGTCATGGGAGCCGGCTGCGTCGGTGAAGGCTGGGGCAATGGCAAGGCCACGGCCGTCCTGTTCGCGCGCGAAGGCGCGACGGTGATCTGCGTCGACCGCGATCTAGCATCGGCGGAGCGCGCCGTCGCGATCATCACGGAAGAAGGCGGCAGGGCCGAGGCCCTGCGCGCCGACATCACGTCGGCCGCGGACATCGATGCGGCCGTCGGTGCGGCCATCAGCCGTCATGGCCGCATCGACATCCTGCAGAACAATGTCGGCATCGCCGAGCCCGGCGGTCCCGAGCATATCGACGAGGCGAGCTGGGACCGCGTCATGGCGGTGAACCTGAAGGGGTTCTTTCTCACCTGCCAGCGCGTCCTCCCGGAAATGGTCAAGCAGGGCGGCGGCGCGATCGTCAACGTGTCATCGGTCGCATCGATCACCACGATCAGCGTGCCGATGATTTCCTATTATTCCTCGAAGGCCGGCGTGAACCACTTCACCCGCGCCGTAGCGGTCGAATATGCGCCGAAGGGCATCCGCTGCAACGCGGTGTTGCCGGGCCTGATGAACACGCCGATGATCGTCGAGCCATACAAGCACGTTTACGATTCCGTCGACGACATGATTGCCCGGCGCGATGCGATGGTGCCGATGGGCAAGATGGGCACCGCCTGGGACGTGGCGCATGCCTCGCTGTTCCTGGCGTCGGATGACGCGAAATACGTCTCCGGCGTGCTTCTTCCTGTCGATGGTGCGCTCACGTGCCGAACTGGCTAACGAGACTTTCTGGGAACGTGTCATGAGCGAAGAAAAAGAACTTGTTATCCGCGATGATCGGGGTGCGGTATCGTACATTTCCTTGAACCGTCCGCGTAGCGGCAACAGCCTTTCCTTGTCGACAATCGATGAATTGACCCGCCATCTGATGGACCTCCGGGGGCAGCCGTCGATCGCGGTGATCGTCCTGACTGGGATCGGCAAGAAGATCTTCTGCGCGGGGCATGATCTTACCGAATTTGACGGGGAGACGGATCCCGAATTCTTCAAGACGGTGTCGACGCGCTGTTCGGCTCTGATGCAGACGATGCGGGATCAACCGCAGGTCATCATTGCCAGCGTCGCAGGCGTGGCCTCGGCCGCCGGTTGCCAGTTGGTCGCCAGTGCCGATCTCGCGATCGCCTCCAGCGAGGCGCGGTTTGCGACACCGGGCGTGAACATTGGCTTGTGGTGCCTCACGCCCATGGTGGCGTTGTCGCGCGCCGTGATGCCGAAACACGCGATGCAGATGCTCACCACGGGGCGCCTCTACGACGCGGCGTTTGCGCTACGCATCGGGCTGATCAACGATGTGGTCACGCCCGAGCAACTCGAGCAAACGGTCGAGTCGCTGGCAGCGGAGATCGCCTCGAAATCGACCTACACGTTGGCGCTCGGCAAACAGGCGTTCTATCGCCAGCTGCAAATGCCCATCTCCGATGCCTACGAATATTCCGGCGAACTCGTGGTGAGGAACATGGCCCACGCTGATGCGCGCGAGGGCATTGCTGCCTTCGTACAAAAGCGCAAGCCGCTCTGGAAGGGACGAAAGTAACATTGCTCTTGCGCCTCCGTCCGGCGGATCGTTTTCGTGGGTTCCAGGCGTCTTTTGCGAGCAGCGTTTCGGCTCCGCTGGGGCGGCGAGGCGCGATCAGCGGCTCCGCAGAGCTCCCTCTACGAGATCGACAAGTTGCCGGGCGACCTGCTCGCCGGTGAGCGGTCCTTCAGTCGTGAACCATCGCGTCATCCAGTTGATCGACCCCATGAAGAAGAACACCGTCAGCTTGGGATCGACGGCACGCACCGTCCCGTCGGCAATACCTTCAGAGATCAATTTCCGGAAGCCGCGGTCAAACTTGTCGCGACGCTTGCCGATGATCGCCTTGTTCTGCGACTCCAGCGCGTCGTACTCGCCGAGCACCGCGAAAGAGCCCATCTCGCTGGTGATGGTTTTGACGTACTTGTCGATAAGCAGGAGAATTTTTTCAAGCCCGGTCTTGCCATGCTCTTCGCTGTACTTCATCGCCTCGTCGCCGAAGTCGAGCGACATCATGTGGCATTCGAAGAGAATTTCCTGCTTGTTCGTGACGTAGTAGTAAAGCGCGGCCTTGGTGACGTCCAAGGTCTTCGCCACATCCTCGAGCGAGGTGTTGTGATAGCCGCGAAGGCTGAATGCGCGGCCCGCCTCGCGAAGCAGCGCGCCCCGCTTCAGCGAGAACTGCTGTTCCCGGTTGAGGACTACGCTTTTCCAGGCGGAGGCATGGCGGCCGCGCCTTGCTGTCGATGCCTTCTTCATGAGAGCATGCCGAATATCCGGAGCATATAGGGAACGATTCCCTATGCTTGAGGCCCCATAGTCAAAATTATTGCCTCGAAGTCAATTTCTGGAACCTCAGGCCGAAAGGCTGCGCGCGATGATTTGCTTCTGGATATCGCTGGTTCCCTCATAGATCTTGCAGACTCGAACGTCACGATAGTAGCGCTCGACCGGAAAATCCTTCAGGTAGCCGTAGCCGCCGTGGATCTGCAGGGCGTCCGAGCAGACCTTCTCCCCCATCTCCGAAGCGACGAGCTTGGCAATGGCCGCTTCCTTGGCGCAGGACGCTCCGGCCTCGAGGAGCCGCGCGGCGTGGATATAATATTGCCGCGCGACGTCGACCTGAGCGGCCATCTCCGCGAGATGGAAGCTCACCGCCTGCAGTTCAACGATCGGCTTGCCATAGGCCTCGCGCTCGTTGGCGTAGCGGATCGCAGCGTCGAGCGCTGCCTGGGCAACGCCGACGGCCTGCGCGGCGATTGCAATCCGACCGTCAGACAGGCCACCCATGACGATCCGGTAGCCAGCGCCGACTTCGCCGAGCACGTTCTCCGCCGGAACACGAAGATTGTCGAGCTGAATCTGAGCGACATGGGCCGTCCGCTGGCCGAGCTTGTCCTCGACGCGCGCAACATTGTAGCCGGGTGAGGTCGGGTCGACGATGAACGTCGTAAATCCACTTTTACCGGCCTGCGGATCGGTGCGAGCGAGCACGATCGTTGTACCAGCCTCGCTCCCGTTGGAAATGAACTGCTTGGTGCCGTTGAGAATGAAGTGATCGCCTTCGCGGCGCGCGGTGGCACGAAATGCGGCGGTATCCGATCCGGCCTGCGGCTCAGTGAGAAGAAACGCGCCGATCTTTTCGCCGCGCAGCATCGGCGGCAGATACTTCTGCTTCTGTTCCTCGTTGCCGCGCAAGGCGATGGTGAAGGCGGTGACGTTGTGGACGTGGAAAATGGTGCCGACACCCGCGTCGGCCGCAGCGATCTGCTCCAGCGCCAGACAATAGGCGACGAACCCCGCGTTCGAGCCGCCATATTGTTCCGGCGGCAGCATGCCCATGAAGCCAAGATTCGCGAGAGCCTTCAATTCGGCGTGCGGCCACGTCGCGGTGCGATCGCGTTCCGCTGCCGTGGGGGCGATCGCGTCGGTCGCAACCTTGCGCGCGACGTCCCGAACCATCGTTTGCTGGTCGGTTAGGAACGAAAAAGATTTGCTCTCGGCTCCTGCCATCCCGGATTCTCCTCCTGCCTGTCCTTACCGGAAATTGGCAGCGTTGCTGGAGCGACGCGGTTTCGCGAGCGCGCGAAACCGGTGACAGACGTTGCTCACGGAGAGCTGCAGATCTTCCGTATTCGACCACATATTAGGATATTTGACGTTATGGTCAATTCATATTCGAGGCTTTGCCTTTTCGGTTTGGTGCCATTGCAGGTCGAAAAGTCGAGGCCGCTTCGTCGAAAGGCGCGCCTGAATGCGCCCAATCACGAGCTTCCTCCAAAGCGGGAAGTGCCTGCTGCCTGCTGCAACCGGAATCCGTGCCTCTTGATGCGTTCGCGCCGGAGTGTTCGATCTGCCTGTTTCGTCGTGGTGTGTTGCAGGCGCCCGAATGGGCTTGACCGAAATTGACCGTCGAGTTAAAAATAATGCTCATCGGTCATAAAAATCCGCAGAGGATGGGTCGATTTGAGGGTGGGGCGCTGTTCGGTCGAAATGCCGCATACCGTGGGGAGGATGAATGTCGCAGGACTGCGTTGGTGAAGGGGGAGCGTGTTGAGCGCTGTTTCGCCTCTCTATTCAGCATCGCAGAGCCGTGCGGCGCAGAATGCCGCGGTTCTCGTCGCCGACGGTATCCGGATGGCTTTCGGTGGCGTTGTCGCGCTTGACAATGTGTCCATCGCGGTCGGGGTGGACGAGTTGCTCGCGGTGATCGGGCCGAACGGTGCCGGCAAGACCTCCCTGATGAATTGCCTCAGCGGCTTCTATCGGCCGCAGCAGGGCGAGGTACGATTCAATGGCTCGCTGCTGTCCGGCATGGGCGTCCACCATATCGTGAAGGCCGGCCTGGCCCGGACCTTCCAGGGGACGCATATCTTTTCGAACATGACCGTGATCGAAAACATCATGGTCGGCCGTCACATTCACATGAAGAGCTCGATTCCGTCGGCATTCTTTTACTTCGGGCCTTGCAGACGCGAGGAGATCCGGCACCGCGAGGTCGTCGAGGAAATCATCGAGCTGCTCGAAATCGAATCCATCCGCCATCAGCCGGTCGGCAGCCTCGGCTACGGCTTGCGCAAACGCGTCGATCTCGGTCGGGCACTGGCTCAGGAGCCGAGCATCCTGCTGATGGATGAGCCGATGGCCGGGATGAATACCGAGGAGAAGGAGGACCTCGCGCGATTCATTCTCGACGTTCGCGAGGCGCGACAGATCCCGGTGGTGCTCGTCGAGCACGACATGGGTGTCGTCATGGATCTAGCGGACCGGATCGTGGTGCTCGACTTTGGCCGCAAGATTGCAGAGGGGACTCCGCTGGAGGTTCAGAAGAATCCTGCGGTGCTCAAGGCATATCTGGGCGAAGGAAATCGCTGATGCTGCCGATGCGTACCATTCCGCAACTGTTGCTCGAGCGCGCCAGCGCGGCGCCGGACCGGCTCGTTGAGCGGCACAAGTATCGCGGCATCTGGCGCGAATACACCTATGGTGATGTTCTCGAGAAGGTGCGTTCCTTCGCCCTTGGCCTTGACGCGATGGGTATTCGCCGCGGCGAGACCGTGGCCATTATCGGCGAGAACGAGCCGGAGAACTTCTGGAGCGAGTTTGCGGCGTTCTCGATCGGATGCAAGATCGTCTCGCTCTATCCTGACATCACTGCGGACGAAATCGAATACCTCCTCAACGATAGCGATGCGGTCTGTCTGGTAGCGCAGGATCAGGAGCAGGTGGACAAGGGGTTCGCGATTCTCGATCGCGTTCGGCACCTTCGCCAGATGATCTACTGGGACGATACCGGGATGTGGTCCTATCGTCACGAGCGCCTGACGCCGTTCGAGAAGGTGGTTGAGGTCGGACGCGCGCGCCACGCCGAGGATACCGATCTGTTCCGGCGCCTGGTCGAGACAGGCCGACCCGACGACGTGGCCGTGCTGTCTTATACCTCCGGCACCACCGGGCGGCCGAAGGGCGTGGTGCTGACCCACCGCTATCTCGTCGACAACGCGCATCGCGTCATCGCGGCGACCGGCATCAAGCCCGGCATGGAGTATCTCACCTATATCGCCCCGGCCTGGGCGACGGAGCAGTTCTTCGGCGTCACTATCGGCCTCCTGCTGCCGCTGGTGGTGAATTTCCCGGAATCGCCTGAGGAGGTTCTCAACAATATCCGCGAACTCGCAGTCGAGGTGATGGTATTCGCTCCCCGCCAGTGGGAGAGCCTCGCCGCCACCATCCAGGGCCGGATGCTCGATGCCGGCCGGACGCGCAGGGCGATCTATGCCTGGGGTGTCGATATCGGCCACAAGGTCCATGTCGCGCGTCTTGAAGGCAGGCCCGTCCCGCTCGGCGCGCGGCTTGCGCTGCCGCTTGCGGAGATGCTGGTATTGAAGCCGCTGCGGGACAAGCTCGGCCTCACGCGCATCAAGCTCGCATTGTGCGGCGGCTCCACGATGGCGCCGGATGTGTTTCGCCTGTTCCATGCCATCGGCGTGCCGTTACGCAATATCTATGGCGCCACCGAGATCGGACTCCTGACCCTGCATCAGGGGAATCGGTACAATCTCGAGACGGTCGGGCACTGGCTGAGCTCGCACCCCGAATCCGGTGCGGCGCTGGAATGGAAGGTGTCGGAGCAGGGTGAATTGCTCGTTCGTGGCGGCAGTGTCTTTCAAGGCTATCACAAGAAGCCCGACAGCGTCGCCCAGCGCGTTGAGGACGGATGGTATCGCACGGGCGATGCCGTGTCGGTCACCGACAGCGGCGAGCTCGTATTCCTCGAGCGCCTCGACGATCTTCGACAGCTTCGCTCCGGCGAACGGTTTCCGCCTCAGTTTATCGAGACCCGGCTGCGTTTCAGCCCGTTCATCAAGGACATCATGACGCTTGGCGACGATACGCGCGACTATATCGGCGCGCTGATCAATATCGACATGAGCGTGGTGTCGCGTTGGGCGGAGGATCGAAACATCAGCTTCTCCACCTTCACCGACCTTTCGCAGAAGCCAGAGGTGGCCGAATTGATGCGCGGCGAGATTGCGCGCGTCAACACGTTCCTGCCCGAGCACGCGAGGGTCCGTCGCTTTGCCAACTTCCCCAAGGAGCTCGATCCGGATGAAGGCGAATTGACCCGCACACGCAAGCTGCGACGCGAATTCCTCGCCGAACGCTATGCCGTGCTGATCGAGGCGATGTACGGCAGTCGGGATCATCAGAAGCTCGACATCGCGGTGACATATCAGGACGGGCGAAAGGGCGCGCTGTCTGCTCACGTCGCCATCCACGACGTCGTCAAGGCAGGCAAGTCGGCAAACGCCGCTGAACCGTTGCGGGCCATCGCATGATCGATTTCGTCAACTACTTCATCAACGGTGCGCTGGTCGGGCTGCTCTATGCCCTCATCGCCATGGGCTTCGTGGTCATCTATCGGGCGTCGAAGGTCTTCAATTTCGCCCAAGGCGAACTCGTCGTGTTCGGCGGCTTCATCGTCTGGTGGATGGTCGCCTCGCTGGGCCTGCCGCTCTCGATCGGCATTCCGCTCGCGTTCGTTGCGGCGGCGCTGTTCGGACTCCTCATCGAGCGGGTGTTCTTTTCCCGCCTCGCCGGTGAGTCGGTGTTCGCCATGGTCATGGTCACGATCGGACTTTTGATCCTGATCCGCGGCCTGATCCTCGTGCTGTTCGGCCCGCAGGTGCGCTCGTTCCCGATCATCTTTCCGCTTCAGCCGGTGATCATCGGGGAGATCCTCATCCCTCGCTCGCTTCTCATCGGCGGCGCAATCACGGTCATCGTCGGTTTCGGCCTGTCGTGGTTCTTCAACCGCACGCGGGCCGGGCTGCGCATGACAGCGGTTGCCGAAGATCATCAGGTGGCGCTGTCGATGGGAATTTCAGTGAAGCGCTCCATTGCGTTCGCCTGGATTCTCGGTGCCGTGCTGTCGACGCTTGGCGCCATCATCTTCCTCAGCGGAAAGTCGCTGAACTTCCTCGCCTCCGACATCGGCCTTGCGGCGTTGCCGGTGGCGCTGCTGGCGGGTTTCGAGGCGATCGCCGGGGTTCTGCTGGCCGGCCTTATCGTCGGTATCATTCAGGGGCTCGTGACCGCCTACCTCGATCCGATCGTGGGCGGCGCGATCGGCACCGTGTTTCCGTTTATCATCATGCTGCTCATCCTCTTTATTCGGCCGACCGGAATGTTCGGCTGGAAGACCATCGAAAGGGTGTGACCGATGGATCCGGCAGGCGTATTCGCCACCAGCTTCGAACGCGATCAGGCGTTGATCCGCACCCGCGGACAATGTGTCGCGCTCGTTCTGCTTTTCGTCGCGCTGGTCATCCTGCCCCATGTTCTGGGACCGCGGCTCGTCGCCATCTCGACCAATATGCTGATCATGGCCGTGGTCGTGATCGGCCTGCAGATCAACATGGGATATGCGGGCCAGATCAATCTCGGCCAGGCTGCGTTCATGGGAGTCGGCGCCTACGCCACCGGAGCGCTGGCGATCAAATTCAATCTGCCGTTCTGGCTCAGTATTCCGTTCGGGGGCTGCGCCGCCGCGGTGTTCGGGTTCATCTTTGGCTTGTCGGCGGTTCGCATCAAGGGCTTTTACCTGGCGCTCACCACCATCGCGGCACAGACCCTGTTTCATTTCCTCATTCTCAATCTGCCGCAGTCGTGGTTCGGCGGGTCGAACGGGTTGACGCTGGAGCCGGCACAGATTTTCGGCTTCAGTTTCGTCAGTGAGACCTCGATCTACTATCTCTGCCTGGCCGTGACCGCGGCGATGGTGTTCGGCGCCTATGGCATCGTGCGCAGCCGGCACGGGCGCGCCTTCGTCGCAGTCTGCGACGACGACGTCGCTTCCGGGCTGATGGGAATCAACGTCGTGCGGACCAAGGCAACCGCCTTCCTGATCGGTGCGTTCTACGCGGGGATCGGCGGGGGGCTGTGGGCCTACTACGTGCGTTTCGTCGCCGTCGATCAATTCACGCTGTTCCATTCGATCTGGTTCATCGCAATGGTCATCGTCGGAGGCCTCGGTTCGATCACCGGAGCGTTGATCGGCGTCTTCGTCATCAAGGCAATTCAGGAAAGCTTCGTTACACTTGGGCCCAGCATCGTCGCGCAATTTCCCTCGCTCGGTGGCGATGTGGTGTTTGCGATGATGAACGTGTTTCTCGGCGGGATCATCGCAGCGTTCCTGATTTTCGAGCCGCGCGGGCTGATGCACCGCTGGAATATCCTGAAACGATCCTATCGCCTTTGGCCATTTCCCTATTGATGCCTGGGCGATCGGAATTAGAACATTCATGGGAGGAACTGAAGATGACAATCTTGAAGCACATCAAGATCTTTGGGGCGGCCGCTGCGCTCGGTTTGCTGACGATCTCGGCGCCGGCCGGTGCCCAGACGACCTACAATGTGGCGTCGCTTGCCGATTTTACCGGTCCTTATGCGGATGTGATGAAGGACCTGATCGGTGCGCGCCGGCCGGTCATCGAATGGTGGAATGCCGAAGTCGGCAAGAAGATCGGCGTCAAGCTCGGCACCAAGGATTACGATCACCGCTATGATGCGGCGCAGGTGGCGAGCCTGTGGCCCGGCATCAAGGCCGAGCTAAATCCGATTATCGTGCTTGGGGTCGGCGGACCCGACGTCGCCGCGCTTCAGGGGCGGCTGCCGTCCGACAAGATCCCGATGGTGATGTCGACTGCCGCGTATGGCTTTGCCTGGAAGCCCGATCCGTGGATCTTCAACCAGCGCCCGACCTACAGCCATGAGGCCACTGCGTTCTTCGAGTGGTTCCGCCAGAAGCGCGGAGGCAGCGGGCCGCTGAAGGTCGCGATCATCTCGTCGGAAGCCTCGCCGGCCTATGTCGACCAGCACAAGGGTGTCCAGCGATATGCCTCCGACAATCCGGACAAGGTCGAAGTCGTCGAGGTTGTGTTCACGGAAGTTCAGCCCACCGATTTGACCACCCAGGTCAACCGCGTGACCCGTAAGGGAGCCGAAGTGATCATGGTCATGACGAACACGGCCGCCGTGGTCGCCACCAAGCGGGCGCTGCAGTCGCTCGGCAAACAGGTGCCGATTGTCATGAGTTCGCACAACGGACTGGCGGAATCCGGCCGCGCGATCGGCGACGTCAAGCAGATGGAGGGCGATTACGAAGTTTATGCGATGGCTGCGCCCACCGACACAAAGACGCCTGGCCGCGAGTTCTTCGAGATGCTTCAGAGCAAGTACGACCTCAAGGCCAAATGGACGGTTTCGGCTGTCCAAGGTCTTGGTCAGGCGCTGATTGCGATGCGGGCCATCGAAGCTGCGGCCAAGAAGGTCGGCGCGGACAAGGTCACGGGCGAAGCTGTCCGCGAGGCGCTGATGTCGACGACGATCTCCGCGGATGAGACCTACAAGATTCTCGGCAACACCAAGTTCTCGAACGACGGGCCGTTCCCGACGCAGGGGCTGGTCGCGAGTATCGTCACCATCAAGGACGGCAAGTACACGGAGGCTGCTGCCAACGTGCCGGTGCCGTCCATTAACAAGTGGTGAAGTAACGCCATCCGGCCGGGTCCCGCGGGCCCGGTCGGATCCCCTCGGGAGGCTTGCGTTTTGCTCGAGCTGAACAACGTTGAAGTCATCTACAGCGACGTCATTCTGGCGGTGAAGGGCATTTCGCTCGCCGTGCCGGATGGCAAATGCGTTGCGTTGCTCGGCGGCAATGGGGCCGGCAAGTCGACGACGCTGAAAGCGATTTCCGGCATCATACGCGTCGAGGACGGCCGGGTGACCTCCGGCAATATCGGTTTCGACGGCAAGAGAATCGACAGGGCGGACCCGACCGAAGTCGTTCGAGGCGGCATTATCCATGTGATGGAGGGCCGCCGCGTGTTGCGCCATCTGACCGTCGAGCAGAATCTGCTGGTCGGCGGCCACATGGAATCGTCGGGGCGTGAGGTACGCAAGCGCCTTGATCATGTCTACGATCGCATTCGCCGGCTTGCGGCGCTCAAGGATCGGATAACCGGCTATCTGTCCGGCGGCGAACAGCAAATGGTCGTGATCGGGCGCGCGATGATGGCCAATCCCAGGCTGATCATGATTGACGAGCCGTCGCTTGGCCTAGCGCCGTTGATGATCGACGAGGTGTTCGAGCTGCTGAAGGACCTCAAGGCAAGCGGGACCACGCTTCTGATCGTCGAACAGAACACGCGCGTCGCGTTGGATATCGCCGACTACGGCTACGTCATGGAGAATGGACGCATCGTCCTCGAAGGCGCCGCGGAAGAGCTGCGAAACAACGAGGACGTGCGGGAGTTCTACCTCGGGCTTGACCTTAAGGGCGAGCGCAAGAGCTACCGCGACATCAAGCATTATCGACGCCGCAAGCGGTGGCTCGGCTGAGGCGCTGCGTGCCGGTGCGGGGTCAGGCGTCCTTCCGGTCGACGACGAATGGAGCGTCGGCCGGCAGTTCGTCTGTTCCTACCACCTCGATACGGTCGGCCTTCAGACGAGACAGCGCGTTGAAGCGGGCCGGCGCCGCCGCCAGGACGGCGTCGCGGTCCGCATCCGGAAGCAGCGAAAGCCGCACCGTGATCTCTTCCCGCTGTTGCGGGCGGGTGACGATGGCCTGCGCGCGGCCGATTCCCGGAATGGCAATGGCGAGGTCTTCGAGCTGGCGCGGATAGATGAATATCTCGCGCGCCTTCACCGCCTGCCCGACGCGTCCCTGCAGCATGCCGATCCTGCGCACCGTGCCATCGGCGTTCATAGCCGTGGCGACGGCGACGTCGCCGGTACCGAACCGGATCAGCGGCCAGCCCGGCGTCAGCGTGGTAACCACGATCTCGCCGGGCTCGCCGTGCGGAAGCGGAGCCCCCGTCGTCGGGTCACAGATTTGCACGATGCGGTCCTGGTGAACCTCGTAGCCGCCGTCCTGCGCGCCATTTTCGAAGGCGATCACGCCGAAGTCCGCCGTCGCATAGACTGCGAAGGTGCGAACGCCGTACCTGGCTTCCAGGCGACGGCGCTTGCCGAGCCAGTCGCCGAGTTCGCCGCCGAGCAACGCAGTTCTGACCTTCCAGCCACCGGGCAGCGAATGACCCATCGCCTCGATGGCTTCCGCTAGCGTGATGAAGAAGGCGGTCGAGGCGCAGATGCAGGTCACGCCAAGGTCGGTCACCAGCTTCGCCTGCAACTCGCTGCCGCCGGTGCCGGCTGGAATCACCGTCGCGCCGACCGAGCGCAGGCCCTCGTCGAGCAGAAGGCCGGCAGGCACGAGATGATAGGACCAGGTGTTGAGCACGCGATCGCCGGGGCCGAGGCCGGCGGCGGCAAAGGCCGTGCCGAAGCCGCATCCGTCGCGGTCGTGCCTCAGTTGAGGTTCGTTGATGGGGCCGGGAGAGACGAAGATACGGACGATTTCTTCATCCTTTGCTGCAAGGAAACCCCCGAATGGCGGCCGCTGGCGTTGTAACTCGACCAGCGACTCCTTTTTGAATACGGGCAGCCGCGACAGGTCGTCCACGGTCTTGAGATCGGCTGGAGCGAGGCCTGCGCGATCGAACATCTCCCGAATGGCGGGTGCGAGCTGGTGGGCCGCACGCTGGATCTGTTGCAGGACCGTGAAGCGCGTCTCCTGGCTCATTACCGTCTCCTCTTGGCATTCCCGACTTGCTTTTCCTATTTGCCGGTGAAGCGTGGTTTGCGTTTTTCCTCGAATGCGGCAAGTCCCTCCTTCAGGTCGTTGCTGCGGGCGTGGACTTCGCTGGCGAGCAGTTCTTGTCGCAGTGCTATCGCACAAGGTTGCTCGAGGCCATCATCGACCAGCACCTTCATGCGCCGAAGCACGAGCGGGCTCTTGTTGACGAGCTTGGCGACCAGCGCCTCGGTCGCCGGGATCAGCATGTCGTCATCGACGACCTCGTTGACCAGTCCGGCGGCAACGAGCTGTTCGGCTGGCACGAACTCGCCGGTGTAGAGCAGATATTTTGCGCGGGTCGGGCCGATCTTACGCGGCAGCCGCACCGAGCTGCCGCCGCCGGGCAAGAGCCCAAAATTTGCATGGGCGTCGCCCAGCTTGGCCGAGCGCGCCGCGACGACGAGATCGCAGCACAGCATCAGTTCCAAGCCGCCAGCCAACGTCAATCCGTTCAGCGACGCGATCACCGGCATGGGAAACGTCTCGAGCCGGTTCATGACAAGGAGAACGGTATCGAGAAGGCGGCTCAGCGACGTTTCGTTCCCGGCTTCGCCGCGTACGAATTTGAGGTCGGCGCCGGCGCAGAATGCGCGCCCCGTTCCGGTCAGCACTACTGCGCGGACGTCTGACAGCTGAGCCTTGTCGAGCGCCGCGTTGATGCCCGAAATCACCGCGGGAGTGATGGCATTGAGTGCATCCGGCCGGTTCAGCGTGATCCACATCGCGCCACCCCGAATTTCAGAGATAACCGATTCCACCGGACTTTCCTCGGAATTGACTTTCGAGTTAGTTGATTATTCGTAAGGTTATGTTACAGACTGTCGGGATTAATGCAAGTCAAGCCGCTGCCGGAAAGAGCGATCGAGATGAGTCTTCCCCTCGCTGGAATTCGGGTGATCAGTCTGGCTGAGCAGTATCCCGGGCCTTACGCAACCTTGTTGCTAAGTGATCTTGGCGCCGACGTGATCCTGGTGGAACGTCCGGGCGCGGGAGATCCTGCACGGCAGTTTCCGGCCTTTCACGGCGCGCTCAATCGCGGCAAGCGCTCGGTGGCGCTGGATCTCAAGAGCGTTGAAGGCAAGCTGAACCTGCGCAGGCTGGTCGCTTCCGCCGACGTGCTGATGGAAGGATTTCGTCCGGGCACCATGGCGCGTCTCGGCTTCGGCCATGAGGCGATGGCGGAGCTCAACCCAAGGATGGTCTATGTCTCGATCTCCGGCTTCGGGCAGGACGGGCCGTATCGCGATCGCCCCGCCCACGACATCTCCTATCAGGCACTTGCCGGGTTTCTCTTTCGTCACGCCGAGCAAGGCTCGGTGGAGGATCCGGGAAGCATCGCGATCGGCGACCTGTCCTCCGGCATGTTCGCTGCCGTCGGCACGTTGGCGGCGCTGTTCGAGCGCGCACGTACGGGAGAAGGAAAATATGTCGACGTCTCGATGACGGACGGCCTGGTGTCCTGGATGTCGGTGATGCTCGGTCCGGTGATGAACGGTGCGCCGCTCGCCGACATCGGCGCCGAGCCGGCCTATGGCGTCTTCAAGTGTGCCGATGGCCGTCTCCTCACGTTGTCGATTGCTCATGAAGACTGGTTCTGGCGGCCGCTGTGCGAGTTGCTCGGCATGCCTGATGCGGCCGGCTTCAATCGCAGCGAGCGGGTCGCGCGCGGCGATGCCTTGCGAGGCAAGGTCGCTGCCGTGCTGGCGACGCGCGATCGCACCGATTGGGCGCAGAAGCTGGATGCCGCCGGGATTCCATGGGGGCCGGTGAACTCGTTGAGCGAGGTGACCGCCGATCCGCATTTCCGGGCGCGCGGGCTGTTCCGCGAGGTGGCGGATGGGAACGGCGGGCGGAGCCACCATGTGGCGCAGCCGTTGATTTTTTCCGGCGAGCATCCCGGTCCGCGCTCCGGCGTGCCCGGCCTTGGCGAGCATACGGAGCAGGTGCTGCGTGCACTGCCGGAGCTCAAGGACTAGCAGGTAGAGACCAGAGAAGATTCCAATCCTCAAGGGAGGGCGCGATGAGCGACATCTATGTGGTCGGTGTTGGCATGACCCCGTTTGGGCGCATGCTCGATATCGATATGAAGACCCTGTCGCGCAGCGCGGTGGATGCCGCGCTCGGCGATGCGGGATTGCAGAAGTCTGACATCGAAGCGGCCTTCTTCGCCAACGCGTCGCAAGGCCATATGGAGCGCCAGCACATGATCCGCGGCGAGATCCTGCTACGCGAAATGGGAATCGGCGGCGTTCCCGTTGTCAATGTCGAGAACGCCTGTGCCAGCGGCAGCACGGCGTTCAACCTTGCCGTGACTTTCCTTAAGGCGGGTGAGGGGGACGTTGCGCTCGCGCTCGGCGCCGAGAAGATGTTCTCGACAGATCGCAAGCTGATGTTCGAGGCATTCGATAGTGCCTGGGACGTCAGCCGCGACGGCGAAATTCGCGACAGGCTGCTAGCGCTCGGCGAGGGAGTCGAGGTGCCGGAAGGCACGACCTCGGACAAGCCCTACAGCGTGTTCATGGATGTCTACGCCGCGTTCTCACGTCAGCACATGAAGCGCTTCGGCACCACGCAGCGCCAGCTTGCTGCGGTGGCGGCGAAGAACCATCGGCATTCCGTGGAAAATCCGCTGGCGCAGTTTCGCAATGCCTATTCGGTCGACGAAGTGCTGAATGCCCCGCCGATCACCTATCCGCTGACGCTTCCGATGTGCTCGCCGATATCGGACGGTGCGGCGGCTGCGATCCTCGCGACCGAGGCGGGCTTGAAGCGGCTTGGTCTCGACAAGTCGCGGGCCATCCGCGTGCTGGCATCGGTCATCCAGACCGGTAGCGATCGTGATCCGTCCGAAGTGGAGCGGCACTGTACCGCGCTCGCGGCGAAAAAGGCCTACAACAAGGCCGGTATCGGCCCGGACGACGTCGCTGTCGCCGAGGTGCATGACGCGACGGCCATGGGCGAGATCATCCAGATCGAGAACCTCGGATTCTGCGATTTCGGTGAAGGCGGCATCATTTCGGAGCGCGGTGACACCGCGCTCGGCGGACTTATACCGGTCAATCCGTCCGGCGGACTTGAATCCAAGGGACATCCCGTCGGCGCCACCGGCATCGGGCAGGTACATGAACTGGTGGCGCAACTGCGCGGCGAGGCGGGACCGCGGCAGGTCGAGGGGGCGCGCATCGCGCTCGCCGAAAACGGCGGCGGCCTTCAGGGCATCGAAGAGGCGGTAGCCTGCATCACCATCCTTGGCCGCTGATACAGAAGATCGAGCAAGAGGGGCTCTCATGCAGTTGAATGGAAAAGTTGCAATCGTGACCGGCGCGGCGTCGGGGCTCGGGCGGGCATCGTGCGTCACACTGGCGAAGGCGGGCGTGCGTGTCGCCGCCTTCGATCGTGACGAGTCGCGGCTCGCCGATCTTTGCCGGGAACTGGGGAGCGCGGCATTCGGGCGTGTTGTCGACGTTGCCGACGAGACCAGCGTTAGCTCCGCGATCGAGGCTGTGCTCGAAGCATTCCAGGCGGTTCATATCGCCGTCAATTGTGCGGGCGTCGCCGATGCGGCCAAGACCGTATCGAAGGGGCAGCCGTTTCCGCTGGCGACCTGGAACAAGGTCATCGGCATCAATCTCACCGGCACCTTCAACATCATCCGCTTTGCGGCGCTCGCTATGACCTGCAACCAACCGGAGGGCCCGAGCGGCGAACGTGGCGTCATCATCAACACCGCATCCGGCGCAGCCTCGCAAGGGCAGGTGGGCCAGGCGGCCTACAGCGCCAGCAAGGCCGGCGTGGTCGGCCTCACCTTGCCTGTCGCGCGTGACCTCGCTGAACATGGCATTCGCGTCGTCTCCATTGCACCGGGCTTGTTCGACACCGGGATGGTCGCCGGCATGCCGCCGAAGGTTTCGCAGTCGATCGTTGACCGTATGATCCTTTATCCGAACAGGATGGGGCAACCCCACGAGTTCGCCAGTTTGGTCAAGCACATCGCCGAGAATGCCTATCTTAACGCCACAACTATCAGCATTGACGCAGGCGCGCGAATGCAGCCGCGCTAGATGATGCCGCTTCTGGCCCTCCGAAATTTCAACAGCGGTTCAATGACCGCCGCCGATTACTTTGGGCAGGATGTGCAGAATTCAAAGCCGCGATTTCGATAACGAAAGAGTTCGCAGTTTTATTCCGAGTGGTGCTCCACCAAGACACTACTGGCGAACTCTCGTTATGCAACAAGCCCAGGAATTTTCTCGTCGACGAAAAGCAAGAACCGGGTGTTGCGGCCCTCCGCCGCGAGATTCTGGCCGAAAGAGATCCTCGCGTCGTATCGGTACTCGCTCGGCACTGGACGGGTCAAGAACCGCTTCACACGGTCACCCGCGGGTTTCTAGCCATCGCGCTTACCTTGACCGCACGAGAGCACGCTACAAGCTGCCCCCTGAGTCCCGCATTCATTTGGAAACAGCAGCTAAGGTATTAAAATTACTGGAGCGAATTTCGTCCATTTTTCCAAATACGTCTTGAAACAGCAGAATAATCAAGCGGATTTTGATTCCGCCATTCGGAGGTTCGATCCCTCCCGCCCCAGCCAGATCTTCAGATGCCCTTGATAATTCAGCAAATCTGGGCTGGCTGGGGAGGTGATCCACAGCTCTGCGACACGATCCTGTTGCACAGGAGTGTCGTTTGCCATGGCCTTCCATATCATTCGCCGAGACGCGACGTACTATTGGCGTCGTCGGGTCCCTCAGCCCCTTGCCAAGGTGCTGCATCGGCCACATGTCTTTTTAAGTCTGAGAACGACAAGTCTTGCCGTCGCCCGCAGGCTAACCCTCAAGCTGGATACGCTATTCGAAGACGCCGTCATGCTGGCCGCTGATGCTAATTTGCAGCTTTCCCCGGCCCAGCTTGATGGGATCCTGCGTGCCGTTGTGACGACCCACCTCGATAAGCTTGAACGGGTGGCTGCGGCGGCCAAGAGTTTTGAAAGCTTCGACGCCGGCCAGGCGAGGGTGGACGACAAGCGGGCCTTCTGGGCCTACAAGCTGCTCGATGCCCAAGGCTTTTGCGCGGTCGTCCGTCCAGAGGATCGCGCGGAAATGTCCGCCGACGGAATGGGGGAAGGCGATATCGACGCGGTCATGGACCATCTTGCCATGCTTCGTATCAATGAGTTCGTTCCGACGAAGCCGCACATTCTTCGGCGTTTGTTGGACCAGGTCCATGCCCAGCCAAGCGCTATGAACCTGGCGCAGACTCAGTCGATCTACTTCCGAGGCATGAAGCTCGCGCTTGCCGCCGTTGAACGCCGCTACGGCGGCTCGCGGCTCGAAGACCAAGATATGGTCGACCGGCTACTGCAGTCGCATGCGCCGGCGGTTCAAGAAGCGGATCCCATCCGCAGCGAACAGCCGTCAGCAGAGGTAGCGTCGCGTTCGATCCATGTGAGAGAGCTGCTTAATTTCGCTGAAGGGGTCATCGCTGCGAAGAGTAAAGACGAGTTGTGGGATGAAAAAACGCAGCGGCAAGCCAGAAGCATAACCGATTTGCTCGTGAGATTTCTTCTCCAGAACCAGCGCGTTGAGGACCTCAACGGGGTCAGCCAGGAAAATTTAGCGCGGTTTGTCGATTTCCTGCGTCACGATATCTACACGCACTACGGAAGATCCTCGCGAGACAAGCGCCGCACCATCGCGGAGCTCAGGGAGATTGCGGCTCAGAAGAGCCAGAACAAACGCGGCATCGAGCGCGACACGCTGAACCGTCATCTCGGTTTCCTGAGCCAGATCTTTTCTCACGCGGCCATTCGGGGTGCCAGTGGATTGGACAAGATTGATCTCTCCAAACTGCGTGTGAAAGGAAAGAGCAAGCGAGCGCGCGACGCTCGGCCGAAGTTGCCCTTAGACAAGCTAAAGGCGGTATTCAATACTCCGCCATTCATGGGCTGTGCGGGGTGGAATCGCATGACCGAGGCCGGCACTGGCGGTACCGCGGCCGTGTTCCACTGCGCTCTCTACTTCGTCCCCGTCCTCATTTACTACACCGGATGCCGACGTGAGGAGCTTTGTGGCCTGATGGTCGACGATGTGATCGTCGACAACGGTAAGATACCGTATTTGCACATAGCCAGGAACGCTCGTCGCCGTATCAAGAACGCTCAATCGCAACGCAATATTCCCTTACATCCGGAAGTCCTGCGGCTTGGCTTCCTAGCTTATGTCAAGGCCATCAAAGCGCTCGGGTACGATCTCGTCTTTCCGGATCTCTTCTCGCCCTCCAGTCGTTCTCCGCTGGGCGACCGCTTCTACAAGGAGTTCACTCCGATCCTGCAGGCAGCGGGTGTGACCGAGAAAGGCTTAGGCGCGCACGCCGTTCGTCATCTGTTTGGTGCTCAATTGAAGAAGAAGCTGGTTACGGAAGAAGAGCGAGCGGATTTGCTAGGTCACGGTGGTGACTCGGAAACGAGCGAACGCTATTGCGAACCACACGAACTAGAGACGCTGATGGAGTTTGTGCTGAAACTGCCGGTTATTACGCGAGATCTTGAGCCGCACGAAATTTGCCTTATCCCCTGGGTTGCCGAACGTCAGGTGGCACCGTTCTCACAGCCATCCCGATCGAAGAAGGACAAGAATTTGTCTCGGGTCGAGACGTTCCGGCCCGCGCGTTAACCATATGGTACGATGACAGCGAAAAGAGTGCTGGCATCGTAGCTGGCGTACCAAGCGTTGGAGTCGCAGAGGCGCTGCAATTTCACGAGCGGATACTCGCTGACAACCGTAACGGCATGCTTGCGGACACCGCGATGGCATCTTATTTGGAAAAGCGAGCGGCCCTCATCGCTCGCATTTTGCCGCGCTCGCGCGGGTGAGCTGAAGATCCTTCTGCCGCGCTTGCGCGGGTAAGCCGATAACCTCCGTGTCCGCGCCTGCGCGGGTTAGGTGGGCCGTGGTGGCCCACCCATAACTTCATGGAGGCAACTCATGAAGTACTACCAAGTCTACTCGGTCGTTGAGAGCAAGCGCTCCTTCACGAACGTTTTCAAGCGAGATGCCACGGTTCGAGCCATCCGCGAGGGACAAATTCGTGGCGGACTGCTCGTCAACGACATCTACACTGCCGGTCAGGCCGCAGCCAACCAGAAGGCCCGCAAGTGGGGCCGGACGGCGGAGGCTTTGACCAAGGCGGACGGGAATACCTCGGATGGAGGCATCGTTTTTCATGCCGAGATCTGGACCCACCGCCGGACGCGTCTCGTTGATGAGGTGCGCTTCGCTGTGAAAGGCAACACAGAGGGGTAGACTGCTAACGCCCCGGAGAACTCGTTCTCCGGGGCTATTTTCAACGAGAAGCCGGCGCATTGTTGCGCTACAAGATACGAATACTAAGGCGCTATTTGAGCTGTGCCCCTCGTGAATCGCCAAGATCTCCCCCGCGCTTTGAGAAGATGCCCGATATCCCTTAAGCGGGAGGCGCCGCCGCAACGAAGATGCTCATAGATGTTACAGCGGTGTATCGATAACAGAGCAGCCAGCTGCATTTACCGGAGAACCGAGCTCCGCTACCGCCAACGTAACCAAGTCGTTCGGATGTCGGAATTGTGTGACGGCCTTCGCCATCGCCAGTTCTGCGCGATCTCTCGCCGCATCCAATTCTGCTTTTTTCACTAGCGGGTCCCGCCTGATCGACTCCCCATCCTGGAGAGCAGTCTCAAAAAGGCGTCCCAGGAATTTCCCATCGACGGTGAGTGACTCGTTCTCTTGTTGAACAACGATCAAGTCTTCTCCTTGGTGATGACCTTGGTCATCCTGGTACCTTGCCAAAAAGACGGCAAAGAACTTCGGGAGGAGAGCGTCTTCCGCAAATGTAGCATACGAGCCGCCGAACTCGGCCGCCGTCACGGAGTTTACGAGATACCTCAAGAAGGTGCCCGAGAAGTCGATCAAGGCCACATCGCCTTCCGGATTCCAATCTCTTCGTCGAGTTGTAGCCGTTACAACTGTTCGGTTCCCAAATTCGCGAAAAGCGCCCTTCAAATGGGAGGGTAGACGCAGTGTAAACCGTTCGAGGTCAGCTGAGGGCACCACTTCAATATCAAACCGGATGGCCGACCGTTGCACGAATGCGGCTACGTTGGCGGTGGTGTATCCGCCGAGGGACCGCTTTCCGATATCAAGTTGATCAATCTGGCTAAGAACTTCGTCCTGCAGTTTTTTGGCCCTACTTGCCTCCGCGATGGCAGCATCAATGCGTTCCTTAGTTCGTTCGACATTTCCATTGCGAGCCTCGTCCAATAATTCAGAAATGTCGACACGCTCTAAGAGCTCGCCCATGACCTCCGCCGCGTACCGCTCGTCGAATTCTGGTCCAACGCTCCTCATCTCACGCACGATAGTATCGATGCGGTCAACGACAGTTGAGACAATTTCGTTGTCGATCGTATCGCGCGCATGGAAATTGATAGCCACGACGCGTTCTTTCTGACCGTAGCGGTAGAGCCGTCCCATCCTCTGGGTCAGGCGCGCGGGATTCCAAGGCAAGTCAAAGTTCACAAGGATGTGGCACCGTCGGTGGAGGTTCAGACCTTCGCCACCCGCCTCGGTGGAGATAAGGACAGGAATCTCACTTTCGAAGGACCGAACGGCTTCTCGCTTCTCATCCACAGTCATGCCGCCATGAATTATTGCCGGTCGCACTCCCAGAAGACGCTGAACTTGATGGAGTAGATAGGCCTGAGTAGATCGAAACTCCGTGAAAATCAGGATCTTTTCGCCCTGGTCGCGTACCACTTCGCGCACGATTTCAACGAGAGCCGCTCCCTTCCTGTCCGTTCTCATGCACGCTTCCCCACGCGCGATCAGATCCTTGAGCATGATCTCTTCGCCTTCGAAGAACGGTTGACGTTTTTGGGCTGGTCCGTGCTGGTCTAAACTGTCATCGGCCTCGGGTTGATCATCTTCATCAAATGTATCCGCTTTATCTTCCTGAGCCGCTGGCTGCTCAGACAATCGATCAAGTCGCCGTCGTAGGGCAATCCAAAGTGCAGCAACCGACGAGGAGGCGAGCTTGCGATAGATCGTCATGACGAAGCCGACAGCTCGTCCTTCCTTGCCGCCAATGGCATCGCCTGCGCCATACCCCCGAGCCAGGTACTGTCTTAGACGCGCTTCCAGATCTGCAAACTGTTCATCAGTCTCCACTTCAACGCGCCGGACCAGCAAACCGTGAAAGAGAAACTTGCCGTCCATATCAACGGCGTCAATCTTTCGGTTCCTTAGAATGATCTCGCGCACCACATCGGGGGTGTGATCGATGTTACTGATTAAGGTTGCCAAATCAGGGCGCACCAAAGTCAGCAAGTTGCGAAATTTTCCCTGATCACCTTGATGAGGAGTGCCTGTCAGCAAGACAAGCGCATCGGTACGTTCACGTAGTCCTTGGGCAAGCCGAAACCGCAATGTGGATCGACCCTGTTCATCGCGGGACAGGCGGTGGGCTTCGTCAAAGATTATGATATCCCACGCGCCGGCCGCCATGAACATTCCGAAGCTTGTATCAGCGTCCCGTCCGTCATCTTGGGCGCTGCGCGGCTTTGCAAGATCAAGAGACACAATGACGCGTTCATAGAGACCCCACTCCCTAGCATCTGACACGCGAAAGTCGATTCCATAAATGAGAAACCGGCGATCAAACTTGAGGAGCATTTCCTCCTTCCATTGTCGGGTCAGGCCGGAGGGAACAACAATCAGGATACGACGGATGTTCTGACGTCTTTCGAGCGCAGCTAAAAGAAGGCCGATCTCAATCGTCTTTCCTAACCCAACATCGTCAGCAATCAGCCAATTTGTCTGACCTGAATTTAAGATGCGATGAACTAGCCCGATTTGGTGAGGAAGCGGATCGACGTCCAATCGGTCCAAGGCGCCGGTCGCCTCATTCCATGACCGAAGGAGATGGGCCATGACGTTTAGTGCGAGACGATCGGCTGAATCCCGTGTTGCCGGTTCAGAACGGCGATAGCGCAGGTCGGGATCCATAATTCGGCGCAAGCGTTCAAATGGCAGCCAAAGCGTGTGACCCGTCATATGAAACTGAACGAGGGCTTGATGGCGCGTGGCGAGTTCTCGGATCTTCATCACCATTCCGGTTCCGAAGGTTTCGCGAACGCCTGACAATGGGACGTCTTGCACCGTGAAGCCGGGGCGCAAACCGCAGCCCCAGTCTCCGGACTTTAGCCGTGATACGCCATTTGGTCCGAAATCGACTTCGATGGTCGGCCCATCATCGAGGTCGAAAACTCGTCTTACGAAACCGATCTCGGACGGATTGCTGATTCGGCACACCCACGCATTCTCGATGGGTACTAACTCGTTCATGCGCGGACCTTCTTAGGAGTAAGGACGTCTTCGGAGTTTGCATTTGTTACCGCCACCGCTTCAGTTTGACCGCGGCACAAAAGCCCAGTGCGTGAGAAGCTATCGAACAAATTGAAGCCGTCTATAGTGATCATTGGGCGCGCACTAACGTGGCGCCGTGGAGGGGCGGGAGAGGCTAGCACTCCGGCAGCAAATGCCTCAATCTTTGCCTCCGCGTAGTCGATAAATCGCCAGTACAGTGGATCGCCTATAGACATTTCCAACCAATCATCGAGCCAGTCGGATTCAATGATTGCCTCTGGCGGAAGACCTTTTCGATTCACCACGAACCGATATGAGCGTGCCCAGCCGAGCATGTTTATGCCGTCATCGGGTATGAGTGGCTGACGGGATCCCCTGCGTCGCGTACTCCACCACAAAGGCGACGACGCCCAAATCTGCCTTAGCTCGAAGGCCGACCAAACGTCGTCGGCGTCGGCATTTTCTAGGGCCAAGTCGGCGAGTGCAGAAAACGTTGCTGCATGGGGATACTGGTAAAACAATTCCGAAAAGCGTTGCTCAAATCGTCGTCGGCGTTCGATCTGAGGCAGGTCCAGCAACGACACAAGCCACCGAGCTCGTTGAAGGGCTTTGTCGCTGCTGCTCGGAGCCCTTAGCTCCAGATAGAAGGGATTCTCTGCGGCATGTGGAATGAAGTCGGGAAGCCGTATATCGGCCTGCCAGCTCGAAACGTTGGCAATCTCCAGGTCGGTTTGGCCCGCAGGTGCCGGGTCCCAGAAGTCGCCCGAGCCGATTGCGCCAGCGCGACAAAGCTCGGCATCCGGAGGAGCAGGCGCGGGAAATGTCGATAGTGGGTCCCAGGGGTCGACATCGGTCATCGCCTCGGGCCCGATTTCAAAATCCTCCCGCAGCCAATGAGTCAATGGCGCAGTGACCGTCTGCGATGGCAATGCTGGCTTTTCAGACGGCGTTTCCCCCACGCGCATCTAGCGATTCCCCAATCCCTTGGCCTGTGTCAGGTCACCTGGACAACTGGTCCAGTTTTTTGATTTCGTCTAGAGGCTGCGCCTCAGACTTCCGGCTACCGGTGTCTGGGTCGCTCACCCAGAAAATCCTCCACCAACTTTTTGTGCCGCGCCGCAACAAGCGTTACCCTTCGACAATTCGACAGACATCTTGACGAACAACCGGCGATTGTGCATGTTGATGATGCTTCCGGACGGAAGCTGAAACAAGAACCCGAGACGGTTCTGGTCGTGATGTCGCTGGATAGCGATGGCTTCATTGGGATAGTTTTGTATTTTTTGCGCCCCCTGAGCCGTCATATTACGTGAGTCCGCACTAGAATCGGTCTCTCCTTTTTGGAGAACCGAAATGAATCCCGCCAAAGTCGTTATCCGTTTTGAGCAGGTATCCGAGCAGACGGAAGGACCTGTCCGCCGTATTGTGGGCTTTGTCAGAGCCAAGAATATGCTGCAACTGTTTGATGCAGCGGATCTTGAAGCGAATCCTCGCGAAGCCAAGGCCGGCCCGGTAACTGCAGATATCATCGAGAGCATTTGCGACACCCCCGACACTTTTCCCTTCAAGACAAAGGGGGTTCTCGTCGGCGCCTCAAACTACGCCGCGCTTGAGCGCAAGCGGTACGAAATCCGTTTCGAGAATACGAAGATCGAGGGAATCTTGGATGGCGGGCACAACATGCTTGCTATCGGCACCTACGTCTTGGCGCGGGCTCTCGGCGATGATCGGATCTTCAAAAAGATCAAGCGCTGGACGGAACTGAAAGACGCTTGGGCTGCAAACCGCGAAGAGATTGCCGAGCTAAAACGCGTTGCGGGTGAAGAAGCGGGAGGTGGGCCGCTCGACTTTCTTGTACCGGTGGAGGTTCTTGTCCCCGCCGACATCACCAACAGCGAGACCGTGGATGACTTCAATAGCTCTCTTCTTGATATTTGCGCGGCCCGCAATAACAACGTCGAACTGACGTTGGAGACCAAGGCGAATAAGAAGGGATTCTACGAATACCTCCGCAAGTCCCTTCAGCCGTCTATCGCCAATCGCGTCGAGTGGAAAACGAATGACGGTGGCGAGGTCAAGGTACGCGATCTGATCGCCCTCGCATGGATTCCGTTGTCGGTAATTGATTTGCCGGTGGAATTCAAAATCCCGCCTCAGAATATCTATCGGAACAAGGGCGAGCTCGCCAAGCATTTCGACACGCTGATGGGCGACGAGCATGTCTCCAGAGCCTCCAATGGAGACTACACACATGAACTTCACAATGCCGCGGTGCACAGCGCGCTTGTCATCGCCGGCCAGCTGCCTGAGCTCTACGACAAGATTTATCGGGAGTTTCCTGCGGCCTACAATGGCGATCGCGAAGGTCGCTTCGGCGGTCTTGCCGTAGTCAAAATGGCGGACCGGATGCGATCGAAGCCCCGCGCTCATTTCACGGATGTGGAAGTCGACTACGCCTATCCGGACGGCCTGATCATGCCTCTGGTCTATGGGCTGCGGGCACTCATGGAGAAGGACGCAAATGGGCACGTGCGTTGGAAGGAAGATCCTTTCCAGTTCTTGGACGAGCACTTGGAAGCAATTGTGAAGAAATACCGCGTGATCCTCGATGCATTCCGTGCGGATCCTCAGAAGGTTGGCAAAAATGAGGGCTCGTACGATCTCGTCCTTGATGCCTTCGAGACCGAAGTCCTGAAGCGTCATGCCGTGGTTGCGTCTGCTCGCGGAGCTCGGTCATGAACGAGGAACGAAAAGGCCGCGATCTTTTCATTGTCGACAACAGTGTCTCGGGTTGGACCGCCCTGCGGTATCTCGAAGAGTGGACCGAAATAGCCAAGGGCTTTGACATCGCAACTGGCTATTTCGATATCGGCACCATTCTGGCGCTTGACGGCAAGTGGCAGTCGCTTGACAAGATTCGAATACTTATGGGAGCCGACACCTCGCATCGAACGAGAAAGGCCTTCTTGGATACTGTAGTCAAAAAGGCGGTTGATGAGCTCGACAGAAGCCTGGAAGCGACGAAAGAACCAAACCCGTTTCTCCGAGGTGTGCCGGCGATTCTAACTGCGCTGCAGTCCCGGCAGATCGAGTGTCGGGTCTATGACCGTGATAAGTTTCACGCCAAGACGTATATTACACACGCGAGGCTTGATGTCGTCGGCTCGCAAGCGTTGGTTGGGTCAAGCAATTTCACGATGCCGGGCTTGACCAAGAATATTGAACTTAACGTTCAGATCCAAAGCGCGCGCGAAGTCACACAGCTCCAGGAGTGGTTTGATGCTCACTGGAATGAAGCGGTTGACATAACCGATCTCATTTTTGAGGCGATATCGCGCCATGTACGGCTTTACTCGCCTTTCGATGTTTACGCCAAGTCGTTGCAAGAATTCTTCCGTGGTCACGAACTGACGGCCACCGAGTGGGACGAGACCCGCTCGAAGATGTTCCCGAGGATCGATCGCTACCAGAAGGAGGCGTATTGGGCCCTGATGAAGATCGCAAGGCAACATGGAGGAGCGTTTCTCTGTGACGGCGTCGGCCTAGGCAAAACCTTCGTTGGGCTAATGCTGATCGAACGTTTGGTTTTACACGAAGGGAAACGCGTCGTGCTATTCGCGCCGAAGGCCGCAAAGGACGGCGTTTGGGAGCCTCACCTCCGGCAATATCTCCCTCATATTGGCGGAGTGGGCGGTAACGCCGACTTCAGCAATTTGGCGGTATTCAGCCACACCGATCTTGGACGAAAGGGTGAATTCCCGGAGCGGTTTCGTCGCATCGCGGAGTTGGCCGATGTCGTCATCATCGACGAAGCTCATCATTTTCGTAATCCGGGGCTTCGCAGGTCACCGGATGGTGCGAGCCTTCCGTCACGATACTATCAGCTCTACGACCTCTTGGACTCGACGGTGCGACCGAAGAGCATCTTCATGCTAACGGCCACACCTATCAATAACCGTATCAGTGACTTTCGTCATATGGCGGAGCTGTTCACTCGCCGAGACGATGCTTATTTCGCCCGAACGCTCGGTGTTAACAATCTCCGGTCACACTTCAACAACATCGAAAAGCAATTGCGAAAATCAGTCGGCCCTGAAGTCGCGGATGCGTCCGGTCATATGGGCGAGGTGCAGGAATTTCTTGCAGGCGACGAGATTTTCAAGAGCCTGGTAGTGCAGAGAAGCAGGGCTTACGCGCGCGAAAGCCAGATGCGTGAGTCTGGTAATGCGGCAGTGTTCCCAGATCGGAGACCGCCTCAAGTCGCCGAGTATTCCATTCGGAAGACCTACGGGCGCTTGCTGGAGATGTTTGAAAAAGCATTCACCCGCAAGAAACCGTTGTTTACTCTGCCCATGTATTACCCCCTCGCCTGGTATAAAGGCAGCGATAAGAGCATAGATCCTCTCGAAGAGGGGCGACAGGAACAGGTCGTCGGCCTCATCAGAACCAATTTTCTCAAACGCTTTGAAAGCTCCGTCGCTGCGTTCGAGCTATCGTGTGATCGGTTGCTCCGGAAGTTGCTGGCATTTCTTGAGGTGCACAGTGAAACCGACTCGGAGAAGCGACGTCTCGAACGTTGGAAATCTCAGAATGCCGAGGTTCTGGGCTATGCCGCAGCCCGGCAGCTCGAACTCTGGCCAGACGAAGATAGTGATTTTGACGACGATATCGTGCCGCAAGAGATGCTCGATGCAGTGGAGCGCCTCAAGAGAGAGGATTATGACGTCGCCGAAATGATGTCAGAGACGTTCCTAGACCTGGATCAGATCGTCCAGTTCATAGAGGAGGCCAGAAAGTTCGAAACGAAACACGATGACAAACTACAGAAGCTTATTCGTCTCCTGAAATCCAAGGAGTTGGCCGGTCAGAAAGTTCTGATTTTTACCGAGTTCGCCGATACTGCCCGGTATTTGAAGCGCGAACTGGAGACGGTGGGCATTACGGGAGTGGCGGAGGTTGACAGTGCCACGAAGACGAATCGCGCCGATGTTATCCAGCGGTTCTCGCCGTACTACAACGCGCACACGAGCAAGATGTTGGCCGATAGCGGTCGCGCCGAAATCCGGGTGCTGATCTCGACGGATGTCCTTTCAGAGGGTTTGAACCTCCAAGATGCATCCCGGATGGTCAACTACGACATTCACTGGAACCCGGTGCGGCTGATGCAGCGCATTGGCCGCGTTGATCGTAGAATGAATCCTGAAGTTGAGAAGCGGCTTGTAAACGATCATCCCGAGGTCACCTCTTCGCGAGGCAAGGTGAGTTTCTGGAATTTTCTGCCGCCAGACGAACTGAACGCAATTTTAACATTGTACACCAAGGTCACTCAGAAGACGCTGCTGATTTCGAAGACATTCGGAATTGAGGGAAAGAAGCTTCTGAGACCTGACGATGATTATGATGCGCTCAAGGAGTTCAATCACGCCTATGAGGGGACCAAAACGGCGGTTGAGGAAATGCACCTCGAATATCAATCGTTGCTTTTGAGTGATCCAGCGCTTCAGGATCGCCTCAGGGGAATGCCGGGCGGATTTTTCAGCGGGAGACAACGGCCGCGGAAAGGCGCGGCGGGCGTTTTCTTTTGCTACAGTTTGCCGGCCCTAGACAAGGAGACTGGCGAATTTTCGCATGAAGCCGGCACGACTCGTTGGTATCTTTATGACCTCGACCGCAACACCATCCTGGAAGAGCCAGGTGAGATCGTTGCCAGCATTCGCTCGGGACCGGACACGCCCCGGCATTGCAAGATTGCGGAAGCGGTGCTGGTCGATCTCCGCAGCAAAATCGACAAACACATCAAAAATACCTACCTCAAGCGGGTGGACGCTCCTGTGGGTATAAGACCGGCGCTCAAGTGCTGGATGGAAATCAACGAGGGCTGAGCTTGTGCCGACCGATCACCGTACTGAACTCGCCGCCATTAAGCGCTTCGATCAGCTCGTACGCTATTTACGAGATCCCATGGGGTGGCCTATCGATGGTGGCGATTTTGAAGAGCTGACCTTTGAGTATACGCCAGATGAGCTCGGCATCGACGCTAAGAACGCAGCGAAGATTCAGGAAATAAAACGTCTACGCCCACTTTCCGCAAACCAACCTTGGGGCATATTCTTCGTAAAGTTCGAACCGAAAAGCCTTCCGGTCGTAGCCCTGCGCCGCATCCTCAGCTCGGTCGCGCTGAAAAAGCGTGCTTCCGCCAACGCTGCCGAACGCGCCGCCTGGGCAGCCGATGACTTGCTCTTCATTTCCAATTACGGCGGGGGCGAGGAGCGACAAATTAGCTTCGCGCACTTCTCAAGGGCCGAGGATGGTCGCGACCTTCCAACTCTCAAGGTGCTGGGCTGGGACAACCTCGATACTGCGCTTCACCTCGACGCAGTTGCCAGCGAGCTGAGGAAACATCTGGCTTGGCCGAAGGACGATGCCGATGTGAAGGCTTGGCGAGAAAACTGGCGCTCCGCCTTCAACCTGCGCCATCGCGAAGTTGTAGTCACCTCCAGGGAGCTGTCCATCAGACTGGCCGAGCTGGCTCGTGCTATTCGCGACCGCATCGGCACAGCGCTTGCGATCGAGACCGACAAAGGCCCGCTAACGAAGCTCATGAAGGCGTTTCGGGAGGCGCTGGTTCATGACCTCGACCCGCGCGGCTTCGCCGATATGTACGCGCAAACGATCGCCTACGGTCTACTGTCCGCGCGCATCGCCGATCCACACAGGAGGACGGCGGACGACTTCGCGGCCCATATGCGTACCAGTCCGTTTCTGCGCGAGCTGATGGAAACGTTCCTCAAAGTTGGTGGAAGACGTGGCAAAGTAGGAGGTCCCGGTATCGACTTCGACGAGCTTGGCGTCTCAGAAGTCGTAGAGCTGCTTGATAATGCAAATATGGAAGCGGTCATCCGCGATTTCGGCGACCGCAACCGGGCGGAAGATCCGGTGATGCATTTTTACGAGCTATTTTTGCAGGAATATAATAAGCAGCTCAAAGTTCAGCGCGGCGTCTTCTACACCCCACAGCCGGTCGTTTCCTACATCGTCCGCAGCGTCCACGAACTCTTGCGGGCCGAATTCGACCTTGCCGATGGGCTCGCAGACACCACAACTTGGGGCGAGATGCTTAAAAGGCATCCCAACCTGAAACTCCCGCTTGTTAGCGACGAGCTTGGCGAGGCGCGCACGATTGCGCCCGAAGAGCCCTTCGTTCAGATCCTGGACCCGGCTACCGGTACCGCGACGTTTCTCGTCGAAGTTATCGACGTCATTTATCGTACGCTTTCTCTGAAGTGGCGCCAGCAGGGCCTTAGTGAAAGTCAACAAAACGCGGCGTGGAATGACTACGTGCCGGAGCACTTGCTGCCGCGCCTCCATGCATTTGAGCTAATGATGGCTCCCTACGCCATCGCGCATATGAAGATCAGCCTAAAACTCGCCGAGACTGGTTATCTCTTTGCTACTGAAGAGCGCGCTCGAATTTATCTCTGCAACGCGCTCGAACCATGGCTAAAGCAGCTCCCACTTATCGGATTAGAGGCGCTCGCTCATGAGGCGGCGGCTGTGAACGAAATCAAGCGGAATAAGCGCTTCACCGTCGTTATTGGCAATCCCCCGTATGCCGGCATTTCGTCTAACATGACGGAATACGCGCAGCGTATTGTTGACGCTTACAAGGTTGTTGACGGGGAAGCGTTGAACGAACGTAAACTCTGGCTCCAGGATGACTACGTGAAGTTCATCCGTAAAGCGCAGGCGGCAATAGATGGCACGGGCGTCGGTGTTATAGGCTACATAACGAATCACGGATATCTCGATAACCCGACGTTCCGGGGAATGCGCCAGAGTCTGCTGACGACATTCTCCCGACTGCGGGTATTGAACCTTCACGGAAACGCCAACAAAAAGGAACGAGCGCCCGATGGCTCCGAGGATAGGAATGTCTTTGATATTCGACAAGGTGTCGCCATTTGTCTCGGCGTTCGGATCGGCGCTAATGCTACTGTCGAATATGCGGATCTGTGGGGTTCTCGCGAATACAAATATGCTTGGCTTGGAAAGCATGACGGAAACGATAATGCGTTTACGTCGCTAAACCCAGACTCGCCATTTTACTTCTTAGAGCCTCAAAATATTGACTTTCGTTTAGAGTACGACTCGGGCTGGAAAGTGACCGACATCTTTCCCATCAACGGTGTTGGTGTGGTGATGGCGCGAGATTCGATGACGGTGGACTTTGACGCTCATGCGCTATGGAAGCGCGTCAGAGACTTTGCGTCGTTAGCTCCTGAGGAAGCGCGGGCTAAATACGGGCTTGGCAAGGACGCGCGGGACTGGCGTGTAGCGACTGCACAGGCCGATGTTCGCGCAAGCGGACCCTCCAAGAAGAAGATTTGTCCCATTCTGTATCGACCATTTGATAGCAGATTCACGTATTACACAGGTAACTCCCGAGGATTCTATGCTTCGCCATGTCGGAAAGTGATGAGTAACATGGCGGGAGAGCCCAACATGGGGCTTGCGGTTTCGCGCAGTGTCGAGATTGGTCAATTTAATCACGTCTTCTGCACCCGGGGAATTATTGGCCATCACTCGGTCTCATTGAAGGAAGTGAACTACCTTTGTCCGCTTTGGCTAGTGGTTGCTGAGGACGAAGCAAAGACCCTGCTGAAATGGGACGGTGATAGGCGACCAAATTTGGCGCCTCCGTTTCTCCGTTCCCTCGCATCCGCTCTTTCAGTGGAGACCGGCGGCGCGTTCGGTCTTCCGGCTGGATTAGCCCCAGAAGACATATTTAGTTATATCTATGCGTTACTTCACAGTCCTGTGTACCGAAGCCGCTACGCCGAGTTTTTGAAAATAGATTTTCCGCGTGTTCCGTTGACTGGGAGTCTAGGGTTGCTCCACGCACTGGTCGGCCTCGGTAGGGAACTTGGCGCATTGCATGTCTTAGAGTCGCCCAAGCTTGCGCAGTCGGTCACTGAGTTTATTGGCGAACGCGATCCAGAAATCGAGAAAGTCTCTTGGTCTCAGGAGACCGTCTGGATCGACAAAGCTCAGACGGTGGGCTTCCGAGGCGTTCGTGAAGACGTTTGGACCTTCCAAATCGGCGGATATCAGGTCTGCGAGAAATGGCTCAAAGATCGCAAGGGCCGCACGCTTTCTAAGGAGGACGTTGAGCAGTACCACAAGATCATAGCGGCGCTCGCTGAGACAATCCGCATAATGAAGAGGATTGACGAGGTCATAGACGCACACGGTGGCTGGCCAGGTGCATTCGCACAAGAAAACGCGCAGGGCCCGACCATCACCATCGACGGAGATGCGGATAATGTGACGAGCCTCCAGCATCCGAACTGGGCGGCTCCTGCAGATCGGGCGGTCTCGTCGCAGCTTGTTAAAGCGGCCGAGCCCGATACGACGTCCTACGATCCGGCGGCATCGGTCGATCTCGATGCTCGGCTTACGAAGTCGAACGAGTTGGACCGGGAGGACTTGATTTGCAGGATTCGCCATCTGTTCGGCGACGGCAAAACGCGAGAACGGGAGGCGGCGATCGATGCGCTTGCACGAGACCTGGGTTACCAGCGCACAGGAGCCCGGATTTTTGACGAACTCGATAGCGCCATGCGGGCGGCTGTACGGCGGGGAATTACCGCAAGCGATCGCGGGCTGGTCCGTCTATTCGCGCGAGCAATTGAAGAGTACGACCGCGACTTTCTAAAAGAGCAATTCCTGGCTTCTTTGCAGGGGCGGCAGTGGACCGTACGTGAAGAAGCTGTTCGCTCGTTCGCTCGGTGGATGGGATTCCGCCGGACCGGACCAGCGATAGACGATGCTGCGCGATCTTTGATCAATGGGTTGCTGCGAGAGGGCCGGTTGGAGAGTGCTGGTTCAGAGATTCGAAGATCCGATTGAGCCGTCTAGATCACCGGTGACGTGGTAGTCCGCCTCAATAGGAGGCGCTAAAAAACACTCGTCGTAAAGGGGGGGCTTATGATCCAAGGCGCGAGGCAGTTGCCGACAATGCACGTTTCCGTTCGTGTGCCGTGGCACGACGGGCGATGGGCAGGCAAAGTGTGCACCAATCCGCGCGGCAATACGTCCTGTTTGATCCTCCCTCGGATTGCCGAAACGAAAGAGGATGATTTCGAAGCCCAGATTGCAGGCAAAGCCTGGAACACTGACGGAGTTGGACTACCGGCATGCGCTGCAGAGCGGGGCGCTTTCATGTCGCCCTTCGGCTATTCGCGCAGCGTTAAACATCCGTATAGCCACGATCCGCTCTACAAGCACTTTGTGGGGAGTCAATTTCATCATCCCGCATATTCCGCGGCTGCGGTTCCTTTCGCCTGGATGATGAAGGAAGCCGAGACGGGCATTCCGGCAAAGGCGGAGCAATACAAGATTGGCTTCAGGCCTGAATTAGAGCCAGATCTCGCCTTCGACAAGTTGTGGGTGCAGGAACGCCGCAATCAGCTTTCGATGCTGGAGACGTTTTTTGGAGCGGTCAACCCGGAAGAATCGCTTGTTTTCTTCTACGCAAAACGCACTCCACTGACTGAAGATGGCAGGCGGGTAATTGTCGGTCTTGGTCGCGTTCTCAAGGTCGATCCGCTGGTCGAGTACGTTTATGAGAAAGATGCGCCGTCTGACGCGATGCGCTGTGTTTTGTGGGAGGGTAATCTACATCATTCCATTCGTCCGACGATTCGCGACGGTTTTCTACTGCCCTATCACGATCTGCTCGAACTTGCGGCAAAGGATCCGAACGTCGATCTGGCGAGCTTGGTCCTGCATGCTCCCGATGAGCATCGCGATGCGTTCTCGATGGGGTCCGAGCATGTCACTCACGATCAGGCCATCACTGTCCTTCTCTCATGCGCTTCTTTGCTGGAGAAGCTGGAGAAGCTGGTGCCGGGCGATTGGCCTATCGCTCGCGCTTGGGTTGATGCGCAACTTAATCGGCTATGGCGCCTTCGAGGGGCGTTTCCCGGACTCGGCTCAGCCCTGACGGCGTTTGGACTGACCCATGGGACTTTGATTGCGCACGCCATTGGACAGCGGCTTCACGCGGATGGTTCTAACGAAGTCCGGGATCCCTGGCCGGCGGTCGACAAAATCCTTCACAATCCAAAGCCGCTGCCGGCCGACCTCGCATCCACCATAGGTCCAAGTGCCGCAAAATTATGGGACGGCCTTAAGCCAGAACGGCGCGCTTTGCTGAAGCTGCTTGCGCGCTTCGAGATTTCGTCCGACCAAGCGACGCGATGGTTTGTGCCAGAAGAACGCGCCCGCGCGGGAATTGTGGCAAGTGATACGGAGATTATTGCCAATCCATATCGGTGCTTCGAGGACGATAGGCCGCGCATCGACCCGATTTCGGTGAGAACAGTCGATCGCGGTCTTTTCCCCGACGCTACAGTATCGGAAGCCCTGCCGATTCCAGAACCATCGCGTTGCTCTGAGGCCATAGACCCTCGGCGCGTTCGGGCATTATGTATGGCAACGCTCGACGAAGCGGCACGTGAAGGGCACACTCTCTTGCCACAGTCATGGCTCGTTCAGAGGGTGCGTGATCTGGACGTTGTACCCGGTTGCACCATAGGTGGCGATTGGGTGGAGACATTTGGCTCGTCTTTGCACGAGCGGCTGACGCCGGCGCAGATGGGAGATGGCGCGCCTGCCTGGCAGTTGAAAGAATACGATCGATCCCGAGAGCTAATTGTTGCCCGCGTGAAGCGACGTCTGGCGGGCAAGGTCCACGGAGGCGAGTACGAATGGCGCGCGCTGATAGATGAACAGCTGCCGCCGTTTGCCAAAGCGACAGATCCTGAGACGGAAGAGCTCGCCCGGCGCGAGAAAGCAGCTGCGCTAGAGGAGCTTTATAGGTCGAGATTCTCAGTGCTAATCGGCCCGGCAGGCACGGGTAAGACGAGTCTCCTCACCGCGCTGCTTTCCCTTTCATCTATCGTCGAAGGCGGCGTCCTTCTGCTCGCGCCGACGGGCAAGGCGCGGGTCCAGATGCAGAAGCGCGCGAAGGGCGCTCAAGCGTTTACGCTTGCACAGTTCCTGTTGGGTCTCGGGCGATATAATGCGGAAACGGGTAAGTACAGCGTCACTGACGCTCCTAATCGAGAGCGTGGCTTCAAGACTGTGGTCATCGATGAGTCGTCTATGTTAACCGAAGACCAGCTTGCTGCAACTCTTGATGCTATCGAGACCACTGCAGTGGAACGTTTGATTCTTGTAGGCGATCCCAGACAACTGCCGCCAATAGGAGCCGGACGGCCATTCGTCGATATTGTCGCGTTTGTTGCAGCGAGTGGCTCGAAAGATGCCGCTAAAGGTCCGCGAGGCTATGCCGAACTGAAGATCGTCCGCCGCCAGACCGAGCAGATGAACGCGAGCAATCGCGGCGTGCGGGATGACATCATTCTTTCTCGTTGGTTCGGAAATGAAGCGCCAGACCCCGGCGCAGATGAAGCGTGGGATCGCCTGGCATCCGGCAAAGCCATCGGTATCCGCGCAATCCGGTGGGAGAGCGAAGTCGATCTCCAATCGAAACTACTCGCGGAGATCAAGGCGGCAGTCCGCACGATAGCGAAAAGCGAGGTCCCGGCCCATGCTGCTGACAGTGCATGCTTTGAAGTAAGTTTGGGAGGTCGCCTTTATAACGACGTTGTGTATTTCAATCCTTCGAGGAGTGAGCCTGACGCGGAAGGCGTCGAGCGCCGTAGGGGCGGGGGCGTCGACGTTGAATCCTGGCAAATCCTATCGCCGGTGCGCGCAGGTGAGACCGGTGTCGACGGTCTGAACCGATGGTTGCAGAAATCGTTTCGTCGACAGTCTCGGGCCTGGGCAGAGCCCGAAAAGCATTGGGACCGTAAGACGTGCAAGCCTTTAGGACCACAAGGCATTCTGTACGGGGACAAGGTCATCAATATTTCAAATGCGCGACGCTACGACGTGTATCCCAAGGTCGACAAACCCTATTTGGCCAACGGCGAAATCGGACTCGTCGTGGGGCAATTCAAGGGAAGAAATTGGAAGCCGAAAGGCTTGCCTTGGAAGATGGAGGTCGAGTTTTCGTCTCAGCTCGGCTTCAAATACGGGTTCGCAGAGCGTGATTTCGGCGACGAAGGCGATGCGCCTCTGGAGTTAGCTTATGCGCTAACCATTCACAAAGCCCAGGGCAGTGAGTTCGGTGTTACCTTTGTGGTGGTCCCCAATCCGTGTCGGCTGCTGTCCCGAGAATTGCTCTACACAGCTCTGACCCGCCAACGGGAGCATGTGGTTATCCTTCATCAAGGCGACGTGCGTTCCCTTTTAAAGCTATCATCTGCTGAGCATTCGGAGACATTCCGCCGAATCACCAACCTGTTCAGAGACCCGAGGCCGGTCGAATACGTCGGCAAGTTCCTTGAAGACGGATTGATTCACCGCACTGCCAGGGGCGAGCTCGTCCGATCAAAGTCAGAGGTAATAATCGCGAATCTACTTCACGGGCTTGAAATCCCCTATGCTTACGAGCAGCCCTTTACCGGTCGTGACGGAAGCGTCCGCTATCCCGACTTCACGATCGACGACGCCGAAACTGGTCAAAGAATTTTTCTAGAACATCTCGGGATGATGGCCGAGCCTGCGTATCGCCGCCGCTGGCAAAGCAAGCTGGATTGGTATCGGGCGCAGGGAGTCCTTCCGAGCGACGAAGGCGGCGGCGAGTCAGGGACCTTGGTGACGACGAGCGAAGAGCGCGGCATCGACTCGGCGTCAATTCAACTTCAGCTGAAGGAGCTACTCGGTATTTAGAGGGTGGTGTGCCCCAGGTGGCGGAGAGGTGAACGCACGCGACTCGCATCAGCTCGCGCTCGGATTTACGAAGTAGGCGGCGCCGGTCTAGGGAAGACCGTCCCGCCGGAAAGGCGGGACGGTGAGTTCTTAGGGCCGAGAGGCGAGCTAGGCAGCCTCAGCCGGTTGGGTTGAGTGCAAGGCGTGCAGAAAATCGGCCGCTCTTTGTGCGTGGGACGCGGCGGTAAAGATCGCCCGCTTGTCATCCTTCAAAATCTTGACCCACGAGGCGATATAGGAGGCGTGATCGGCGCGGAGCTCCTGAGACAAATCCAGACCGGCACAAACGAAAGCAGAGCCGAGTTCGGCCGTATATCCTGACAGTCTAGCCCTTTTTTGAAATTTTACCCCGTTGAGGATGGTGGTG
>CAYREH010000003.1:0-287841 GCA_964423245.1 uncultured Bradyrhizobium sp. | reverse complement strand
CCTGTTGCATCGACGTAAGCAAGACGCTGAGAGTCGGTGCAGACTGTCAAGATAATGCGACGAGCTCTTCCATGGCGTAACCTTCGTCACCAAAGCGCTTGCGCCCGAAATCTCGGTCGAGCCGCGAGCTATGGCGAGTCCAGTGGATCTTATGCCGATATCGGCATAACGGTCATTATGCCGTAAGCCAGATTATGCCGCATGGCCGAGTTTGGCGGCGGTTGCGCCTGCTCTTGGCCATGCGGCGGTTCGGCATAATCGAGCCGTTGGGAAATGGCAAAGTTTGGTGATTTTCTGCCCACCCGTTCTGGCAGCACAGCACGATAGCAAACGACCGACTTGGATTTTCGCCCAAGCCTGCTATAGCTCGGACATGACAAACCGACCCGTGAGCATGGCTCGACGTTGGTGGCGCGCTCCCTGAGCGCGGCCCGTCATTTATCTTTGACCTGTGCCGCTGCTTCTGGCGGCACGGTCACGATCCCGATCTTCCGATCCGAAGCAGCGGCTCCTTTCCTTGGAGCTTCCCATGCCTTCGGCAACCAATATCCCGCCCGTCATTCTCACTGGTGACCGGACTACCGGTCCCCTACACCTCGGCCACTACGTCGGTTCGCTTCGCAACCGCGTCGCCTTGCAGGCGACACATGAACAATACGTACTGCTGGCCGACGCGCAGGCCTTGACCGACAATGCCGACAATCCTGGAAAAGTCCGCGGCAATGTCCTGGAGGTCGCTCTCGATTACCTTGCGGTCGGGATTGATCCGGATGCCACGACGATCTGCGTGCAGTCGGCACTTCCGACGCTCGCCGAGCTCACACTACTCTACCTGAACTTCGTGTCCGTCGCCCGCTTGGAGCGCAACCCCACCATCAAGGAGGAGATCCAGATGCGGGGGTTCGGGCGGGACATTCCAGCAGGCTTCCTCTGCTACCCGGCGGCGCAGGCTGCCGATATCACCGCGTTCCGGGCAACACTCGTTCCCGTGGGTGAGGACCAAGTGCCGATCATCGAGCAGACGAATGAACTGGTGCGTAGGTTGAACCGGCAAGCCGGGTGCGAACTTTTGCCCGAGGCGAAAGCACTCGTGTCGAAGACGGGACGCCTCCCCGGAGTGGACGGCAAGGGCAAGATGAGCAAGTCGCAAGGCAACGCCATTCCGCTCTCTGCCAGCAACTCGGAGATTGAAGCGGCGGTGCAGCGCATGTTTACAGACCCAAACCATTTGCGGGCGTCCGATCCTGGTCAAGTCGAGGGGAACGTGGTCTTCACATATCTCGATGCCTTCGATCCAGATGGGGATGCAGTTGCGGATCTCAAAGCGCACTACCGCCGAGGTGGACTCGGCGACATGGTGTTGAAACGACGGTTGGCCGGCATTCTTCAGGCGACGGTTGCTCCGATCCGTGAGCGACGGGCCGAACTTGCTCGCGACCCGGACTTTGTCATGGACGTGCTACGTTCAGGAACAGCGAAAGCGGGCGAGGTAACCAAGCGAACCAAGGAAGTCGTTATGCAGGGGTTGGGGCTGTTCAGGCTCTGATGAAGATGACGGCCCGGGGAACAGCGGCTATCGAGGTCGCTTGTTCCGGGCCTGAACGTCCCTGAAAGGTCGCAGCGGCCGTACGACTGGTAAAAGCGCGAGCCTTAGGTGTGAAGATTGTCGCTCCAGCAACATGGAGCACAAGCAATGGAAATATCCGACCAGACGACCTGCTTCGACCCCTACATCGCATCGTTCGAAGAAAGCCTCTCATCCAGAAACTACAAACCCGAGACCCTGACGAATTATCGCTACCTGCTTCGACGCTTCGGTCGTTTACTTGAAGCCGAGGGTATCGCGCCGTCAGTATTGACGCCGGACCTTGCGGTCGCGCTCGGGCGGCGGTTGCCGGCCACACCGAAGAGCCAGATCAAGGTTCCCAATCTTGCCAGGCTGTTCGTTGTGCATCTCATTGAAATAGGAGTGGCGACACGACCACCCCTTACGCCTGCACAGGCCGAACGTCGCGAACTGCTGAACAATTTTGAAACCTATCTTCTACGGCAGCGCGGCCTCAGCCCTCGCTCCGTCTATCATGTGCTCCGGTTCGCGGATCGCTTTCTCCATCATCGCTTCGGCGACCATGTGCTCGATCTGCCAGCGCTGAACGCCCGGGATGTTGTGGCGTTCATGGAGCACCTTCTCTCGCGCAAGCGCCCGTTCCGCGACAAGACCCCAGCGACGCATCTCCGGAGCTTCTTCCAATACCTGTTCGCACAGGGCCTCACGACCACAAATCTGTCGCTCTGCATCCCCAGGGTCCACAAACCTTGGGGCGCAAGGCTCCCTCGTTATCTATCGCCGAATGAGGTGGAGGCCGTTCTGGCCTCGGTGCGCGCTGATCCGCACCATGGCGCTCGCGATTATGCAATGCTGCTGCTGATGGCCCGCCTGGGCCTGCGCGCGCCTGAGGTCATCGCTATCCAACTGGACGACATAGATTGGCGCTCGGGTGAGCTGCTCGTTCGCGGGAAAGGACGGCGTCATGACCGGCTACCGATCCCACCAGACGTCGGCGAAGCGATCAGCAGGTATCTAAAGGGTGAACGAACCTCAACGATCACGCGCACGCTGTTCGTGACGCATCGGGCACCAAACCGCCCGTTCAAGGACGGCCAGGTCATCAACTTCATATTGAAGGAGGCGTTCACGGCGGCGGGCGTGAAGCCGCCGACACCCTACGTAGGATCGCATGTTTTGCGTCACAGCCTGGCGACGAACATGGTTCGCGCCGGCGCTTCGTTGGAAGAGATCGGCGATCTGCTGCGTCATCGGTCGCGGGCGACGACGATGATCTACGCGAAGCTCGACACGGATGGCCTGCGTTCCATCGCCCAGCCTTGGCCGGTCGCGGGGGTGTCACGATGAGCTTCCTCACCGAACTCGACCGCTACCTGAACGTTAGAAGACAGCTCGGCGCCGATCTGAGGACGGATGAGCGGATATTACGTCGCTTCGCCATCTTCGCCGACCGCGATGACATGAAGTACGTCAACACCAACATGATCATGCGCTGGCTCGAGAGCTTGTCCTCGGCCAGTCCGGGAACTCGGGCAACACGCTTCCGAGTAGCGCGCCAATTTGCCGAATGGTTGCATGGCATAGACCCCAAACATGAAGCCCCGCCCCGGGGACTGGTACCCGGTCGCGTTCAACGTGTGCATCCATATATTTATAGTGAGGCCGAGATCGTTGCGATCATCGAACATGCGCGGACTCTACCATCGGTCTACGGCATGCGTGGCCTGACCTGCTCGACGCTCTTCGGCCTTATCGCCGTGACCGGACTTCGGATCAGCGAGGCTCTCGGTCTTGACCCTACCGATCTCGATGTTGAATCCGGCGTGCTTCACATCCGTCAAGGGAAGCTTGGCAAGGAGCGGTTGCTGCCGCTGGACCCGAGCGTCGTGCAGCGACTGGAAAGCTACGGCCGCGAGCGGGACCGCCTGCTCGGACGCAAGCCGGAAGCATTCTTCGTGACCTGCGAGGGGCACCGTCTTGGCGATTGCGGCGCACGCTACAACTTCGCGCAGGTATGCCAGCAGATCGGACTGCGAAAGCCGCAGCTTTATCTTCGTCACGGCCGTGGACCACGCATCCACGATCTTCGCCATACCTTCGCAGTGCGTACCATGCTGGGCTGGTATCGGTCGGGCAAGGACGTCGGCCGCGAGATGATCAAGCTCACGACGTGGCTCGGTCATGCGAACCCGGCCCATACCTATTGGTATATCGAAGCGGTCCCGGAACTACTGGAGCTGGCCTCCGCTCGGATAACAGGCACGGCAGCGGAGGCGGAAACCCGATGAAGGCGACCAACTTCCCCGCGCTGATCCAGCGCTTCTTCACCGATCGGCTCTGCACGCAGATGGAAGCGAGCCGCCACACCGTCGCTGGCTACCGTGATACATTCCGGTTGCTGATCCGGTATGCAAGTTCACGGTGTGGAAAGCCACCCACGAAGCTGACGATCGAGAATCTCGATGTCGATCTTGTTGCCGACTTCCTGATCCACGTGGAAACGACGCGCGGTAACACGGCACGCACCCGCAATACGCGTCTTGCCGCCATCCGCTCGTTCTTCCGCTACGTTGCGTTGATCGACCCGAGCTGCCTTCTTCACTGCCAGCGCGTTCTCTCAATGCCGAACAAGCGGTACGTGAAGCGGAGCGTGACGTTCCTTGATGCTGAGGAAATAGCGGCGCTGCTGGCGGCGCCCGATCGAACGACGTGGGTGGGGCAGCGTGATCACGTCCTGCTGGTGCTTGCACTTCAGACCGGGTTGCGGGCGTCTGAACTGATCAACCTACGCTGCAAGGACGTGATCCTCGGCACCGGGGCTCATATCCGGTGCATCGGCAAGGGTCGGAAAGAACGCAGCACGCCTCTTCGTCGTGACACGGCCAAACTGATCCAAGCCTGGATGGGCGAACGCCTTGGCAGCGACGGGCCGCTGTTCCCGTCGATCCGAGGCCAGCGGCTCAGCCGTGATGCTCTGGAACATCTGGTAGGCAAGCATTGCCTCACGGCATCACGAGCCTGCCCGCGTCTCGCGGGCAAACGCGTCACACCACACACGCTGCGCCACAGTACCGCGATGGAGCTGCTCCATCATGGCGTCGATCAATCCGTGATCGCGCTATGGCTCGGGCACGAATCCGTGGAAACAACCCAGATCTATATCCACGCCGACATGCGGCTGAAGGAAAAGGCACTCTCGCAGGTCGCCAGACCAGAGACGCATCCTGGACGATATCGTCCCAGCGACGAACTGCTCGCCTTCCTCGAAGCGCTCTGATTATGCCGAACTGCCGCATGGCCAAGAGCAGGCGCAACCGCCGCCAAACTCGGCCATGCGGCATAATCCGGCTTACGGCATAATGGGTGCATTCGTGGGCGAGGGTGGTGTAATAGCTTTCCGCATCGCGGAAACTCTCAAAGGGTGGCATCTGCACGAGGTCCTGCGACACATTATAGTAGGCTATCGTGCCGCCGTGCCGGACGATTGCACCGGTCGAGGCAAAGAATGCGTCGGCCCTTTCTATGCGCGCAACGGCATCAATGCACGGAACGGGCTTGTTATAATAGTGCTCGGGTAACCCCTGGATCTGCTCGACATTGAAGACGGTATAGCCCTTTAGGAAAGGGATCGCTCGCTCGGTTTCTTCGCCGGTTGCGCCGTCGGTTTCGGTGCGGATGATCTTGTCGGCGTAGACGACAAGGCTGCCGCGTTCACCTTTGCGTACCTGGGCCTTGAGTTCAACTGCCTGTTTATAGGTCATCCAGATCGGGGCCGCATAGCCGCTTTCCATGGCTGCCGTCCACAGCATCAGCGCATTGATGCCGTGATAGGGGACGCCATTCGCCCGCAGCGGCTGGGTAATGCGTCCGGCGGTATGCTCTGAATTCCATGGCTTGCGCCACGGCTGGACGCCTTTTTCGAGTTCGTTGAGAATTTGATCGGTGATCGTCTGATAGATATCGGCCTTCATCGGTTTTCTCTCCTAATTTGCCGGTTGCGCATGCAACCGGAGCTAGGCGAGCGCCGATGAGCGGGGGGCAGCCGTCATAGGCCGATACGGGGCAAGGGGGATCACCCGGTCTGCACAAGCTCTTGCGCGGAAGAACGGGGAGACGCCTCGTATCGCTTGCTATGGCCTTGACAGGCAGGGGGCCGTAGGCCCCGAGTTGCAATGAAAGAGCGGGTGGCGCAGCAACGTTTCCTGTCTGAGGAGCTTTGAGGGAAAATGCGCGCTCGCACGTATGATAGGGTAACGAACCGGGGAGTTGCGCATGCTTGTTGATTTGATGACCAAACGACCAATTACGTCAGTCCCTTACGGCGCCGAATATCGCGTCTACCTGTCACGAATGACACCAGCAGAAATTGAAGCCATCAAAGCGACGCTCAATGCGATGATTGACGGCGATGAAATCCATACCGCTGGTTGGATGCCGGGGAATGATTGGAGCGGAACGCCCTTCCAGGCGATTTACGAGAAGGCCGCCCGGCATAGCTACAATGCCTCGGCCAAATGTTTCGGCCTTATGGTTTGGGAGGTTTTCATGGAGCGTCCGGAGAGGTGGACGTCGGGGCGCTTCGAAAAAGACGGTGAGGAGATCGGGAGCCGAACCTATTTTCGCGTCCGGGAATGACTGCCTGCCGAGGGCGAGCGCGAGGATCGTTACCTCCTGCCGAGACCCGCGATCCTGCTCAGAAGCAACCCCGCTCGGTGACAGCCACGAAGCAGCAGGAGCAGAGCCCGACCGGCCTAGCCGGCCATCGCCTTGACGTCCGGCGAGGATTGGACGAAGGCGACGGGGTCTAGCGCCTGCGTGCGGTCTTCTGGCGCTTGGCTTTGCGTGTGGACGCCTTTCGTCGCTTTAGAGACGCCTTGTTGGTTAAACGCTCTCGGCCCTTCTTGGCTGTGGTCGCGTGTTTGGTCGATGCGTTGCCGATACGGTCGGGCGCGCCTTCGGTCGGCTGGGCTTTCCAGGCATTGAGCCCGACGCAGCGGGTCGTGATATAGCCTGCGGCATTGTGCGTGATCGTCGCGGCGATACGAGAAAGCCAAATGATCAGGTCGGAAAACTCTATTCTCTTGCGGCTACCGGCACGTTGCCAGCGCCGGTCGCGATGATGGGTGATAACGAGGACGCCGTGGCGGCGATACTCGGGCTTGAGGTAATCTTCGGCAAGCTGGGTGCGCAGAGCTTCCTCAAGACTGGGCGCTGACCAGCCTTTGCCGCCGTGCTTGATCTCGACCGCGACCTGAAATGTGGACGCTGTCGAGGCGACGAAGATATCTGGTTTATCGCCAAGCGCGATTTCGCCTTCCCGAATAATGTGGAAGCGGCCCTTGGCGCGTGCAAGCATCTGCTCAGCGAGCCACGGCTGAACTTCATACTCGTCATGGGCTCTTTCCAGAAGCGTGCGGGAGCTAAAGTCACCGGCAGTCAGGTTATGCTGGATATCCGCGAGGACATCGAGCACTATGCAGAGCAGGTCCGCGCCAGTCTTCGCGGGGACCGTAGAATGGCGCTCTAACGTCAGCACGTCGGCGGCGGTCCATGCAGGAAATTCAGCGTCGCGTTCAGCTTTGCCCCGAGCGAGCTCATGAAAGCGATGTGAGCTTAAGGCAAAGACGCGATCGTCTGCCAGCCGTTGCATGGCTTGGTAGGCGTCCGCCCCCGATCTCTCTAACAGGACGGATAGGATGACGTTGCGGGCCTCTTGGGCGTTGTCCCTCGGGCCGGGCGAGAATGTTCCATGATGAACAAGATCGTCCTGCGGACGTATGTGGCTATAGGCGAGATGCAGAAGCGCTTCCAAACATTTTGTAGAAGCGATGGCAAGTGCGCCCGTCGTCAGCGGGTCATGCCGATCGAATAACGTGCTCAGAGTCTTTTCCGCTCTCGTTCGCCGATCCTCCTTGGTAGTTGGCGTATCCAGCCATTGCCGCAATACCGGCAAAGCCTCGTCAGGATCAAGCATCAGAAGTAGTGCCAGATAGGCGAGTGCGAAGTCATCTCTCTTGACTTTGACATGCGAATGAAATCGCTTCTTGGCCGTCTTGAGTAGCTTTGTACGCTGTGCGGGCTCTAGGTTGAGATTGCGAACGATCCTGAGCGCGGTATGTAGAGTGCCGATTGCTTTGGCATCGGTCTTCAGGACCGCTGCCATAATAAGCGCCTGGACGGGTTGCTGGATCGAGTAGGCGGCGTCACCATAGCGATACAGGAAGGTCGTTGATGTGTCAGAAGGCGACGCCCATTCACGTTCGATTTGATCTTTGAGCACGGGCAGAACGGCTTTGGGCCAAGCCATTGTCAGCGTGTCGAGCCAGTCCGGGAATCCCTCTTCTGCGCGACAGGCGTGGCGGGCTGCTACGGCAGCTTCCTTTTCGTTGAGGTTAAGCGCCCAATCGGGGTCCTCGGATGCTTCGACGCCGATGCCAGCAAAGGCTAGGACGGATGTGGACTTCTTCGTAATAACGCCGCCGGGCTTTCTGATGGGGCGGACTGGGGGGACCGTCCGCCACACCTGCTTCATGCCGTCGCGAAAAGCTTCAGCGACGGCTCGATCGAAGCCTTCCTCCAGTAGCCGCCACTCGATTGCCGCTCGTGTTGTGTCCGAACCGGTTCGCCTGCGGAGCCAGTTTGTGACATAGTGCAGCCGGAAAATGCCAGCTTGCCAGGACGTAAGTCTTGATGGCTTGGAAAGCAGAGAAGGATCTTTCAGGAGCGCCTTCTGAAATTTTATCCAAGATTCCTTGTCGGCCGCCGTTTGCGCCGTCTCCTTAAGGTCGTCAGCCGTGCGCCTTAGGCGATGTGCGAGCATCGCGGGACTTTCGGGAGGCGGCGTGAGGGCGGCTTGCAAAGCGGCCTGGAGTGCAGGTTCTGTTCCGATTGCCGTTCGTATTGTGGTCTCTTCCGCAGCAAGCCGTCCGGCACGGTGAAGAATGCTCAAAATGGCACTCAGGGCGATCTGTTTGTCTTCGAGAGTGGCTTTTGCTGTCAGATCACCATACAGCCAGGGAAGATCGACCCCGGAGAAGCTCCAGAGCGATGCATTGCCGCTGAAGTGGATTTGGAAATAGTCGACAATGGGTCCGTGTGTGGCATTCGCGCGGTGTTCGGCCACATCGGCCCAAAAAAGTGCGCGGTTTATAGATCGAATGTTGCGCACGAGTTCGCTGAGTTGTGGTTTTCCTTCACTGGTGAAGCCCTCTCGGCCAGCGCGCTCTACAACCATCAACAAGCGAATGAGATGCGTTGGCGGCGGACTGATCGTAGCCAATCGCAAGGTCTCGCTCCGCGCGAGGTCATGTAGGTGCTTCGCAATGTCGCCAAAGCCCTTCGCTATCCTGTGAAAGTCATCGGTAAAGGGCTTGGAAAGGCAAAGATCGGCGAGACCGCCAAGTAGCGTTGCACGTGCCGCGGCATCTGGAGCCTTATCGTAGAATTTCTGAAGTTGATAGCCGAAACCTTCGGCCGAATACCTCCGCGGCTTCTTCGATTTGGCGATCACTTTCAATAAATCTTTGGTCGAGAGATACTGCGGGTAGAGAACCATTGAAAGCGACTCTGCGAGAGCCGGACTTGCTGTCTCGGGCTTCTTGACAAGCTCCTTTGCGAGGGCTGCGAGGGTCGTCCTGTCCCCGCAGGCCTCTGCAGCTTGTGCAGCAACGATCCTATGATTGTCTCCGGCTTTTTTATTGAGGGCGACCGATCGTGCTAAAGGGGCAGCGCCCTTAATCTTGCCTTCGCGAACCAGTCGTAACATATCGAATCGAAAATCGGGCCGCGAGTTAATCTGCCATGCTCTTCGAACTGCTGGTGCAAGTCGCTCGTCAGCGAACATCCATAGCTCGCGCGTATCAAGGCGATCATCAGAAATTTCGGCCGCCGCTTGTTTGGTGGCGTATTGGACAAGGAGTAATTCGCGAACCGGGATCGGTAGCGAGCCAGGATCGCCGTGAGCCACAAGTGCCAATGGCTCGCGGCGAATGACCTCGTCACGAAAATCGGGATGCTTGAGTGATAGCCAAGCCGCTTCCGCCCGTAGCGATGGAACAACAGTTTCGACTCCGTAGCGTTCGGCAAAGAGAAGATGGAATATCTCTCTGCGAGGGCAATTGTTGCGCAGCAGGCGGTCGAACCAGCTTGCGGCAAGATATTCTTGCGTCAAACGATGATGAAACCTCACGCGGCCGTACGTAGCGGGCGCAAAAATACCGCGACGAAGCAGGGCGTTGCGCTTCGAGTCAGTCCAGCTCGGTAGGATCTCCGTGGGATCGAGTGCCCCAGCTGCGAGGCCCGGGTCGGATTCGTGGCCTGGTGTTCGCAATGTAAACGATTTTCCCAGTGTAAGGGCCGCAGCCAGGCGTTCGGCGCCCTCGCGTGCTTCCTCAGGTGAAATTGTTTCATTGTCGGGACGGTACGGGTCGCGCTCGTTCAGTTTGCGGGCTATTCCGTGCTCGAGCATTTCGGCGAAGGTACCGAATTTGCCGTTGCTGCCCCAGTAGTCCGCGAGGTCAAGCAGGTCTCCGGGACGCTCTGTAAGCGTTTCCAGCCCATGCTTGGCGATGGCTGCGACGAACGCATCAACGTCAGAGACACCTGCGGCCGCGGCGAATGTCCGGTACTGTTCGGTAGAGAGCGGCACAAGCTGCACCACGAGGAGTTCATTGAGGCGTTCTTCAGTCTCAACCGTTCGAATCGCCCGCGGAGGCTTGTTTTCCTTAAAGATCGGATCGAGCAAGGCGCTGTAGTCGTCCGGCTTTTCCACTGGGGCAATAACCGGCTTCCTCCAAGCGGGGAGGTAACGCGAGTAGGTCGTGCGATCGTCTGCACCCTTCCAATCGGTCACGCGACATGAAACATATACATGGGCGCGCTCAAGAGCCGTTCCGACATCCTTTGCGAAACGTCTGAGGGCAGTATCGAAGCTCTTGCGGTTCAGGCGAGCCTCGTCCACAGAATCGAGGAAGAACCATCCCTCGCCGGAGCTGCTCAGCCATTTTTCGAAGAGGGTTACGCTTTCTCCATCAAGCCCGGCTTCTGTTCCTTGGTCGGCAAGGTCCTCGATGCGGAGGAAAAAGGCAGGGTTGTCAGCCGCTCGAAGGGTTTCGCACTGATGGTGAAACTCCTCGGTTTTCCCGCTTGCTGCTTCAGCCAACAGGATGACACGCCGACGTTGACGCAAGTCTTCCCAGCTTAGCCAGCCGCTCACGCGGGGTCCCCAAAAGCGGCCTATGTCGAGACTTGGTTCCTGATCTTTTTTGAGCGGAACGAAATAGCGATCAAGATCAATGAAGTTCATGGGAGCCGATGAAACGCGCGCGTTCGGTTGAGCAGCCGTAGCTTGATCAAATTAATATGTTCGATGAAGATCCTATTTGCAACTACACCGCGTAAGAGCTGAGGGAATCTGGTGCGGCCTTAAATCGGCGCATCTCTTTTGAGCCGATTTGCACCACTATGGCTTTCGCGGCCTCGCCTTGGCGTCCCTCCCTGAATCGGGGCCTCTACAGATGTGTCGCTCGTATTAGAACCGGGCCAAACACCCGCCCGCGGTCCTTGTCCACCACGGTCGCTTCGCCAACCCTTCCACTTTTCAGAATGTCCGGATGAAACTTGAATTCGCGTACCGACCGGGCGGAGGCAGCTCCTGTGGGAACGTCGCCCTGGAGCTGCGCAGTGAGTTCGACAAGCGAGTGCGTGCCAATAATTTTCGCTGCGAGTTCTGTGTCTTCAGGATCGGCCATAGCATGGAGAACGAAGGTATTAACGCTGGCGATCACCCGGTGAATGAAATCGGGATCGGCCGGCAACTTCAAGTCTGAGAACGACTGGCACCCGAGTAGGCACATTGCGCCGTGCGACCTTCCTTGGTTGACAATATTGGTGATCTGGGGACCGACGGAGCTTAGCTCGTCAAAGCAAATCAGCCACGGAGTAGTGGCGCCAGCAAGAGTTGCTTTCACGTCATTTATGATGAGATTCGTGAAACGCTTTGCTGCGGTTGGCATCAACAGCGAAGGCACCCCAAAATAGGTCAACGCTCCTTCTGTACGAGCGGTCTGTAAGTCGAAGATTGTACGTCCCCCAGCTCGCGCCATCTTCGTATCGAAAATGGCTCCATAGCTCGAGTTTGCCAGATTTGTCACGGAAGCGCGCAGGCTATCGATTCCGGCGCGTTCGGCGGCCTGCATGGCCATAATAGAATTGGCAATCTCTTGATAGTCGGCGCGCCTGCCAGAGCGGCGAAGTGCTCGGAGGAGTGCGTCGCTTGACATGAACTCTGGAAGAGAAGCGAGGTCGACGTCTACGCCGAGGCTCTCAAGGACGCGGAACGTTGTTTGGGCATGTTCGGTCTGCAGCAGTTGATAGTGCTCTTCCGTATAAACGTCCCGAAGCCCGACGATCATATCGGCTCTAATCGTGTAATTCTTGTTCGCGAGCGGTGCGTAACAGCACCGAGGCGCCTCGTCGTGCATGTCGACGCGATAAACCGGCCGTCCATATTCGGCCGCGATGCGAGTTAGTCGATCGCCAAACTCCGAATCCCCCTTTCCATTGATCACAGTCGCGGGGTAGCCCATTTTCAGCGCCCAGGCGATCAAGGTGGTTAAACTGGTGGACTTACCGGAGCCTGATCGGCCGGCCGCGATTACGTGCTTTTGGAGCGAACGAAGCGGAAGACTAACAAGGTCGCCTGTTTGAGCGTCCACGCCGAGGACGGCGTCTTGCCCAGCTGGATCCTTTTCTTTGAGTTTCTTGTGGACGATAAATCGTATCCAAGGAGCTGTGCGGCTAATGCCTTGGCCTCTAAGGAGACGGCGGATGGGTGAATTCAGCCGGTCTTCATTGAGCAATATGGCGATACTGGAAAAGATTAGGGCCACACTCGGGAGCGTTTGCCAAGCGAGCAGATCGGACCATGCCGATAGCCAGACACTCCATACCCGGTGCAAAGCGACGGCTTCGTAGGCTCTCCAATAGTGGGAGAGACAAGTCGCCAGCGAGCCATCTCGCCAGCAGATGACGAGCCAGGGAAGGCCTGACGCAGCTGATAGCGCAGCCATCAGCGCCGCTCTTCCGAAGAACCATGCGATCACCGTGGTGGCGGCAATCACGGTCGCTCCGACGACTGTTAGCATCATGAAACCAGCGCCAACGCTGGCAAGAGCTAGCATAGCTTCGAATTCCATCTTTAGCGCTCCTTCTGCTCCGTGGTTGAGTCGGTGACCGGGTGGTGATCGTCAGTTCGAGTCAATCGATCTCGCGGGATCACGCGGAACAAGGGATCGCCGTTTGTGAAGCGTTGGATCAACCGGCAAATAGAAGGAGAACCTGCCACGTAAAGAACGCCGCGGATTGATAGATCCGCGCGATAACCGTCGATGATCTTGCCAATGCGAGCGGGTGATTTTGCCGTGAGCTCGTGCTCGAGCGCGACCGGACGGTCTTTGCCGGGGATCCAAATATAGCCGTCAGGGAGGTGCTTTAAGTGCGGCAGTCGGTGGCGTATCCGGCGGCTCGGCTCAAAGCGGCCACTAAGCTTCTGCTCCAAAATATGGGCGAGCTCGACCAAACTGCGATCGTGCTCCCATGTTGCAACTCGGATCCCCGCGAGTGGTGCAAGATCGTCATTTGCAAGTGTGCAGCCCAGCTGCGTGGCAACAATCGGTTTGACGTTGAAGAGAGCCAGATCGATACGCGCCAAAAGATCCGCTTCAATCAACTTTCTGAATCTCCGACGGGCTGTCGAAACATCAATCGAAAACCGCTGAGCGACATGGTCGATCTCCACAGCTCCATGTCCATTCACGAACTTAATGAATTGACTGTCTCGCTCATTTTGAAATTTCATCGGTCTACCGTTTGCTCTTCATCTTTCACTAGGTCTTGTCCACCAACTGTCCCGATATCGCTGCTGTAAGATCGATCGGTATCACCGCCCGTTGCACTTACTGCGCCCGCCCGTCGCTTCATCCTGTAAGGTTTGGTCCCGCCGCCGCATTTCGCTGCGATCCCGACCACGGGCAAACACACTCGTTGTTGGCTCGTGGTCGGGATCGCGCTCAAGCGAAATGCGGCGGCGGGACAGGTATTTACGGTCGACAACCTGCCCCGCGTTACGGGGCAGGTTGCAGGGCAGGCGGCGGGGCAGGGTGCAGGCATCGGACTGATTACTACCCGTGCGTACGTTTGCCGCTCTTGGTGGGACCGGCCTCCGAGCGGGCGCATGTCTCCGCACCCACAACTATGCAGGCACGCACGACCACGAATGACCCGGCGACAAGGCGATTGGCCACGGATGGATTGAAGCGGCGGAGCTCCCTGGTGGTTACGCCCAGGATCTTCGCCAACTTGGGGAGCGATGAAGTTTCGATCACATGCAGACGGCAAACGGTCGCGCGTTCCACGTAGCAGTCGGGCGGCGATAACAGCCCGGGATAGCTGTGATACGGGAGCAAGCGAAGGGCGTGGCTCTGATCGTTGCCCTGTTGCGGTGCGGGTCTCAGCAGAACTGAAGCCATCGTGCAGGAGAGGCCGATCGCGGCCAAAGCGGCTCCGATGAAAAAGAGAGGGCGCGCCTCACCGGGGCGCGCCCCTGCGAGGGAGATCACATTCATCTGTTCACCTACTTGCCGGTGGAGAGACGACGGCGAGCATCGGCCGCCATGAGCTTTTCGACCTGCTCTTGGGAGTGACGCAGCACTGCGACGATGTGCCACTTATTGAGGTCGGGCTCGCAGTCGATGACGGCGAGAATCTTTCCCTTGAGCGTGGCGGTCAGCGGGGTTGCGGGGATCGAGGTCTGTTCGCTCTTCTTAACGGTGATGCTCTCGGCCAACTTCTCGTTGGCGACATCATGGGTGGGCTCGTCACCGTTGCGGAGCCGCTTATAGTCAGCGGCGATAGCATCGAGCCCGTATTCTTCGAGAAAATCGGGCAGCGCGTGCAACGAGATCTTCTTGTAGCACGCCACGTACAGGACCGCCGACCAACGCCAGATGGTCTGGCGGGTGGAGACCCGGTTATAGTGCCGGAACAAATAGGCGATCAGCGGGGCGCAGGGATTCTTGGTATTGCCATGAGTGGGAATGCCGTTGCGCCGGTAGAACTCGAGCAAACCTCCGTGTTCCAGGATCGCGAGGAAGACAGCGTAAGCCGCGAGGATGCCCTCGCAGCTGGCGCTCGCGAGCGAGCTCACGGACGCGACCTCGACGCGATCGTAGAAGTTGACTTTCTCCTCGGCCTTGCCGATCAGTTCGGCGATCGTCTCGTCCGAGACATTTTCCGCATTGGCGGAGTTGTGGCCGATCGCGGAGGTCGTCTCATCGGGGGACAGCTCCGGCTGTCCCTCGGAATTGGCATCCTTCTTCATCATTACCCCTTTGGTTGGTGCTGTCTGTTACGACGGGGCAATGATGGGCAGGTCAGGCGCTCCTTGACAAAATGCGTCGTCCCATATTTTTCGGGCGACGCATGCTTCTTAAAAGTTGCATCGATATTTTTTACACGATGTATCGTTGCGCAGCCGCTGCCGCGGCCCTCTCCGAATCCTCGATTTTTTTGCGGTTCTTAAACGCAGTCCTCACACTGTTCGGCGAATATGTAATCCCGATTGCGGCCAGAGCTGGAATCACGAATCGAACAAATGGCCCGGCCACCACCTGCCTGCCGTCTTTGTGTTTGTTCGAACAACCGGCAGGCCTTCCAAATGCGCGCTCGTAGATTGCAGCCATATGGCAGGCGACAAGCCAATCGTTTACGCTCACCGGGCAAGAAAAATCATTTCGTAGGGCTTCTTGGTCGGCTTGCATACGTCGGGTTCGGAAATATTCGATCATTCCGGGCGGGACCGAGGATGCCGGCATTGCTATGATCGCGTTTAGCTCGTTGGCTCTATCGGTGGCTTCCGCCTTGAAGGCAGCACTCCTCTTGTCGAAAAGATGCAACAGCTGCAGGTGACGGTGGCAGCGCCCCAAGTCCTGCGCCAGGATCTTGCGCGCCGATGGTGACACGAGCGAGATTCCAGTTTCATGAATGATTTTTTGAACTGTGTCTTCGTCGGGCACGCGCTTGGGGGGTGCACCGGAATAAATCGCAAAATTCATAGTAACTTCTCTGTCGGCCCGCTGGATTCCTATTCTGAACAAATGATGTGGCTTGGACCTGTGACCTTCAAGGTTAATGTCCGGTGGGAAATGCGTTCTACACAGGTGCTCCACGTCCGTGTCGCACTCGACAATTTACCAGCTAGAAGCTAAGCTGACTCAATTACTTAGAAGGATCGTCGTCCTAGCTTCGGACCCTCCCGCCCCAGCCAGCGGCGTGTCTGCTGAACCGGTCACGTCAGCGCCGCCTTCCGTGAACCTCCTTCGCCGAACCCGAGGTCCAGACCGTTCGCAGCGGTGCGGGCATCCGTCCCATGAATGACGTTCTCGCGACGATGATTGGGCGTGGCACGAAAGCCTCAATCTCGAGACCGCAGATGCAATCTTGGGGTGTCTCCTGGGTTCGAAGGAAGCGGACCGGGTGGGCGCGTGCTACGCGGCGCCGGCTTCGACTATCACGCCAGCCGCGACGTCGCACTGTTCGGCGCGGTGGAAGGCATCGCGAAGTCGGACCAGAGCCGGGTCGGCACTGCCAGGGGCGGCCTGCGTGTGGCATTCTGAGACACAAGACCGGACGTCGATCAGACTTCAAAGGGAGACCCGCATACCGAGCCGTGTTCAGATGCTGTCGCTGGCGCTTGTCGCACTCGCATACGGTAGCGCTGCCGCAAGGTCCGAAATTCCCGGATCGATCGCCGTCAACGGAACAGTCGTCGCGACGCTGTCCGCGCAAGGCGGGTAGATCTACCAATGCAAGACCGGCAGTGACGGCAAGCTGACCTGGACCTTCGCGAGCCGATTGCGATCCTGATGGCGGAGGGCAGGACCGTCGGTCACCACTATGCCGATCCGACCTCGGAAAGCGCGGATGGAAGCGTCATCACCGGAAAGGTGACTGCGAGCATTCCCGGCCCGACGCCGGCCGACATCGCCTGGCTCAGGCTCAGCGTTGTCGGCCATCGCGGCGCCGGTGTTGTCGCAGGCGTGACGAGCGCGGAGCGCATCGACACGCATGGCGGAACGGCGCAGGGCCCGCGCGAGGTGGCCGGTGGGTGTCTCGCCGCGCCATACTCCGCCGCTCATATTTTCCTGCATGAAGGAAGCTGAGGCGGTCGGCGTCTCCTAGGTTTGGAGGAGAAGGAGCCGCTCCCGGCCCGGTTGTGACTCGGAAAAAGTGCATCTTTCGTCGAAACAGCCTCCCACCCGGGGGAATTCTCGGCTGGCAATGGGGTTGTCTTCGTGTCGACACTTTTGCGATACCCAATGAATCATCTGCGCAACCCACATTCGGTTCAGCCATTGTCCGTGCCGGCTCGTTTCGGCGATCAGCTGGAGCTCAGCGATCTGATCGGCGCCGTCTACGATGCGGCGCTCGATCCTTCACGCTGGGAAGATGCCCTTGCACGGGCGGCCCGCTTCGTCGGCGGCACCGGCGGCGGACTGTTCTGCAAGGACGTCGGCGTGCAGCACGCCGCGATCCCGCACAGTTTCGGCTTCCTGCGGCCGCTGCCGGTGGAATTGTTCGGCGAGATCTATCCCGCCGCAGCAGCGCATTTTCGCGGCGACCTCGATGAACCGATCGCGACTACGGACTTGATCCCGATGAGCGAGTTGACGCAGACGCAATTCTATCGCCAATGGGCCGCGCCTCAAGGCTTCGTCGACTTCCTCAGCACCGTTGTCGATCGGACCACGATCAGCGCTGCGATCTTCGGCGTGTTTCGCCATGCCGACGACGGCGTCGCCGACGAGCGGGCGCGGCGCAATATCCGCCTGATCGCGCCGCATGTCAGGCGCGCGGTCGTGATCGGCCGGATGTTCGAATTCAAGGCGGCGGAAATCGCCACCTTCGTTGATACGCTCGACGGGCTCGAGGCGGCCATGTTTCTCGTCGACGGCGGCGGACGGCTCATTCACGCCAATACGGCGGCTTCGGAGCTTCTTGCCGCGAACGCGATCCTGCATTGCGTGGCGGGACGCCTGACGGCGTGCAATGCCCAGATCGACCGCGCGCTACGCGAGGTCTTCATCAGCGCGGCGCAGGGCGATGCCGCGCTCGGCGTCCGCGGGATCGCCATGCCGCTCGCGGGGAGCGACGGCACGCGCTATGTCGCGCATGTGCTGCCGCTGAGTTCCGGGCAGCGCCGCCGCGCCGGGGTGGTGCCGACGGCCGCCGCCGCGCTCTTCCTGCGTCAGGCGACCCTCGCGATGCCGTCGGCATCGCAGTCCATCGGCAAGGCATTCAGGCTGACTCCGACCGAATTGCGGGTGCTGATTGCCATCGCCGATATCGGCGGCATTCCCGAGATCGCCGCGGCCTTCGGCGTCGCCGAGACCACGATCAGGAGCCATGTCAGCAGCTTGTTCGACAAGACGGGAGCCGCGCGGCAGGCCGATCTCGTCCGGCTGGTGGCGGAGTATGCGGCGCCGCTGGTGCGCTGAGCGCCCCCGCCAAGTTCCTTATTTCGTCCGTATGGCGGTCGCCCCCGTTTCCTTCAGGGCGGACGCAACTCTGTCGGGATCCTCGCCGTGAAAATCGACGGAGACCTCGATTGCGCCCTCATGCGGTTGATGTCCTTCCGGGCGAGGTGCGGCCTTCGCGTCCGGACCTGCCGCGCGTGTTCCGGTCGTGTTGGCGCCGCCGGCCGGCTGCACGAACACGTCGGTTCGCGCGACGCCGCATTGCTGCACGAGATGCTCGACCGCGAGTTCCGCGCCGCGCCGCGTGTCGAATTCTGCGATGATCGTGCGTTCCAAGAGAGGCCTCCATGTCATGGCATGAAGCGCCAACCTGCAGCGGCCAAGGAGGTTCCAACGCGCCGGCAGCAGGCGATCAGCCCTCGCCGAGATCGACGATGTCAGCCCGCATGCCCTGCGGGCCCACCTCGAGCGTGGCGAGCGTGATCGGCAGCCTGAAGCGCCGTCGCCCGGCGCTGCCCGGGTTGAGATAGAGCACGCCGTCGATGGTCTCGATCTCGGGCCGGTGCGAATGCCCGCTGATGACGACGTCGATGCCGCGCGCGCGTGGATCGAACTGCAGCGTCTTGCGGTCATGCAGGATGTGGATCGTGCGCCCGCCGAGGCTGACCAGTGCGGTGTCGGGATAGGTGGCGGCCCAGTCGCCCACGTCGACATTGCCGCGGATCGCCGTGACGGGCGCAATTTGCCGCAGCGCCGGGATGAGCTCGGGACGCCCGATATCGCCGCCATGGATGATGTGATCGACCCCCGCCAGAACGCGCCCTGCGCTCGGCCGCAGCAGCCCGTGCGTATCCGAAATAACGCCGATCCTGAACATCGGTCCTCGATCCGTCGCGTCCTAGCGCCCGCGCCGCATCTCGTCGCGCCGCATCGGCATGGCGTCGACCTTGCCGAACAGGATCTCCGCCGGCACCGGTCTTTCCGAAGCAAAGGCGACATGTCCGTCCTTGCCGACCAGGAACACCCTGAAGCGACTGCCGTCGGCCGAGAGCCTTTGTCGGATCTGTCTGGAGCGCGCGCTGTCGTCGAGCGCCTCGACGAGAACCATGTCGCGCTCGGCCATGCCGCTCGATGCGGCTTCGAAGATGTGACGTTGGGCCATGGCCTCCGCACCGCTGCCGGGAGCGACGACGACCAGCAGGCGATTTTTCCATCGGTAATCGTCGAGCGTGGACGCCTTGCCGGGACCGACCGCCATGAATGCTCCGAGCGCGACAGGGATGATGAATGATCGGAGCGACAGCGCCGCTGATCCCGCCATGTCGTGGCTCCTCTGCAACCAGACTTTCAGATAAGAGAAGCCGAAGCGGATTTCAACCGATGGCCGCACGCTGGCGCGCGCGCATCGCAGGCGCGCATGGTCTCTGCGGGAGGTCCGGGAACGCAGGCGGGGTGCACGGGATTTATCCTCGATAAGTGGTGCGGCCATCGTGCCGCACAAGGATTTTACCTGTCGCCAAACGCGCAAGGAGGGGTGCGTTCGCGGCGCAAATCCCCTAAGCAGATCGGCGATCAAATCGAATCGGAAATGACGTCGGCGCTCGCGTTCGGTGGGCGGCATCGACGACGGAAACGGATGAGCGTGAGGCATTCCAGCAAGTCGCAGACCGACCGGAAAGCGAAGGCGGTCAGGACGACGCAGCTCGCAAAGAAGGCGCGGACTTCCAAAAGTGCACGTACCGCCAAGACGGCCCGGCCCTTGAAGCCATCGCCGAAAAAAGGTTCGGTTGCGTCAAGCCCGGCCATCTCGACCGCGTCGCCGCTCGGCATGCTGGCGCTTCATCTGCTGTCCCAATGGCAGGCCGGCCGTGGCGGCATCGTCTTTCTCGCCGAGACCGAGAGCCGCGCGGAGCGGCTGGGCAGTATCCTTCATGCGCTTGATCCTGCCTGTGACGTGCTGGTGTTTCCGCGCCTGAATACCCTGCCGTTCGATCAGCTCGAGCCCTCGCGCGAACTCGCCGGGCGGCGCGCCTCCGTCCTTGCCCGGCTCGCGAAAAGCAAAAAGCCGGTCTTCCTCGTGTCCACCGCGGAAGCGGTGATGGAGCGCCTGCCGCCGCCTGCGAGCCTGTCGCGTCTCGGCTTGACCCTCAAGGTCGGCAGCAGCTTTTCGGAGGCGGAACTCGGCGCCCGGCTGGAGGGGCTCGGCTACGATCTGGAGGATGAGCCGGACTATCCGGGCGGCGCGCTGTTTCACGGCCAGACCTTCGAGATCTTTCCGGCCGGCGCCCTCGGCCCCTTCCGGGTGGAGCATTCCGGCGGCGCCATCCGCCGCATCGTGGCGTTCGACCCGAAGGAGCATGAGATCATCTTCGAGACGAGGGAGCTCGCGGTCGATCCGATGTCGGAGCGCCTCGCCTTCGGCAAGCGCGACAAGCGCGCCACGCTGTTCGACTATTGCGGACAGGCCAAATGGATTGCGGACGCGGCGGTGCCCGTGCATGCCGATGCCTGGCTGAGCACGATCGAGGACGCCGCCCCGCGCGCCGAGCGGGAGCGCGGCTATCTCGGGCGGCGCGACTGGACCCAGCTTGCCAGGGGCATGAAGGTGCTGCCGCAGACGTCGCCGTTCCGCGGCACGCCCGATTTCTCCAAGCTGACCTCCTCGCGCAAGGCCTTCCGCGCCTATGTCGACGAGACCAGGCGCGCCGGGTCGCGCCTCGTCTTTGTCGCGGCGCAGGAAGAGGATCTGCGCGCGATGGAGCGGATGAGCGGCGTGAAGGCCGAACGGTGCGCCGACTGGACCGCGGTGGCCGAGGGCCGTGACGAAGCGGCAGCCGTGCTCGCCGATCTCGATGCCGGCTTCGTCATCGCCGGACGGCGGCCCCTCGTCGTCGTGACGGCTGCGGACGTGCTTGGCAGCAGGGCGCACCATCCGCAGCCTCTGGCGCGCGCCCTCACGGCGGCGTTCGACCATCCGGACGCGCCGGAGCAGGGAACGGTCGTGATCCATCTCCGGCGCGGCCTTGCGGTGCTCGGTGGCCTGCAGCGGGTGAACACCGGGGCCGACACGCCGCGCGAGATGATCCGGCTGGTCTATGCCGGCGACAACGCGGTGCTGGTGCCGCCGGCCGACCTCGCCTTGATGTGGCCCTATGCCGCCGAGCTCGGCAGGCTGACGCTCGACAAGGCGGATGGCAGCACCTGGTGGGCCCGCCGCACCGAGGCGGAACAGGAAATCCAGGTCGCCGGCAAGGCGCTCGCCAAGCACATCAGCCAGCGTCGCCGCCGTCATGCGCCGAAGCTGGTTCCGCCAGGATCGGCCTACGAGAAATTCGTCGCGCGCTTTCCTTACTCCACCACGACCGATCAGGCCAAAGCCATCGCCGACGTCCTCGACGATCTCGCCTCGGGTCATCCGATGGACCGCGTGGTCTGCGGCGATGTCGGCTTCGGCAAGACCGAGGTGGCGCTGCGGGCGGCTGCGGCCGTCGTGCTCTCGGGCAAGCAGGTCGCGATCGCGGTGCCGACCACCATTCTCGCCCGCCAGCACGTCGCGACCTTCCGCAAGCGTTTCGCGCCGTTCGACATCGAGGTCGGCAGCCTGTCGCGCGCCAGCTCCGGCCCGGAGACGCGCGAGACGAAGGAAGGCCTGCGCAGCGGCCGCACCCGGATCGTGGTCGGCACCCAGGCGCTGACCGCCAAGGACGTGAAGTTCGACGATCTCGGCCTCGTCATCATCGACGAGGAGCAGCATTTCGGCGCGGCCGAGAAGGAGAAACTCTCCGGGCTCGCCAAGGGCGCGCATACGTTGTGGATGAGCGCGACGCCGATCCCGCGGACGCTGGCCGCGGGCCTCGCCGGTTTCCGCGATCTCAGCGTCATCGCGACGCCACCGGTGCACCGGCTGCCGGTTGCCACGCGCATCGCGCCGCTGTCGGATGCCGCCATCGCATCCGCCCTGCTGCGGGAGCAGCGGCGCCACGGCCAGAGCTTCCTGATCTGTCCGCGCATCCAGGATCTGGAGCCGATGCTGGCGCGGGTGCAGGCGGTGGCGCCGGATCTGCGCATCGTCTGCCTGCACGGCAAATTGCCGGCCGATGAGCTCGACGATCGCATGATGGAATTCGTCGAGGGCGGTGCCGACGTGCTGCTCGCCACCAACATCGTCGAGAGTGGTCTCGACATCCCGCGCGCCAACACGATCGTGGTGTGCTGGCCGGAGAAGTTCGGCCTCGCCCAGCTGCACCAGCTGCGCGGCCGTGTCGGCCGCGGCGGTATCCGCGCCTTTGCGCATCTGCTCACCGAAACGCAGTCCGGACAGTCCGCGAAGCGCCTTTCGGTGCTCGAGGAGTTCAGCCGGCCGGGCGCCGGCTTTGCCATCAGCGCGCGCGATCTCGATCTCCGCGGCGCGGGCGACCTGTTTTCGGAGGCGCAATCCGGCCACGTCCAGGTGTTCGGGCCCGTGCTCTACAGCCATCTGCTGAAGATGGCCTCCGAGAAGGTCGCCGACGGCCGCCTCGAGATGTGGGTGCCCGACCTCAATCTGCCGATCGCGGACATGCTTCCCGAGAGCTACGTGCAGTCGGAGCCGGTGCGGCTCGAACTCTACGCGCGCACCGCGCGATGCGGCAGCGAGGACGAGCTCGACGATCTCGAGGAGGAAACCGCCCGCCGCTTCGGTCCGCTGCCGCAGATGGCGCGTGACTTCTTCACCGCCGCGCGGCTGCGGCTGGAGTGCAAGCGCCGGGGCATCATCCGCCTCGACGTCGGCCCCGGGGCGGCCGCCGCGACCTTCCTGCCGGGACGGCTGCGCAAGTCGAAGGGGCGGGGCCTGCAGCGCGATGGCGATCGCGTCATCCATCACAGCCCGCTGCGCGAGGCCCCGTTCGACCGGGTCGAGGAACTGTTCGAACTGCTCGATGAGTCCTGAGCCGCGCGCTGCCGTCCGCATTTCCCGTGTGCCGGACTTTGGGCGAGCCATCCGGTGCCCTTGCGGCGCGGCCCGCGCGCTGTAATCTGGCGACCAACAAAGATCGAAGGCAAGGGGAAGCGTAGCGATGGCGGGAGTTCTTGAGGGCATTCGCGTGCTCGATTTCGGGCGCTATATCGCGGGGCCCTATTGCGCGACCTTGCTGGCCGAGTTCGGCGCCGAGGTCATCCGCGTCGAGAAGCGCGACGGCAGCGAGGATCGCTTCGTCGCGCCGGTGGGCGAAGGTGGCGAGGGCGCGCTGTTCCTCCAGATCAATCGCAACAAGAAGTGCATCACGCTCGATCCGATGAAGCCGGAGGGGCAGGACGTGATGCGCCGGCTGGTCGCGACGGCAGACGTCGTCGTCGCCAATCTGCCGCCGCAGACCTTGCGCGCGATGAAGCTGGACTATGACTCGCTGAAGGCGATCAAGCCGGACATCATCCTGACCACCGCGACGGCCTTCGGTGGACCCGGCCCCTGGTCCGACCGCGTCGGCTTCGATGGCGTGGGACAGGTCATGTCGGGGTCGGTCTACATGACCGGCGCCGGGGATCCGCCCTACCGCGCCGCCGTCAACTGGGTGGATTTCGGAACCGCGCTGCATTGCGCCTTCGGCACGCTGGCCGCGCTGATGGAGCGCGCCAGATCCGGTCGCGGCCAGATCGTCGAGGGCGCGCTGCTCGCAACCGCCCTGTCCTTCACCAATGCCACGCTGATCGAGCAGGCCGTCATCAACGTCAATCGCGTGCCCACGGGCAATCTTGGCCAGACCGCCGCGCCGGTGGATATCTACCGAACCAGCGATGGCTGGGTGCTGTGCCAGGTCACCGGCCAGCCGCTGTTCAGGCGCTGGGCGAAGCTGATGGGCGAGGAGGACGTCTGGCTGAACGATCCGCGCTTTGCTGACGACATCAGCCGCGGCAATAACGGCCGCGTCATCAGCGAGCGCATGGCGCGCTGGTGCGCCGAGCGTACCACGCAGGAGGCCGTCGACATTCTCGGCGCGGCGATGATCCCGACCGGGCCGGTGCTGAGCCCGCAGCAGGCGCTCGATCATCCGCACATCCGCGCGGCCGGTTTTCTACAGGAGGTCGACTATCCCGGCCTGCCGAAACAGGCACCGCTCGCCCGCGCCGCGGTGCGGCTGTCGGAGACGCCAGGCGAGATTGCCACGCGCCCGCCGACGCTCGGCGAGCACACCGACGCCGTGCTCGGCGAACTCGGGTACGATGCGGCGCAGATCGCAGCGCTCAGGCAGGGCGGAATTATCTAGTTCGCCGCCAGCGCCTTCTTGGCGACCTCGGCCATCCATCCCGACGCGACCGGCAGGATCGCATCGTTGAAATCGTAGCGCGGGCCGTGCAGTTCGGCGCCGTCGCGCAAGGGGCCGTTGCCGATCCAGACGAAGGCGCCGGGCCGTTGCTGCAGGTAGTGGGCGAAATCCTCGCCGGCCATGCTGGGGGCGAGGTCGCTTCGCACTGACGTGCCGGTCGCCTCCGCGGCGAGCCGCGCCAGGGCCGCCTCCTCGGGCGTGTTCACGACCACGCCGACGCCTATCACGATGTCGGGTGTCACCTTGACGCCAAAGCTCGTCGCAATGCCGGCGCAGACCTCTTCGATCCGCGCCAGCAGGATGTCCTTCACCGCCTCGCGATGGAAGCGCAGCGTGCCGCCGATCGCGACGCGGCCGGCGATCTGGTTGCGCGCCGTGCCGCCTTCGAGCGTGCACAGCGACAGCACGGCGGTATCGAGCGGATCGACGCTGCGCGAGACGATCGATTGCAGCGCCACGATGAGATGACCCGCCGCGACGACGGGATCGCGCGTCAGATGCGGCATGCCGGCGTGGCCGGCATGGCCGTCGATGGTGATGCCGATGCGCGCGCCGGCCGCCATCACGGCGCCGTCATGCACCGCGATCGTGCCGGCGGGAAGCCCCGGCCAGTTGTGGAATCCGAACACGCGCTGCATCGGGAAGCGATCGAACAGCCCGCTCGCGACCATCGCGCGCGAGCCGCCATAGCCCTCCTCGGCCGGCTGGAAGATGAAGTCGACGGTGCCGCTCCAGCCGGTGTCGGCGGCGAGCAGTGCGGCCGCACCGAGCAGCGAGGCGGTATGTCCGTCGTGCCCGCAGGCATGCATCACGCCGGGGCTGGTCGAGGCGTAGGGCAGGCCGGTGTCTTCGGCGATCGGCAGCGCGTCCATGTCCGCGCGCAGGCCGACGCGGCTCCGCGCGTGTCCGCGCGTCAGCGTCGCCACGATGCCATGGCCGCCGATGCCGGCTTCAAACGGGATACCGAGTTCGGTCAGCTTCTCCTGCACGAAAGCGGCGGTGGCCGTCTCCTGCAGCGACAATTCGGGATGCGCGTGCAGATGCCGGCGCCACGCGGTCACTCTCTGGTGCAGGTCGGGGGTCAAGGGCAGTCCTTCGCGAGGGGAGGTCCGGCTATGCCCACCATAGCGGATTATGGATGGCCCGCATCAAGTCCGTTGGAGTGGCTCGCAGTCCAGGTTTAGCCGACGGCCCTCGGCACTTTCGGCAGCGCGCACGCGGCAGGCCATGAGTTCGAGCCCGGCGATCTCGCCCTGCGCGGCGTCTGACGGCATGACGGGAGGGCGGACAGCCGTTCGCAACTGGGCAGGCCCGATACACGCGGCTCGCAAGCCGCGGCAAGGGATGCTCTCCGTTGTGCATCGAGCCTGCGGTGGGCCTCGCGGTGCGGACGTTAGAGGCCATCTAAATTATTGTATTTGCATGCCTATTTATCAGCCATTAGGCCTATCTGCGGCCCGCCGCTGTGGCGGCCTTGTTCGAGTAGGCCCGATGAGTGCCCGTGCGATCGACATTGCCGTCCTGTATGTCGCTGAACGAGGACGCTTGAAGCGACTGGTCAAGCGTTTCGTCCAGAGCAGGATGACGGCAGAGGATTTGGTTCAACAGGCGTTCGTCAAGCTGATGGACCGTGCGGATCGCGGCGATGTCGCGGATGTTCCCGCCTATCTTGCAGTGACGGTTCGCAATCTTGCGCTCAATCACATGCGTAACACCGCATTGCGTGCCGAAGTCGTGCTGCCGGATGCCGACTTGAATGCCGTCGCCGACCCGCGGCCCTCTCCGGAGAGCACCGTGATCGATCGCTGCGAGTTGCGCCGCGTTCTCGAGGCGGTCGCGACCCTGCCGCTTAGGCGGCGGCAAGCCTTCGTTCTGCACAAGTTCGAGGGCCTTAGCTACGACGAAATTGCCGCCCGCCAGGGCGTTTCGCGGAACACCGTGATCACCCAGATCGTCAGTGCCCTGGCCGACCTCGACCGGCGTCTTGGGCAGAAATAATCAGTCCCGGCCGATCCTCACTTGATCGTTTTGAAGTGTCATTATTAACGGGGATCGGGTTTTCGCAAGGGATCCGACCGTCGATACGAGTATCTCTCGGTGATTGGGGACAGTCATGCGCGTCGAATCGACGGATCCAGTGGTCATGGTGGCGCTGGAATGGTTCGTCCGGATGCGAGACGTGAATGCGACGGCCGAAGACCGCCGTGCCTTTCAGTCCTGGCTGGACCAGGATCCGGCGCACGCAGCCGCCATGGCCCGTGCCGAGTCGCTGTGGATGCGGATCGATATCGTCAAGCCCGAGATCGAGCAACTGCGCCGTTCGCAGCGCACGTTCAGTCGTCGCAATGTGATCGCGGGAGGCGTCGCCGGATTGATCGGCGCGACCGCACTTCATGTCCGCAGTCGCGAAGATCTGTTCGCGGATCACACGACCGATGCGGGCGAGCGGCGCACTGTCGCACTGCAGGACGGCAGCTCCGTCGAACTCGGCAGCTATTCCGCTCTCTCGGTCGACTTCACCCCTTCCTTGCGTCGGGTCCGGCTCCATCGTGGTCAGGGCTTTTTTGACGTCAGAAGCGATCCGACTCCCTTTCTTGTCGATGTGGCGGGCGCCACCATGACGGTGCTGGGCGCGAGGTTCGACGTGAAACATGTCGATGGCGAGGTGACCGCCGCCGTCAGCGAGAGTGCCGTCACCGTGGGCGGGCGCTTTCCCACGATGACGGTCGAGAAGGAATGGCAGGTCAGCTTCGCCTCGAGCGGGCCGGCGACGCTGGCCCCGGCCGACCTCGTGGTGACGGAGGCCTGGCGGCGCGACCAGATCATCTTCCAGGACGTCCCCCTTCGCCGCGTGCTTGCGGAGATCGAGCGCTACAGGCGTGGACGCATCGTTCTCACGGACCGGCGTCTCGGAGAGATTCCAGTGACCGCGATCTTCAGCAGCAGGCAGCTCGACAACGCGCTGCTGACTCTTGCGAACACATTGCCGATCCGGCTGTTTCGGGCCGGACCGCTGTTCACGGTCGTCTATTCAGTTTGATGCGATTCTAACACGACGCTCGCCTGCCCGGTCATCAGTTCTGCCCTCTCGCGTGTCGATTTCAGTGAGGGCCAGTTGCAAGCCCTCCGTATTCCCGCCGTTCGCGGGACATTTGGGTAGGGCGATGCAGGCAAACAGGATTGGCGAATATGGATCGAGCGCAAACGCGGCACGAACGGGAGCGCTGCGTCATCCGCTGAAGCTAGTCTTGATGGCGACGACGGCGCTCGCTGCCATCCATGCGCTTCAAACGCCGGCGATCGCTCAGTCGAATGTCGCGCCGGTGAGGTCCACGGCCTCCGTGCCGTTCGACATCCCCCCGCAATCCCTGTCGCAGGCCCTCGTCCGCTTTTCCACGGCAACCGGAATGCAGGTGTTCGTCAATGCAGGTATCGTGCGCGGCATCAATTCGCCTGGCGTGAGCGGCACGCTGCCGACGTCGGACGCGCTTGGTCGATTGCTCTCTGGATCCGGCCTGAGCTATCGCTTCACCAATGCTGGTACGGTGACGATCGAGCGCGCGGGTGCAGCGGCGGCCGCCGAGATGCCGGCCGGCGCGATTCAGCTCGACACCGTCCACGTTTCTGGCGGACGTGTCTCCGCAATAGACGCACCGTATTCGACGCCCGCGCCGGTAAGCCATATCTCCCAGGAGACGATCGAGCGCTTCCGCGGCTCCAGTCCCGCCGACATTTTCCGCGGCACACCGGGCGTGATGTCCGGCGAAGCGCGCAATGGCGGCGGCAGCATCGACGTCAACATCCGCGGCATGCAGGGCATGGGCCGTGTCGCGGTGACGGTCGACGGCGCAGAGAACGGCTTGGCCGTCTATCAGGGCTATCAGGGCATCTCGAACCGTACCTTCGTCGACCCCGATCTGCTGGCCGGCGTCGACATCCGAAAGGGCTCCGATGCCAGCTCGCGCGGCATTGCCGGCTCGGTGGCGATGCGCACGCTCAGTGCCGACGACGTCGTGAAGCCGGGGGAGACATGGGGAGTCTGGGTCAAGAGCGGCTTCGGTACCAACACGACTGCGCCGCGGCCCGGCGACCGTGGTGGCTACACCTGGCCGCAGCCATATCTCAGCGATCCCCAGCCCTATCCTGTGCCGACGGCCTCGGCCTCCGGCATCGATCGGCCCAGCTGGATGGATCCGACCAGCGGATCCTCCAGCGCTGTGGCTGCCGTCAAGGAAGCCAACTACGACCTGCTCTGGGGTTACGCCTATCGCAAGCAGGGCAACTATTTCGCCGGCAAGAACGGTCCGGGCGCGCAGGTCATTGATACCGGTCCGCAACCGCTCTGTTACTCGAGTGGCTTCTGCTACTACCCGCCCAGCCCGATATCGTATGCGCACGTGTACCAGAACGGCGGTCTTTCGAGCTATCGCGCGGGCGAACAGGTTCTCAACACACAGCTCGAGACGGAATCGTATCTCGCAAAGGCGACCATCCGCTCGGACGACGGGCACAGCTTGCAATTTGGGTACACCGGCTATCGCAGCCAGGCAGGTGACGTCGTCGCATCGCTGTTTTCGAGCGCGCGGAGTCAGGCCGTGCAACAGGCGCAGGAGGACAGCACCAAGCTGGACACGGGGACCGTGCGCTATCGCTGGAAGCCCGACGACAACGGTCTGGTCGACCTCAAGGCCAATCTGTGGATGACCAGTCTCACTGTGCGCACGCCGGCTCGGGTGAGCCTGGGCGCGGTGCCGCCGGAGACCTACGGTCTTCCCTATGACTACCTTCCCGGCAACGACAGCAAGATGTGGGGAGGCGACGTCAGCAACAAGTCGCATGTCTCGCTCGATCGTTTCGGCTCGCTGGATCTCGACTATGGCGCGTCCTATCTCAACGAGACGACGTCGCCGCTCCCGTTCAGCGACCAGTTGAATCTGGGCATTCCGTCCCGCAACGGCAGTCGGGAGGAAGTCGGAGGCTTCGGCAAGGTGGCCTACAAGCCGGTCGATTGGCTCACGCTGAATACGGGCTTGCGCTACGCCCATTACTGGTCCTACGACCGCAGCAAGATCGCCAATGCCACGCAGGTCAATCCGCAGCCCGAGCGCGAGGACGGCGGATACAGCCCGTCCGCCGGCGTCGTGCTGGAGCCTGCCAAGGGAGTGCAGTTCTATACCAACTACTCCAGCGCCTTGCGCATGCCGACACTTTTTGAATCGGTCGCAGCCTACAGCTTGATCCCCAACGCAGCCCTGCGTCCCGAGCGCTCGAGCAACTGGGAGGTCGGCACCAATCTGATCAAGGAGGACCTGTTTTCGCCTCGCGACAAGGTCATGCTGAAGTTCGGATATTTCGACTGGGACGTCAGCAACTATGTCGCGCGCGTGAGCAAGTCGTTCGTCGATCCGACCTACGGCTATACTTATACCGGACTTCAGGTGGTCAATATCGACCGCGCGCGCTTCTCGGGCCTGGAGTTCTCTGGGCGTTACGAGAACAGCGGATTCATGGCGGAGCTGACCGCGAACTATTATCTCAACGTCGAGTTCTGCCCGACCTCCGCGACGTGCTCGAACTCGACCCTGTCGGGTGACTACGCGGCCAACCAGGTTCCGCCGAAGTATTCCGCAAATCTCACCGTGTCGCAGAAGCTGCTGAATGACGATCTCACGATCGGCGGGCGCGTGACCTATAACGGCGCTCGCTCCATCGGCCATGGTGCCGTGCAATACGGCGCGGCCGCCATCATCGCACCGATCGACTGGAATCCCTATTGGCTGCTCGACGTCTTCGCCGAGTACAAGCTGTCGAAGGACATCACGCTTTGGGGCACCGTCGAGAATCTGGCGGATCAATATTATGTCGATCCGCTCAGCCTCGTGCAGCAGCCTGGCCCGGGGCGCACGCTCCGCCTCGGCATGACCGGCAAGTTCGGCGGCAACGAGCCGCTCTCTCCGATCTCGCTGGCCGGCCTCTTCAGTCCGCCTGCGGCAGTTGCCGGCTGGGGTGGATTCTATGCCGGCGTGAACGCGGCCTATGATCTTGCAAAGTTCAGGGGACGGATGACCGCAGGGGATGGTTCGACCGCCGGCTATCCCGGCCGCGAGACGCCGAACCTGAACGTCGATGCACTCTCGTTCGGTCTTCACGCCGGCTACAATCATGAGTTCGGCAACCGCGTGATCCTGGGCATCGAAGCCGATATCGCCAAGTCCGAGATCTCGGGTTCGCAAGTCACGTATGCGGCCGAAGGCTCCAGCGGGGCGACGGGCGACAATCTGTTCCGGCTGCGGCAGTACGAAGCCGTGGAGAAGAGCAGCGTCCCCTGGATTTCCACCGTGCGCGGCCGGCTCGGCTACGGCTTCAGTGACCGGCTGATGGTCTATGCGACCGGCGGCGTCGCCTTCATGCGGCAGAACGAGGAGCGCACGCAATATGTCGGCGCCAAGACCTCTTCCGGGTTCTTCACGCCCGTCAACACGACCGTTTCCGCCTTCACGGAAAGTGCCGCCGTGACGCGCACCGGATTTGCGATCGGCGGCGGTGCCGAGTTCGCCTTCGGCGGCGCATGGTCGCTGAAGGGCGAGTATCTGCTCGCAAGATTCGATGAGGCCGAGTTTTCGTTCCCCGATGCGAGGGCCGGCGTGATGATCGCGAACGGCTACGGTTATCCCGTCACCAGCAACACCGTCACCGGCCGCAAGCTGCTCAGCAAGGTCGACATCCCGATGGTCAGGCTTGGACTGAGCTATCGCTTCTGAGGGACATGATGATGCAGTCTCAAGGCAGGACTTCGCGCGGAAAGGTGCCGGTGGTGCGGCCGGCGGCCGCTTTCATGTTGGCAGTGGCATTGGCAATCCCGGCTGCCCCTGTTGCTGCCCAGGCGCCGGAACGGCCGTCTACGACGCAGGGTGCGCCGCCTTCGGGACAAGGCACACCCATGAGTGAGCCTTTGGGAGCAGCGATACCCGGGACGCCCAAACCCGGGACGCCCAAGCCCGCTTCATCGTCTGTGTCGGCTCCGGGCCTGCCACGTGATTTGTCGCCGTGGGGTATGTTCGCTGCGGCCGACGTGGTGGTGAAGGGCGTGATGATCGGTCTGGCACTCGCCTCTTTGATGACATGGACCGTGTGGCTGGCGAAAGCCCTCGAACTCGCATTGGCGCGCCGCCGGCTGCGGGCCGGCATCGCAAAGATACTGGCGGCCGGAACGCTCCGCGAAGCGTCGATCTCCCTTGCGGACGACGATGGTACGGCCGCTGTCCTGGTGCGGGAGGCGGCAGACGAAGTGCGCGTGTCCGCTCCGGTGCTCGATCACGGCGGAAGTGGTGGCGTCAATGATCGCGTCACCTCGCGCCTGTCGCGAGTCGAGGCCGGGGCCGGCCAGCGCATGACCGCGGGCACGGGGCTGCTGGCGACGATCGGCGCCACGGCGCCATTCGTCGGCCTGTTCGGTACGGTATGGGGAATCATGAATTCGTTCATCGGCATCAGCCAGTCGCAGACCACCAATCTCGCAGTCGTCGCGCCGGGGATCGCCGAGGCCTTGCTGGCGACGGCACTCGGACTTGTTGCCGCGATTCCGGCCGTGATCATCTACAACGTATTCGCGCGCGCGATCACGGGTTACCGGCGGCTGTTGGCGGATGCTTCAGCCGGCATCGAGCGGCTCGTCAGCCGCGATCTCGACATGCGCAAGGTGCCGTCCATTGCGCCTTCCGTACAGATCGCCGCGGAGTAGGACAATGGCGGGAAGCCTCAGAGCCGGCGGCAGGGATGACGAACTCGCCGATAACCACGAGATCAACGTCACGCCGTTCATCGATGTCATGTTGGTGCTGCTGATCATCTTCATGGTGGCCGCGCCGCTATCGACGGTGGATATCGCCGTTGACCTTCCTTCGTCCAACGCCCAGCCCCAGCCTCGTCCCGGCGAGCCCGTGTTTCTGACCGTCAAGAGCGATGGCAGCCTGGCTCTCGGGAACGACCCCGTCGGCCGCGACGCGCTCAAGATCGCGCTCGACGGCAGAACCCAGGGCAACACCGACGAGCGCGTGTTCGTGCGCGCCGACAAGGCGGTCTCCTATGGCGAACTGATGGAAGTGATGAATCTGCTCCGCGACGCCGGCTATCTCAAGATTGGACTGGTCGGTCTTGAAACGCTGACCGGCTCCGCGCCAGCCGTGCCGCGGGAGCCGCGATGAAGGACGAGGATCACCCGCGATCAGCGGAACTGCGGCCTAACTATCGTTGCGATGACGAGGCCTTCACGAGCGTCGTGCTGCGCTGGTCGCTGGCCGGTCTTTGCGTCGTGATGCTTTACGGCGGCGGCGTCTATGCGGCGATGAGCTGGCTGGCTCCGGCGACCGCAGCCGTGGAGCTTCCTGCCGCGATCATGATCGAGATGGCGCCGGTGGCCGAGGCGCCCCAGACTCCGCCGGAAAACGTTGCGCTGGGCCCCAGGATGGAGATGTCTCAGGCCGCAACGCCAGCCGAGCAGCCGGACGAGCCTGCCGAGCCTGAACCGGATGTCAGGCTGGGCGTCGAGACTGAGCTTGAAGTGCCGCCGCTGCCCGACAAGAAGGCTGAGGCCGTTCTGGCGCAGCCGGCGCATCTCACGCCCTCGCAACAGAAACCGAAACAGCCGCGCAAGCCCGAGCGCCCGAAGTCCGCAAAAAGCAGGTCGGAGACCAGATCGGCGCAGAATGCGCCTGCGACGGCGGCACCACAGGCGGCCGATGCCAGGCTTGCATCGATCAACGCCGCGCCGGTGGCAGGCACGTCGTCGTCGGTCTCGCCGGCAAGCTGGCGCAGCATGGTGATGGCGCTGCTCAATCGCCACAAGCGCCTGCCGCCGGGCGGCGGCCGCGGTACCGCAACCGTTGCCTTCAGCATCGACCGTTCCGGGCGCGTCGGGGCGGCGCGCCTGCTCGGCTCGTCAGGCGACCCCATCCTGGATCAGGAAGCGGTGGCCTTGGCCCGCCGTGCGAGCCCCTTGCCGCCGCCGCCCTCCGATATCGCTGGTGGCGGAAGCATATTGCTCTCCGTTCCCGTCAGGTTCGGAGACTGATGGTGAGCCTCGTTCCAGCTGCTCACCGCATCGTCGCCAGCTGCAGTGCCAGCGCACACGCGCGGTCGTATTCGTCGAGATTGATCCACTCGTCGACCGTGTGCGCCTCGTTCTGGCCGGCGCCGAAGGTCACGGTCGGAATGCCGTGACGGACCATCCAGTTGGCGTCCAGGCCGCCATTGGCGGTGCGGACGTTCGGCGTGCCGCCGATCGCGGAGACCGCCTCAACCGCGCGCTTGATGACGGGCTGGCTGTCCTTCATCCGGAACGGATAGTAATCCGTCTCGGTCTTGAACTTCACCTTGCCGGACTTGCCCTGCACGTTGGTCACCTTCTTCGCCGCCTTCTCGAACGCGGCCTTGTAGGCCTTGGTGATCTCGCGGACGAACTTGCCGTCATGGCTGCGGCTCTCGCCGCGGACATGGATGTAGTCGGTGACGACGTTGGTGGCATCGCCCGCCGGGCGGCCCTCGCCGCCGGTGACGGGGCCGACATTGCTGGTGCCCTGCTTCTTGCCCTTCACGACCTTGCCGAACCAGCCGCCTGCCTTCACCTCGGCGAGCGCCAGCGCCAGGATCATGGTCGAGGAGATGCCGCGCTCCGGTGCGACCCCGGCATGGGAGGCGCGGCCGAAGATCTCGACGCTCCAGCGGTCGGCACCGACCGCCCCGATCACGACATTGGAAGCCGCGCCGCCGTCATAATTGAAGGCCATCTCCGGCGCGCCAAGTTCCTCGAGATCGACATGGCGCGCGCCATAGAGCCCGCTCTCCTCGCGCACGCAGAACAACAGCGTGATCGGCGGATGGTCGAGCTTTTGCTTTTCGAGTTCGGCCGCCAGCGTCACCAGCACGCCGCAGCCGCAGCGGTTGTCGCCGCCCAGCGCGGTTCTGGCTTCGTTGACGATCTTGCGGCCGGATTTCTTCGGTTTGGCGCCGGCGCAGAGCGGCACGGTGTCCATGTGTGTCATGAACATGATGCGGGGCTGGTTGTGCAGCGCGCCGCGGCCCGGCAGGTCGACGATCAGGTTGCCGGTCTCGGTCGGGACGGGGATGCGGGTATTGGCGTCGTCGAGCCGGATCGCCCTCGCCGGCACGCCGCTCTCCTTCAGGGCCGCCATCAGCTCGCGCCCGATCGCCGCCTCCTGTCCGGTCACGCCCTCGACGGCGAGAAAGCGCATGAGGCGGTCGGTGGCGGCTTTGGTGTCGACAGGCATGGCAGGTCCCTTGATGTGCGGCTCACATCAGCATCCTTCGCCCGGCGGTTTTCCGCAAGACGGTCGCAACGCATGACCGGGATCGCCTTCGTGCGGTGGCAACAGGCCTCGCATGAGATAGACGCCGCTACAGACGCAGGGTACGGCCAGCAACGCCCATGACAGGGGCCACCAGATCCCGCCCTCGCCGACGAGGGCGGCCAGCAAGCCAAACAGGGTCACGACCGCCAGCGAGGCCGGGATGGTCCAGATTGCGCGCCGCGGCCGGTTCGATGTCATCGCGGTGGCTCACTCGTTGCTGGTTCCGGTTCGGCGGCCACCGCACCGCCTGAACGCCATTTGTCGATCCACAGATACAAGCCGCTGACCAGGATGATGATGGTGATGACATCGAGGATCGCCCAGATGATCTTCAGCGGCATCCCGCCGTAATCGCCGAAATGCAGCGGCTGCGAGACGAACAGCGCCGTCGCGTACCAGGGCATGTCACGCATGGCGACGACCTCGCCACTGGTCGCATCGACGATGGCGGGCTTGAGGATGCGGCTCGTCAACGGCGTGTCTACGGTCAGGAACGCCGCGTAATGCGTGGGTGTCGAGAACGGCGTCCCCGGAAAGGCGAGGGTCATCACCCTCATGTCGGGTGCCGCTGCCCGGACCCTGGCCAGCACGAGATCGACCGGCGCCATTGGGCCGCCTTGCGACCGCCCCCGACTTTGCGCAGCCATGTCGACGAGCTGGTTCGATTGCCAGACCAGTTCGATCGGCGCGGCCAGGGTATTGATCACGCCTGTCAGCGAGACGACGCCGAACCAGGCCAGCGTGATGATCCCGAGCAGATTGTGCAGGTCGAGCCAGCGCAGCCGGTTGCTGCCTTGCCTGCGCACCTCGCCGAACTGGAGGCGTTTCGCGAACGGCCCGTACAGCACCGCGCCGGAGACGATCGCGACGACCAGCAACAGGCCCATGCCGCCGAGAAACAGCGTACCCTTCACGCCTGCGAACAGGTCGGCATGAAGCCGCAGCATGACATAGATGAAGCCCTCATTGGGCTGATCGACCGCAAGTGCCTTGCCGGTCCTGACGTCAAAGACCTTGTAGAAGAACGTGTCCGGCGCCGACATCGTGCTGGCTGCCGTCGGTATCTTCACGATCGGCTTGTCGCGATCGTAGAACAGATACGGCACGACCTCGCCAGGCCGCTCTGCCAATGCCTCGGCGATCATCGTGTCGACGGACGCGCGGATGTCGGGATCTGCGATGGTCTCCAGCGCCGGATTTGGTCCCAGCTCCTCGTGGAAAATGAGGGGGAGGCCGGTGAGGCAAAGCAGCAGCGCGAAGATCGTGCAGAGCAGGCTGCTCCATTTGTGGATCAGCGACCACCATCGGAGCCGTCGGGCGCTCATGGCGAGGGCAACATCATGCGATCACCATCGGTAGCGCAGGCCGGCCAGGGCAAGGCGGCCGTTGCCGAACTGGCAGTAAAAGCCGGAACTGCAGCTCGTATAGTAGCTCTTGTCGAAGAGATTGGTGACGTTCAGCGTCAGCTCCGCGCCTTTCCACGCCCGCACGAGATTGACGAGGTCGTAGCGGATGGCGGCGTCGAACACGACATATCCCGGCGAGACCAGGCTGTTGATGTCGTCGCCATAGCTGGGCCCGACAGAGCGAACGCCGCCGCCGATGGTCAGGCCTGCGAGGCCGCCGGTCAGGAAGCTGTAATTGGCCCAGAGCGATTCGAAATGCGTCGGCACGGCCTGCGGGCGTTTGCCGATCGCGGTGAGGTCGGTCGATCGTGTCACCTTCGTGTCGAGGAACGTCGAGGCCGCGACGATCTCGATGTTCTCGGTCACCTTGCCCCTCGCTTCCAGTTCCACGCCGCGGGAACGGATCTCGCCTTGCTGCACGCTGAAACCCGCGACCGAGGACGGCGTGAGCGTGTTCTGCTGGCGGAGATCGAAGACGGCCGCCGTGAACAGCATGTCGGCAAATGCCGGCTTGTATTTCAGGCCGCCTTCGTACTGTTCGCCCGTGGTGGGAACGAAGGGCAGGCCGTCGCTTCCCACGCCGATGGTCGGCTCGAACGACGTCGCATAGCTGACATAGGGGGCGAGCCCGTTGTCGAAGAGATAGAGCAGGCCCGCGCGATAGGTCTGCTTGTCGCTGGCCTGCGACGTCCTGGTCGAGGAGATGCGGTTGTCGTTGCTCTGCTCCGTCCAGTCGTGCCGCGTGCCCAGCGTCAGGCGGAAGCCGCCGAACTTCATCTGGTCCTGAACGTAGATGCCGGTCTGCGACAGCGATTGGTCGTTGTTGATGAACGGGAAAAGCGTTCCGACCGGCTGGTAATAGGCGGGGTTCACGACGTCCAGCGACGTCGCGCCGCCGAACTGGTAGAGCCACGAACTGCGCGAGTTCTGCTGGTCCCAGCCGGCAAGCACGGTATGCTCGATTCCTGAAGTCCTGAAGTCGAAGCGCAGGCGGTTGTCGGCGGCAATGCCGTCGGTGCTCTCGATCGAGCGGATCGCCGCGCGGGGAATGGTGCCGGCCGCGGTCAGCGCGCCCGCCATCTGGAGCGACTGGAAATCGGTATCGACCTTCGCGTACCGCAGGGCCGAATGGAAGCTCACGACATCGTTGAGCCGGCGATCGAACACGTAGCCGACGCCGGATTGCTCGCGGTCGAAACGGTCGAAGCCGGGATCGCCGATGTTCAGGTTGCGATTGAGATATGGCCGATACGCGGCCGGCGCCAGCGATTGCGGATAGAGCGAGTTGAAATAGCCGCCCTTCGGATCGCGCTGATAGAAGCCCGACACGGTCAATTGGGTGTCGGCATCCGGGCGCCACGTGATCGCCGGGGCGACGCCGTACCGCTGCTCCTCCACGCCGTCGTAGCGTGTATCGGACATCCGGCCGATCGCGCTGATGCTGTAGAGCCATTGATGCGCGGCGTCCAGCGCGCCCTGGCTGGTGATGGCGCCCTGGACTCGTCCGTAGCTGCCGCCTTCGATGCGCGCCTCGTTGTAGGGAATGTCACTCGGCTGGCGGCTGACCAGATTGACGAGGCCGCCGGGGCTGATCTGTCCGTAAAGGACCGCCGAGGGTCCCTTGATGACTTCGATGCGGTCGAGCAGGAAGGCGTCGATCGACATCGCGGCAAAGGCCTGACCGCGCGGCAGCTTCAATCCGTCGAGGAAGCTGACGAAATTGGTCGCCGTTCCGAAGCCGCCGATGCCGCGGAGAAACACGCTGTCGTAGCGGGTCGTCGCGTCGAGCTCGGAGAGGACGCCCGCGGTGTAGCGCAGGGCGTTGCCGACGGTCTGCGGGTTCTGCTCGTCGATCTGCCGGCGGGTCACCGTGGTGACCGATTGCGCCGTCTCCAGTACGGACGTCGATGTCTTCGTCGCCGTCGACTGATTGGTCGCGAGCACGCGATCACGCGTATCCTGCCGGTCCGTTGCCGGCGCCACCGCACCGGAAGGGGCCGCTGCCGTCGGACTGGTTCTTGTCCGGGCGCTGCGCCTGCTGGCGGTCTGCGGACGCTGCGAGGCCACGCTGCGTGCCGATCGCGGGGCTTGCGGCGCGTCCACCGTGACCGGCGGCAGCGTGGTGGTTTGAGCGGAAGCCGGCACGTCCAGTGCCAGAAAGGCAGTCGAACCAAGCAGAAGCGCTGCACCCCGCAGAGTCCGCTGCGGTCCCCCGGTCATTCCCATGTCGAAACCTCACCCCAATTCTTGCGGGCGGGTTTAAAACAAAACGGGACGGAACTGTCCAGTTATGAGGTTGGCGCTTTGGCCTGTTTAGAACTATTAAAACTCCAGATGATGATTCCGGCATTCGCGCAGGAGAAGGGATGAAGCAGGCAGTGAAGACCGGCAAGCGCGCCAGCAGCCGCGGGAAGAGCGTCAGGAAGCATGGCGGTGAAAGCCGCGGCGGACGGCCGACCAAGGCCGAGGCGCTGGCGATCGAGGATCGGATTCTCGAGGTTGCCGCGGGCTTGTTCGCCAGGGACGGCTACGCGGCAACCTCCATGGAGCGCGTCGTCTCGGAATGCGGAGCAGGCAAGGACACCATCTACCGGCGCTATCCGTCGAAGCGGGCAATCTTCGACGCGGTGCTGGAGCGAAGCCGTCGGCGGATCATGGCGCGTCTTGCCGAACTTCAGGTCGGGAAGTCGGATCAGAACAGCCTCGTGCAGCTCAAGGAGCTGGCAAGCCTGCTGCTCGATATCAACCTCGATCCGGAGCTGGTGGCGTTCAAGCGGATCGCCGCCAGCGAGAGCCTGGTCGCCGCCGGCAGTGATGCCAGGCCGGAGCCCGACGAGATCATGTCCCTGCTGCTGACGTCGGTCACGAAGGCCCAGGCGGATCACCGCATCGTGTCGGGCGACGTCAAGTTTCTGACCGACTTTCTCATCAACAGCATCATCGTCGGGCCGACGACGCTGGCCATGTTCGGCTACCGGCCGCTCGCAAGGCCGAAGGAGCGGAAGTTGTACTTCGAGAAGGCATGGGAACTGTTTCTGGGCGGCGCAGCAGGACGGCGCAGCTAGGCGCTCACGGCGCGAGCCGGCACCTCGTGTCGCCGGCAGGCGCGCTTCTACCAGACGCAGACCGTTTGCAGCAGCTCCGCCGAATTGAACGGCTTGGCGATGAAGCGGGCATGGGCGGGTAGCTCGGCGCGGCTCGGGCGGCGCTTGCCCGACATCACGACGATCTTCACTGGCGGCCAGAGGTCGCTCACCCGCGCGGCGAGCGCGAGCCCGTCCATCGATCCGGGCATGTCGATGTCGGTGAGGATGACATCGACGGAATGGACCTCGAGCATATGCATGGCCCGGTCGGCGTTGGTGACCGAAACCACGGTGTGATCCGCCTCCTGCAGCCCGAGCTCGACATCGAGGAGAATGAGCGGCTCGTCTTCGACAAGTAGAATTTTCAACCGCGTCTCCTGCCTGTCAGGGACCAAGTAGACACGGGGAGGCTGGTTCCTTGCGGTTGACGAAACAAGCGTGAGGAGTCACCGATTTTGCCGCGGCGTCCGAAACGCGGCGTCAAGACGAAGCTGGCGGCCGAAGCCGCCAGCTGAAGACTTCACTTCGGAGCCGTCTGGCCCTCCGAGGCCCGGCCGGTGGGCGAGGTCGGATTGGTCTGCGGCGAGGTCGGCGAGCCGTTCTGGCCGCCCGCGCTGGAACCCGACGACATGCCGGTCGTGCCGTCGCGCATCCGCTCGTTCTGCATCGGGCTGCCGGCCGCGTTGGCGCCATTTCCGTTGACGCCGGCCGCCGCGGCGCCTTGGCCCTGGCTCGACTGGGCGAATGCCGCGCCGCTGAACATCGCGGCGATCGCGGTGGCAAGGATGATCGTCTTTTTCATGTGGTCCTCCATGGTGTTGAGTGAAGAACCAAGATCGGTGCCCGCGATCCGTTCCTGTGCAGGGGGAGGATCCGGCTGCGACCAATTATCTTTGACTTCAAGGTTGCGAGCGCGAATAGTGTTCGCTGTTGCAATAAAGGCGCCGTACGGATTGATGGAGCACGACTTCAAGACTGATATCGACGCCGTCGCGGCGATCACCGCCGTTCCGACGATTCTGGCCGTCGTCTCCGAAGTCACGGGCCTTGGTTTCTCGGCCATCGCGCGCGTGACTGGCGATCGCTGGATCTGCCTTGCCGCCAACGACAAGGTCGGGCTCGGCCTTGCGGCCGGCGACGAACTGAAGGTCGAGACCACGATCTGCCACGAGGTGCACCAGGCGCGCGAGGCCGTGGTCATCGATCACGTTGCGGAGGATGAGAGCTACGCCCATCATCACACGCCGGCGATGTACGGTTTCCAGTCCTACATTTCGGTGCCGATCTTTCTTGCCGACGGCAGTTTCTTCGGAACGCTGTGTGCGCTCGATCCGAAGCCCGCCAGGCTCCAGGTGCCCGGCATCATGGGCATGTTCCGCCTGTTCGCCGATCTGATCGGCACGCATCTCGATGCGGCGAGGCGGGTTGCGACCGCCGAGGCGAGCCTGCTCGATGCCCGCGCAGCGGCCGAATTGCAGGAGCAGTTCCTGGCGGTGCTCGGACACGACATGCGCAATCCGCTGGCGGCAATCGCGGCGGGAACCCGTCTCCTCGCCAGGACACCGCTCGATGAGCGCGCGCGCTCGCTGATTGCGATGATGGAGCAGAGCACGGCGCGGATGGCGGTGCTGATCGACGACGTGATCGATCTGGCGCGCAGCCGCCTCGGCGGCCAGATTCCGCTGGCGCGGTCGCTGGAGCCGCTCGAGCCGGCGCTCGTGCACGTGATCGACGAGATGCGCGCAACGCATCCGCGGCATCGGATCGATGCCGAATTCGCCGTCACGAAGCCGGTCTATGCCGACCGCCAGCGCATGGCGCGGCTGCTGTCGAACCTGCTCGGCAATGCCCTGAACTATAGCGGCCCCGAAACACCGATCGAGGTCCGCGTCCAGACCGGCGACAGCTTCTCGCTGTCGGTGACAAATCACGGCCCGGCGATTGCGCCGGCCATGCTGGACAAGCTGTTCGTGCCGTTCGTGCGCGGGCAGGAGAGCGGCAATCCGCAAGGACTCGGGCTCGGCCTCTACATCGTGTCGCAGATCGCCGCCGCGCATGGCGGCACCATCGACGTGACCTCGACCGACGAAGCGACCTGTTTCACGTTCCGGATGCCGCTCGGCCTCGAAGCGACGACCGGGACTGCGCCCTAGTCTTTCGCGGCGGCCTCCGGCGCGTCATTGTCGGTCCTGTCGTCCGCGGTCGATTTCGCCGGCTGCGTGCTGCTCGGCGGATCGGATGCCGGAAAGCTGTCCTCGAGGCTGATGTCGAGCTGGTTGTCGGCCTTGCCGCCGTGCCGGTCGGTCTCAATCGAATCGGCATGCTTGTCGGTGGGGGCTGGATCGAACTTGGCGGTCATGGCGTGCTCCTCGGTTCGAAGAGCCAACGCGGGCGTCTTCCGCCGGGTTCCCCGCCAATGTCGCGGCATGAGTCCGGCAGGCTCAGGCGCGCCGCGCCGGTGTCCACGCCAGAAACAGCAGCGTGCCCGCCACCAGCGCCGCGCTCATGAACAGCAGCACCGCGGGCAGTCCCGCGACCGCCGCCACCGCGCCGGTGCTCGACTGCATCACGGCGGTGCCGAGAAAGAAGGCCAGGTTGATCGCGGCGAGCGCCTTGCCGGCCATTTGCGCGTCGACGGTCTGACGCGCCATCGCGAACAGCATCGGCTGGGCCGAGGTGACGAGGCCGATCAGCACGAACAGCACGAGGTCATAGGCGGGCGGCATCATCGCCGTGCCGAACAGCGTCGAGACCGCAAGATGCGGCGCGCCGAGCGCCATCAGCGCGAACAGGGCGGCGGCGATGATGTAGGTCCCCGCGACCAGCGCGCGGCGGCGGCCGAGGCTGCGGTCGATCATGCCGATCAGGACGGGGCCGACGATCATCGCGATGGTGAAGGCGCCGAGCTGGTTGCCGGCCTCCACCCGCGACAGGCCCTTCACGTCCATCAGCCATGGCCCGCCCCACAGGCCGCGCAGCACCAGCGGCGTCGCCAGCGCCACCATCGCCATCGCGATCAGCCCGCGCAGCTGACGCGACAGGCCGAGCCGCAGCACTTCGATCATCTGTGCGAGCGGCGAGGATTTGTCCTGCTGCCCGGCCGGCTGTTGCGGCACCAGCACGAACACGGCGAGCGCGACGCCGAGGCCGGCCAGCGCCGAGATCCAGAAGCCGGCGCGCCAGCCATAGACGTCGACGACGAAGGCCAGCGGGCTCGCCGACAGCAGCATGCCGATATTGCCGATCGACAGGATCGCGCCCGACCACACGCCGAAGCGCACCGCGGACAATTGCTTGGCGGCCAGCGTCATCGGTCCCATCAGCATGCCCGAGGTGGCGATGCCGAGCAGCAATTGTCCGAAGGCGAAGCTTGCTGGGCCGGTCGCAAGGCCGGATGCGATCGCGCCGACCACGGTTCCCGCCAGCAGCGCCAGCGACACCGGCCGCACGCCGAACCGGTCCATCGCCGCGCCGACCGGAATCTGCGAGGCTGCGAAGGCGAAATGATAGACCGAGGTGAGGCTCGCCAGGGCCTGCGGCTGGATGCCGAAATCGCGCGCCATCAGATCGAGGCTGATCGCCGGGATGGTGCGCAGCAGCGTCGACAGCATGTGGCCGCAGGCGAGCGCCACCAGAGCGAAGATCAGCGCACGGCTGGCCTCGCCGACATCGTCGGTGGTGGCGGTGGTCATGAGCGGTCCGTCCCGGCAGGGTTTGGGCCGGGTTACACGATCGGGCGCAGCGTGCCAATTGCCGAGGCAGGCGGGCGCGAGATGCGGAACGGCATCGCGGTTCCGGTCGTCAAAAATACCGTTTCTTCCCAAAAGCGATAGACGATTTTAACCGGGATTAACGGCATACCTCCAGGATGAGCGCAACGATCGAGCGCGGGTCGCGCTCGGTGGCGTACGCGTTGGGGCCGTTGCCCGCCTGTTGCAACCCTGTTCCGGATTGTCGCGAACGACCATGCCTGCTGCCTGGCTGAAGCCATCGCCCGTCCTTCACGTCGAACACTTCCGCGATCCCGACGCCTACCGTGCCCATGAGGTGCTGGGTGGCGGCTCGTCGACGCCGCTGCATCCGCACAACTTCCTGGCCTCGCGCGGCACGCTGGCGAGCCGGCACGGCCAGTTCGTGTTGCAGCGTTCCTTTGCGCGGAACCTGCAGGCCGATCTCGGACCGGAGCGCGGGCTCGGCCTCTTCGTTCCGGTCGCCTTCAACTGCACGATCAACGGCCAGTCGGTCGACAATTCGACCATCGGCCTGATGCGCGGCAGAACGCCCGTCGAGGTGATCGAGCAGCGTTCCAACACCTATCTGATGCTGCGCTTCGATGCCGACATGCGCGAGCGCGGCTGGCCCGACGACAAGCGGCTGCAATATGTGCGGGTCGACCAGAGCAACATGGATCGCTTGCGCACGGCCGTGCTGGGCCTCTTCAGCCTGGCCTCCGCCTGCCGGGATTGCCCGGAGGATCTCGCGCGCATCGACCGCGCGGTCGAAGAGGACCTCATCTGCACGCTCGACGAGGCGCTGGCGCCGGATGTCCTCACGGATGCGTCCGCCGGATCCTACGACCGGCACCGCAAAGTCGCCGACCGGCTCGACGAACTGATCGAGGCCATGCCGACCGAACCGCTCTACAGCGAAGCTCTCGCGCGCGCCTGTGCCGTGTCGGTCCGCACCCTGCAAAGCGCCGTCCACGCGATCCACGGCATGCGCCTGCACGCCTACATCCAGTTGAAGCGGATGTGGGCCGCGCGCCGGCAACTCGGCATCGGCCATCCCGGCTGCACCGTAAAATCGGTGGCGATGGCGCACGGCTTCCGCCACATGGGCGAGTTCTCGCGGGCCTATCGTGCGATCTTCGGCGAGGCGCCCTCGGACACTCTGGCGCAGGCGCAGGGCCTCGGGCTCAGACGGTCGCGGCGCAGGCTGTCCTGATGCACGCCGCATGCACGGTCGCGACGAAGGGGGCAAATGCCAGAGGTGAATGAGACGTTCGAGATCGACCGGCTCGATTGAGGCGGTCTTCGCGCCTCAGGGCAATGTCAGCGTGATCACGCCGTCTTCCAGCTCGCCGCGCTCGAAGCTCTCGCGCGCCAGCAGTTCCAACTCGGTTCTGTGCTTGTGGAGATAGCTGGAGGCCTGTGTCGATGTCCGGAACTCGGTTTGCAGGCGGCACAATTGGCGGATCGAGCCGACCGCGAGCAGGAAGGTGATCGCCTGTCCGCCGCCGGAATCCTTTTCCGGAGATATCCGCACGCTCTTCGCCATCGGGCCGTCTCCTCGTTTCGGGACTACATGTCGGGGGGGCGGCGTCAGCCGGGCGCGACCTTGCTCGTCTTCGGTGCGCGTTTAACCTTGGTCTTCTTGGCCTTGGCGGGTGGCGGGGCTTCGCGCTCCTGCGCCTCGCGCAGGGCCTTCAGGCGCTGCATGTTCTGGCGCAGATCGGCAGCCTGCCGCTCGACCTCCACCATGGCCTGGACACCTTCCTCCTTCGCTAGGCGCTGCCGTTCGGCGCGCGCCAGACTCGCGGGCGAAGGGGGGCTGGTTTTCCTGCCGACCATGTGTCGCCGTGTCTCCAAGCAGTCAATGCCCGCTCAATCGGGGATCGAGCGGGCAACATAGCCGTTTCAGTACATCCGTGAAACGGCGCTGAGACTTGATGCGTTTTCGAGCGAAGCGGGTACCGGTTCGCGTCAGAAGAACGCATCAAAACAACAACGTAGAACCCCGTTCCGATGTCATCGGAACGGAAACGGCGCTAGACCAGAGCGAGGCTCTCGGCGCTCACCTTGCCGCGCATCTTGTCGGTCTTGATTTCGAACGAGACCTGCTGGCCTTCGGCGAGACCGGCAAGACCGGCACGCTCGACGGCGCTGATGTGCACGAACACGTCATTGCCGCCATCGTTCGGCTGAATGAAACCGAAGCCCTTTTGGCCGTTGAACCACTTCACGGTACCTGTCGACATTTTCTTCTCCATAAGACATGACGCGTGACGTCACGCGCCTCAATTCAACTTGACGATGTCTTTGGGAAGGAGCCCGCGGGCACGATCAGAAAGGCACAGCGGCTAATCGAATGCGTGTACCGTAGGCCTGTTTGCGACAAAGCACAAGGGCGTATCGCGACGGTGGACGCAAAACGCGAAATATGGTGCGCGCCCACTATCTTCCTGGTTGTGCATCCCCATATGCTCCAGAGAGGCTTGGTCGGTGCGATGCCTTCGTCGGAACGCACGGCGCGCATACATTGCACCACGGTCAGCCGTCTTGCGGCCTTGAAAGGCCGGTAAAACATATCGAACACACGCGAAGGCGTGTGCACGAAGCCTGCTTCACAGCGCAGATGACTGGCGGACGCCTTTGCGTTCGACCGCGCGATTGAAGACTGCCGTCTTTCCTTAACCATCATGTGAAGATCGGTACGGCCGGTCTCTGGGAGCAACATTCGTGCAGGTACTCGTTCGCGACAACAACGTCGACCAGGCGCTTCGCGTCCTCAAGAAGAAGATGCAGCGTGAGGGCGTGTTCCGGGAGATGCGTCGCCGGCGGTTCTACGAAAAGCCCTCTGACAAGACGAGCCGCGAGAAGACCGAAGCGATCCGGCGCCATCGCAAGCTCGCACGCAAGCAGGCCATCCGCGAGGGATTGATCGCCGCTCCGGTGAAGAAGCCGCGCGACGGCGTCGGTGGTCCGCGGGGAGCCGGGGCTGCGGCGGGCGCTCCGCGTCCGGCCGACGCGGCGAGCAAAGCGCGGGTCGAGGCGTGAACGACGCCCCCGCTGCGACCGGCTTTCGGCCGACGCCGATCCTGCGCCGGACCATTGCGGCCTGGATCAGGCGCCAGCCCGACGCGCCGGCCTTCGATGAAGCGGTCCGTCGTCTGGTGGAACTCGGTCTGGCGGTCCCCGCCGGGAGCAGCGGACAGAAGCATCGCGCCCGGACCATGGCCGGTGCGGCGATCGATCGCCTCAGTGATACCACCACGACCGCGGCAGGCCGCGCCGCGCGCAAGCGTGATCTGCTCAACGGTCCGGAGGAGTTCAGTCGCGACCGGGTCGACCGTCCGGCGCGCAACAAGTCCCTGGAGAAGTAACCGACCCGTGCGGCGACGACGATCGTCCCGCCCGCTACACAAGGAAGCGACGATGAAACCTGACTCCCGCGCCGTGAACAAGGCGAACGCGTATTTCAAGCAGACGGACGTGAAGCCGAAGACCGACTACGAAAAGGCCGAGCAGTCTTTTCATGAGAACCGCGAGCGCCTGAAGGCGGAGCGGATGGACAGGGAAGCCAAGCAGTCTGGTGGCTCCGAATAGAAGGTGCCGTCGAGGCCTCGTGCCTTGCGCGTCCGCGCCTGGAGAGGCGTGCCATCCGGGCCCCCGAGACCCGAGCGCTGCGAATTAATCGCGACGACTGGAACCGAACGTGGCTGTCCGAATTGGCCTGCGTCGCACGGACGCGGCTGGAGGCATCACGATTGAACAATCCACTGCTCATCCTGGTTGCGGAGGATGATCAACTCATCCAGCAAATGATCCAGGGGGCTCTGTCGGACGGCGGGTTCGAAGTCGAACTGGTTGCGTCCGGCGAGCAGGCGATCACGCTGCTGCAGGACAGGCAAGACGCCTACCGGGCCCTCGTCACCGACATCAACCTGCAGGGCGAACTCACCGGCTGGGACGTCGGCCGGCGTGCCCGTGAGCTCAATCCCGAGATTCCGGTGGTCTACATGACCGGCGCCGCGGCCGATCAATGGACCTCGCACGGCGTGCCGAACAGCGTACTGCTGCAGAAGCCCTTCGCGCCCGCGCAACTCGTGACGGCGATCGCGCAACTCCTCAATCAGGTGCCGCCGCCGGCTTGACCGTGGACCGCGCTCTGCGGCGAAATCACGGATTGCCGCCTGTTCCATCGATGCTACTTTATCCCGATGTCTGGCATGCGGCGTCGGTTCGACCGAAGGCGATTTCTGTCGTTGCTGGGCGGGAGCGCAGCGCTCCTGCCGGCCGTTGCCCGTGCCCAGCCCGCCATGCCCGTCATCGGATTTCTCGGCAGCGAGACCGAAACGCTCTGGCGTGACCGCGTCGTGGCGTTTCGCCAGGGTCTTGCCGATATCGGTTATGTGGAAGGTCGTAACGTCGAGATCGCCTACCGCTGGGCCGAGGGGCGCAATGATCGACTGCCGGGACTGGCGCGGGAGCTCGTCGACCGGCGGATTTCCGTCCTGGTGGTGCTCGGCGGCACCGCGTCCGCGCTGGCGGCGAAGGATGCGACGACGACAATTCCGGTCGTGTTCCGGATCGCGGTCGATCCCGTCGCCGCCGGCCTCGTCGCGAGCCTCAACAGGCCCGGCGCCAACATCACCGGTGTCACCACCATGGGCGTCGATCTCGGTCCGAAACAATTGCAGCTGCTTCATGAACTGGCGCCGGCCGTGACGGAGGTGGCCTTGCTGAGCAATCCCACCAATCCGTCCATTGCGCTGGTTCAGCTCCGCGATGTTCCCCAGGCCGCGAGCAAGCTCGGATTGCGTCTCCACGTCTTCAATGCGAGCAGCGAGAACGAGTTCGAAGCTGTCTTCGCAAGGATGAAGGAGCTTCGTGTGGGCGGGCTCATGATTGGCGCCGATACCTTTCTGAACGCCCGCAGCCGCGAATTGGCAGCCCTCGCCTCGTCGCATTCCATGGCCGCGATCTCGCCCTATGGTGATTTTCCGCGCGCCGGGGGCCTGATGAGCTACGGCGCCAGCATTGCCGCGGCATCGCGGCAGGCCGGAGTCTATGTCGGCCGGATTCTCAAGGGCGAAAAGCCGTCGGGTCTTCCGATCCAGCAACCCATTGCCTTCGAATTCATCCTCAATGCCAGGGCGGCCAGATCGCTCGGCATCACGCCGTCGCCCTCGCTGCTGTCCCGGGTCGACGAGATCATCGAATAGGCGGGGCGGAGAACTGGCATGGAACCGCGCTTCGGCTAGACTTCAACGGACGAGGCTGATGCGGGAGGGAGGACGCAGATGATCGTTTCAGTCCGACGATGGGGGCTCGTGTTCCTTGCGCTTGCCTGGGCTGTGTCCTTTGAAGGCACCTCGGGCGCGATGGCCCAGCCGCTGCCCGCCTATGGCGCTGCGGCGGGAATGATGAAGATCGGCAAGGATCCCGAGCGTCCCGATGCCGAGATCTTCCACGTGGCCTATACGATGAACGGCGCGGATGCCGCGACGCGGCCGGTGACCTTCGTCTTCAACGGCGGTCCCGGCGCGGCCAGCATCTATCTGCATCTGTCCGCCATCGGGCCGAAGACGATCGTCTCGAAGGGCGACGGCAGCTTTCCCCCGGTGCCGGCGCGGCTGCAGGACAATCCGGACAGCTGGATCCGCTTTACCGATCTCGTCTTCATCGATCCCGTCGGCACCGGCTACAGCCGCATGTTGCCCGGCCCAGACGGCACGCCCCGCGACCCCGCGCCCTACTATGGCGTCGCGGGCGACGTCGATCTTCTCGCGACGTTCATTCGCCAATGGCTGATCGTCAACAAGCGATGGTCCTCGCCGAAGGCCATCGTGGGGGAGAGTTATGGCGGACAGCGCGTCGCCGCGCTCACGCGGATCCTCGCCGAGGGCTACGCGATCAACCTCAACCGCGCGATCCTGATCTCTCCGGCCCTCAATGTCGGTGTCGCCGAGGACACGCATTACTACACGCTCGTCCATCCAATGACGCTGCTGCCGACGCAGGCCGCCATCGCCGCCTATCACGGGCTCAGCACCATCGAGAACACGCCGGCCGCCTTCAAGACCGTCGAGGACTATGCGCTGACCGGCTACGTGTCGGGGCTGGCCACGCTCGGCCGGGCGACGCCGCAGGAGCAGGCGGCCTTCTATGCCAAGGTCGCCGGCCTCATCGGGCTCGATCCGGCGCTGGTCGCGCGCCATCGCGGCCGGGTGCCCGAGCAGGTGTTCGGCCTCAGCCTGCTCGCGGCCAAGGGCAAGGTTCTCGACAGCTATGACGGCACGCAGGCGTCCGACAATCCCACGCCGGAGAAGCGTGACGAATATGGCGTCTTCGACCGCTCGCTCACCATTCTCGGCGGCGTCCTGCTGTCGCCTTTCATGGACTATGTCCGGAAGGATCTGAACTACGTCACCGACCGGCCCTATATCCCGCTTGATGTGACGGTCAGCATGCGCTGGGATCGCAAGTCTCCGCTCGGCGGCCCCGACGACCTTGCGATCGCGCTGGCGCAGAACACCGACCTGAAGGCACTGGTGGTTCACGGTCATTACGATCTCGGCGCCAACTATCTGCTGTCGCGCTACGTGCTGGAGCAGTCCACGCGCACACCGGACGCGCGCAGGCGGCTGTTCTTCGGTACCTATACCGGTGGCCACATGTTCTATTTGCGCAGCAAGAGCCGCAGCGAACTCGCCGCCGACGTCCGCGCGTTTTTCGAGACGGCGCCGTGAGGCAGCAGCGCGCCAATGCCAGCCGCAATCAACCGTTCCTCCGTCGTCGTCCCGGACGCGCGAAGCGCGATCCTTGATCCATGGCCACGGCACGTGGTTTGGCGACGATTCGGAGTGACCTTCTCGCGTCACGATGACGGCCTGTGATCAGGGGTCTCGCGTTCCCGACGTTGTCGTGCCTCGGGACGACGGCTCGGCCTCATGTTGATCCGCCTCCGGCATCGGCACGCCATCGAGTTTCTCCAGAACGTCGCAGGCGTCCTCCAGCAGAAACCGGATCGCCCGCCGCTCGGCGATGGCGTCCGCCGTGGTGAGGCCGTGCGTCACGGCATTGCGGTTTCCCGGCGGTGCGCCGGAGCCGGGCGCGCCGCCATGCATGCGACAGCGCCGGCCCCCGCCTGCCGCCGGTGCGCGGCAGGGATGGCCGTTTCGGGTCCTGGCGCCGCAGCGCGGGCTCGCCAGCATCGCGCACGTGTTGCGCAAGGCCATCAGGCCGTGCCGGACTGGACGTGATCCGCGGCGAAACGGTCGTGGTTCGTCTCGCTGATCGCGCTCACCGGCTGCGGCGCCGCCGTGATCATGGCGGGGGCCTGCGCCGCTTCGCCCGCGATCGTCCGCCGCTCGTCCTGGGCCGGCAGGCTGTTCAGGGTGAGCGTGCGCTCGCCGGCCGTGCGATGGCGGTTCAGGGCCTCGATCTGGGCGGGGAAGATCCGCATCAGGCGCGTCAGCACGCGCGAGGCCTCCTCGTGCCGCTCGATGTCGGCGGTCGCGGCGAGGCGCGCCGTGCAGCGCATGGCGAGCAGGTGAACCGAGACCATCTGCGCCGTCAGCATGGCCTCGAGGGAATCGCGCGGCGCGATGCTTCGAATCGTCGAGATCATGAAGGCGAGGTTGTCTTCGTTCGGTCTTCCGCCCATCGCGCTGGCGTTGGCGAGCTGCCTGATCAATCCGTTCAGCGCGTCGCGGTCGATCGCGCCGAGGGCCTCGGCCAGCAGCCGGTCGGCGGCATCCGGATCGCTGTGCTCGATCGCGATCCGTCGCTTGTAGAGCCTGATCCGGGGCATCGCGGAAGGGCCGCGGTCCTTCGGTGCTGCGACGACGGTCCTGGTCCGGGTGGGACGTTCGGTCATTGCTGGTGCTCCTCGACAGGTTGACGCATGCGCGCGCGGGCAGGCGTTCGCCTGCCGTGCGTGGATGCGGTTTTTCGATGGGGATGAAGGGGTTGCGCGCAAAACGGCCGGGACATTGGACGGCCCCTTGAGCCGTGTGCCGACGCGTGTTGCGATGATGGCATTATGCCCCTGTTTTGCCCGACGAGTCAAACCGCATTGCGGTTTTTCGAAAATCGTGCGGCGCGGCAGCCCGGCTACTTTGCATGGGGTTGTTTTCGCGCTTTCGATTCCGGCCTGCCGCGCGGCGGAATTGCGTCAGGTCGTGCCTTGCAAACGCGATTGCGAAAATCGATGCGGCCGCTATTCATGCTCCCCGGAATGCGCCGCACCAAGAACCACGTGACAGGCGGCGGCAAGGGAGAAGACGTCATGCACCGAATGGCCCGCCTGTTGGCCCTCATCGCCGGAGTCTGCGCCTGTGCGCTGTCGACGGCGGCCGTCGCACAGAAATATCCTGCGCGCCCCGTCAAGATCATGGTCGGCTTCAGCGCCGGCGGACCTGTCGATGTCGTCGCGCGGATCGTCGGCGACCGGCTCGGCAACAAGCTCGGCCAGCCCTTCGTGGTCGAGAACCGCGCCGGCGCCAACGGCATGATCGCCGCGGAGGGCGTCGCGCGCGCCGAGCCCGACGGCTACACGATGCTGGCCTGCAACTCCTCGACCATCACGCTCAACAAAACGCTGTTCAAGGACATTCGCTACGATCCGGAGAAGGACTTCGCGCCGCTGACCACCGTGATCTCCGCGCCGCTGGTGCTGGTCGTCAATCCCGAGAATCCCAAGACCGCGAACATCAACACGGTCGCCGATCTCGTCGCGGCGGCAAAGGCCGCGCCCGGCGCGCTCGCCTATGGCTCGGGCGGCAACGGCAATCTCGCCCATCTCGCCATGGAGCTGCTCAGCCAGCGCGCCGGCATCAAGATGATCCACGTGCCCTATCGCGGCGGCGCGGCCTCCGAGGTCGGCATCCTCGCGCAGGAGGTGCTGGCGGTGTTCGATCCCCTCTCGGCGGTGCCGCTGGTGAAGGCCGGCAAGCTGCGTGCGCTCGCGGTGTCCTCGGCCGAGCGGCTGCCGTCGCTGCCCGACGTGCCGACCGTGGCGGAAGCCGGCTATCCCGGCTTCGACATCTCGTTCTGGGTCGGCTTCTTCATGCCGAAGGCGACTCCCGCGCCGATCCTCGAGACGCTGCACGCCGAGATCGTCGCTGCCGCGAAGGATCCGGCGGTCGCCGACAAGCTCGGCTCGCAGGGCGTCGTCAGCGTGCTGAGCCCGGCCGATTACGCCGCCAAGATCGCCAAGGAGACGAAGGACCTCGCCGGGGTCGTCGCCGCCGCCGACATCAAGGCCGAGTGAGGCCGATCGTCGTCAATGCGCGACGAAGGCGAGCAGGGTGCCGTTGGCCTTGGCCGGCGGCACGCAGACTGCCGCGCCGCTGCGCACCGCCGCGGATCCCAGTGCCTTCTCGGTCGCTGCGAGATCGCTGCTGATGAGGACGAGCGCGGCACCGCCGCGTTCGGACAGGCCGTCGAGCGCCACGCCCGGATAGCGCCGGCCGAGTTGCTCCAGTGTCAGATAGACGAAGTCGGCGCGATCGCCGCCCGAGGTCACGGCGACGGCGCCGTCTGCCTGCTGCTGCGGCTCGCGGTCGATCAGCCGCGCGAGGTGTGCGGCTTCCTTCGCGGGCTCGGGCGTTGCGATCAGCGTCTGCTTGATCCGCTTGGCCGCGTTGGCGTGCCGCATCAATTCGGGGATCCACACCGTCTCGCGGGTCTTGTGCTGGCAGGCGAAGATGCGCACGCCGCCTGGCGCTTCCGCGGTCGGCCACATGAAGGTGCGGAATTTCGCCGCCGACACCGTGCCGTCAGGCAGCGTCACCGGGCGTTCGAAATCGGTCGGCCCGATTGGCGTGAAGCCGCGCGCGCGGATCTCCTCGGCGCCGGCGGCGGAATCGACCGCGGTGAAGGCGATGCGCTCGATGCCCTCGCCCTGCCTGTCGAGGAACGCTCGCGCCGGTGCGTTGTGTTCGGTCGCAGTCAGCACCCCGAGCAGTTCCATGTAGTCCGGGTCGAACATGATCGTGTAATTGCCGGTACCCATATGCGCGCTGTGGGTGCCACGCGGTGAGACGGTGAAGCCGAGCCTGCGGTAATTCTCGGCCGCCGCGTCGAGATCCTTCACCATGACCACGGCGTGGTCGATACCGATGACGTTCTTCAGAGCCATTGTGATTTCCCGGACGGATGCAATCGATGTCGCAACGGCCAGAGGCCGCCAGCCTTGTCTACGCCGGATACGCGATCAAGTCATTTTCAAATCGGCGGGACACGTGCAATTTCAGTCGCCCGGGGGTTCGGCGTCAGGGCGCCTGCGCGCTGATATAGGCCGCCAGCGTCGCACGTTCCTCGCTGGTCATCTCGGTGATGTTGCCCGGCGGCATCGCGCTCGACCAGGCGGCGACGCGGCCGATCAGGCGGATGTTGCGCTGGATGTGCTCGGGCGCATCGAGCAGCACGCCCTTCGGCGCGGTCACGATGCCGGTCCAGACCGGTTCGGCCGCATGGCACATGCTGCAGCGGGACATCACGATCTCCTCGACATTGGCGACGGTCGGCGGTGCAGCCAGCGCAGCACTCTTCATCTCGCGCGGGCCGGCTGCGGACAGCAGCAGGATCCCGATCGCACCGGCGGCGGCGACGCCCCACACCCACCACGGCGATTTGCGGCCGGCATGCCGTTCGTTGAAGAAGTGCCGGATCACCGGACCGAGTGCGAGGATGATCGCGACGATCACCCAGTTGAAGCGGGTGGCGTAGAGCAGGGGATAGTGGTTGCTGATCATCAGCACGACCACGGGCAGGGTCAGGTAGTTGTTGTGGACCGAACGCTCCTTGCTGGACTTGCCGAGCTTCGGATCGGGAGCCTTGCCGGCGATCAGCGCTGCCACGATCTTCTTCTGGTTCGGGATGATCACCGCGAACACGTTGGCGACCATGATGGTGCCGATGATGGCGGCGATCTGGTTGAAGGCGCCGCGGCCGCTCAGCACGTGGGTGAAGGCATAGGTCAGCGCGACCAGGAACAGATAGCCGCCGATCGCAAACGGTAGTTCGCGCTGCGCAAGTCCCGTGCGGCAGGCGACCTCGTAGAGCAGCCAGGCGAGCGCAAGGCTGCAGAAGCTGAACAGTCCGGCCTGGACGGGCGTGAGGTCGAGGATCGACTTGTCGACCAGGAACAGGTCGGCCTCGAGATAATAGACCACCACCATCAGCGCGAAGCCGGACAGCCAAGTGGTGTAGGCCTCCCATTTGAACCAGGTCAGTTCGTCCGGCATCTGGCTGGGTGCCACCAGATATTTCATGATCCGGTAGAAGCCGCCGCCATGAACCTGCCAGGCCTCACCCTGCACGCCGTCCGGCAGGTCGGATTTGGGCTTGAGGCTGAGGTCGAGCGCGATGAAATAGAAGGAACTGCCGATCCATGCGATCGCCGCCACCACATGCAGCCAGCGCAGCAAAAGGCTCGCCCATTCCGATACGACGGATCCCCACATGATCACCCCATCAGTCGCGACGAAAATGCCGCAGCCTTGATCGCCGCAACCGGCGGCCGTGCGTCTATAATGTGTCGCACCGATCCGGCCTGTTTTCCAGTACGAGGCATCGTGGATGATGCACATCGTGCGGGCATGAGCTGACGTGGGATTTGGCAGGCGGCGAAAGGCGCCGTGAACATTTGGGGGGGCATCGGTATTGTCGTCGCGATCGGATTCGGGAGCTATGGCGTGATGAGCAGGATAGTATCGTTTGCAACCACCGCGGGCTTGTTCTGCGCAATGACATGCTGCGCGACCGCCGAACCAGTGTTGCTAGGCATCGACGCCTATGGTGACTGGCGTACCGACAAGCCCGGCACAGTGCGGCTGATCCGGCCGCAGGATCTGGTGAAGCCGGGGGCCACGCGCTCGGTTGCGAGTTCCGCTCGTGTGGTGCCGCGTCCACCGGATGCCGCACTGAAGGTGCCAAACGGCTTCAAAATCGAACTGTTTGCCGAGGGCCTCCGCGGTCCGCGCATCGTGCGCGTCGCGCCGAACGGCGATGTCTTCGTCGCCGAGACGGGCGCAGGCAACATCCGCGTGCTGCGAGCGGCCGAAGGCGGCAACGCTGCCACCAATGAGATCTTTGCGAGTGGTCTCAGGCGGCCATTCGGCATCGCTTTTTTCCCGAGCGGCAACGATCCACAATGGGTCTACGTCGCCAACACAGACAGCGTCGTCCGCTTTCCCTATCGGGCCGGTGATCTCAAGGCGCGGGGCAAGGCCGAGACGATCGTCGCGAGCCTGCCGCATGATGGCGGCCATTCAACGCGCGACATCGTCTTCACGCCGGACAACAAGCGTATGCTGGTTTCGGTTGGCTCGCTCAGCAACGTCGCCGAGGGCATGGGCTCGCCGCCGGGCGGGTTGGAGGCCTGGGCGAAAACGCAACCGCTCGGCGCCGGCTGGGCCAGCGAGACCGAGCGCGCGACCGTGCTGGCGTTTACCCCTGACGGCAAGGAGCGCAAGATTTACGCGACTGGTATTCGCAATTGCGTCGGTCTTGCAATCCAGCCGCAGACCGGGCTGCCCTGGTGTTCCACCAACGAGCGCGACGGGCTCGGTGACGATCTCGTCCCCGACTACGTCACCAGCGTGAAGGAGGGCGCCTTCTACGGCTGGCCGTGGTTCTATGTTGGCGGCAACGAAGATCCGCGCCACGCCGGCGCGCGGCCTGATCTCAAGGACAAGGTGACGGTGCCCGATGTGCTGATCCAGCCACATTCGGCATCACTCGGCATGACGTTCTACCAGGGCTCGCAGTTTCCGCCCGAATATCAGGGCGAGGCATTCGCTGCCGAGCACGGCTCGTGGAATCGCTCGAAGCGGACCGGCTACAAGGTGATCCGCATCCGGATGAAGGATGGCAAGGTCACCGGCGAGTACGAGGATTTTGTCACGGGCTTTGTGGTGAACGATTCCGAGGTGTGGGGCAGGCCCGTCGGTGTCGCCGTGGCAAAGGATGGATCTCTGCTGGTGTCGGAGGATGGCAACGGCACGATCTGGCGCGTGACGTATTCGCGCTGAGCGCGCGATCTTCGCCTCTCTCGGCCTGCGTGGGTCACAAAGCGCTACCCACGTCGCACGCTCGCGCCACCATCCACCGGCAGCGTCACGCCGGTGATGAAGTTCGCTTCGTCCGAGGCCAGGAAAAGCGCGGCATTGGCGACGTCCCATCCGGTACCCATCTTTCGCCGCAGCGGCACCTTGCTGTCGCGCTCGGCTTCGACTTCGGCGCGGGTCTTGTGCCATTCGCGGGCGCGGGTATCCACGGCCATCGGGGTGTTCATAAGGCCGGGCAGGATGACATTGGCGCGGATGCCATATTCGGCGTTCTGGTAGGCAAGCTGCTCGGTGAAGGCGATCATCGCCGACTTCGTCGCCTTGTAGGCGACGTAAGGGTAGGTGGTGATCGCCGCCATCGACGAGATGTTGATGATGGCGCCGCCGTTCTGCGCGCGCATGATCGGGATCACCTCTTTGGCCGCGAGAATGCAGCTCTTCAGGTTGATGGCGACCACGCGGTCGAACGCGTCCTCGGTCAGTTGCAGCAGTTCGGCATCGCCGCCGGCGAGGCTGACCCCGACATTGTTGTGCAGGATGTCGATGCGGCCCCAGCGCGCATGCGCATCCGCCACCATGGCCTTGATGTCCGCGGACCGGGTGACGTCGGCCCGGAATGCCGCGGCGGTGCCGTGCGTCGCCGCGATCAGCTCGACAGTCTCCTGCGCCGAGTCGAGACGATGATCGACGCACAGCACCCGCGCGCCTTCGCGGGCGAAGGTGAGCGCGGTGGCGCGTCCGTTGCCCATGCCTTCGCCCGGACTTTGCCCCGCTCCGACCACAATGGCGATCTTGCCGTTCAGGCGCATGACGTCTTCTCCCTGGTTTTTCGGCACGATAGCACGCCGGTGACACGCATGCGCAAGCGCCTGGCCGAAGCGTCAGTGGCGCTTCGCCCCGGTCTCATCAGCATGAGTGGCTTCGTGAAAAAGAAGAGCCGCTTGCGATGGCAAGCGGCCCAAGTCTAGGGAGGAAACGCCCGAGCAAAGCAATCGGCGAGAGCCGGATTGCCGCCAAGGAGGCGATAGCGCGAGGCGCTACCGCACGCTGTAGACATGCAGCAACGTCCCTCGCAGTTCAATTCCGGATCAATACTGTCTCGCGCGAGCCGATGGTTGATTTTTAGTTCATTTCGGCCGGCGGCAATTATAGGCCTTGCGGAAGCCGGCGGCCTGCGCATCGTCCTCCGAGCAGAACCAGCGGTCCGGCTTGGTGGTCGCGGGATAGCTCGGACATCCGCGCAGATGATAGATGCCGATGTTGCCGGTAACGCGCGCGCGCACGGCGAGCTTGCCCTTGATGCTGCAGCTCGGCGGCATCGTCAGCTCTTCCGGAAACAGCACGGCGCGGATTTCCTTGTCGCGATCCGGGCGGCACGCCGTGCCGAGCAGCGCGCCGTCCTTCTTGCCGGTGCGGAACTCTTGCGGCGCAACAAAGCAGCCTTTCCAGATCCCGGCAGACGCCGCCTTCGCTTCGGTTGCAGCCGGCTTGACGTTCGCCTTGATCGGCTCGCGGGCGATGGCATAGCCGAGCTTGACCAGCTGCTCGTTCAGGCTGGTCTTGTCGCCTTCGGCCGTGCAGATGGCGCGATGGCGCTTGCCGATGTTCTTTTCGGGGCCGACATCATCGCAGCGCACGGCGCGCTTGTTGATCAGCTTGGCGAGCTGATCGCGGGCCTCGAGACCGCAGGTCCAGGGATCGGCGTGGTCGTCGATGCAGACCTGGTCCAGTTCGGGCGCATCGACGCCGTCCAGGCGGTAGGTGACGTCGCCGAGCTGGATGGAATTGGCGTCCCGCACAGTGGCTGCCGCCGTCAGCGCCGAGGCCGGGCCGGGGCAGGCCAGAAGTCCGGACAAGGCGAGAAACAAAACGAGCGCCAAAGCGCGGGGGACGGCAAAGGAATTCTGGGAGGACATGCGGTCTCGCTAGGATTGCTCTTTCCCCTCGTTCCTAGCATTCGGATGGGGCAACACCAATGGTCTGCGCCCTGCGAAGTGTGACATTCCAGCCGTACGGCTTTACTCGCGGCCCGCTCTGATCCTATCGTTCGCCGGCTTGATGTGTCGTGATGGCCGAATCGCCCGGGAGCGGCGAGGCCGGGAGGACAACGCTTCGATGAAAGACCCCGTGGACGTCCTGATCATCGGCGCCGGCGCCTCGGGCGCGGCCGTCGCGTGGTCGCTGGCCGAGACCAAGATGCACATCCTCTGCCTGGAGCAGGGCGACTGGATGAAGCCGGCGGAATATCCCAGCACGGGGCGCGACTGGGAAGCGAAGTTCTACGGTGAATGGTCATCGAGCCCCAATGTGCGCGGCCGGCCTGAGGACTATCCGATCAACGACGACAATTCGCCGATCAAGGTGGTCAACTACAATGCGGTCGGCGGCTCCACGGTGATGTACACGGCGCATTGGCCGCGGCTGCATCCCTCCGATTTCAAGGTGAAGACGCTCGACGGCGTCGCCGACGACTGGCCGATTGACTACGACGCGCTGGCGCCGTTCTTCGAAGAGAATGATCGCATCATGGGGACGTCGGGGCTCTCGGGCGATCCCTTGTCGCCGCTGACCCATCCGCCGATGCCGCAACAGCCGCTCGGCCTGTCGGGCGCGATTCTCGGCAAGGCCCTCAACAAGCTCGGCTGGCACTGGTGGCCGTCCGACACGACGGTCGCGACCATGGACTATGAGGGCCGGGCGCGCTGCATCAATCTCGGCCACTGCACGCCGGCCTGCGCACAAGGCGCGAAAGCCTCGACCGACATCACCTATTGGCCGCAGGCGATCCGCGCCGGTGTCGAATTGCGCACCCATTGCCGGGTGCGGGAGATCACCACCGACGAGAACGGCATGGCCTCCGGCGTGGTCTATTACGACAAGGACGGCATCGAGCAGTTCCAGCCGGCGCACGTCGTCATCATCGCCTGCAACGGTGTCGGCACGCCGCGGCTGCTCTTGAACTCGGCGTCCGGCCGCTTCCCGAAGGGCCTTGCCAATTCGTCCGGCCTCGTCGGCAAGAACCTGATGTTCCATCCCTATGCCCAGATCTACGGCTATGTGAAGGAGCCGACCGACTCCAACCGCGCGCCGCCGACCTGCCTGTGGAGCAAGGAGTTCTACGACACGGATCTCTCGCGCGGCTTCGTGCGTGGCTACGGCATCCAGTTCGTGCGCGGCGCTGGTCCGGTATTCGAGGCCGTCGTCAGCGAGCAGAAGGGCATCCTGCCCTGGGGTCCCGATCATCACCGCGTCTTCCGCAAGCTGAACGGCCACCGCATCGGCGTCTCCGCCATTTGCGAAGACCTGCCGGAGGAGCACAACCAGGTCACGCTGGATCCCGTCCTGAAGGACAGCCACGGCATCCCCGCGCCGAAGATCGACTACACGATCAGCGAGAACAGCCAGAAGATGATGGACCACGCGCTGGCCCGCGGCCGCGAGGTGCTCGAAGCGGCGGGCGCAACCGACATCTGCATCAATTCGCCGATCCCCTGGGGCGGCTGGCACCTGCTCGGCACCGCCCGCATGGGGACCGATCCGGAGCGCTCCGTCGTCAACGAATGGGGCCGGACCCACGACGTGAAGAATCTCTTCATCGTCGACGGCAGCATCTTCGTCACATCCGGCGGCGTGAACCCGACCTCCACCATTCAGGCCCTCGCGCTCTACATCGCCGACCAGATGAAGCAGCGCCTCGCCAATCTGTTCGATTGAGGCCCTCATGTCCGAAAGTCATAAGCTCACGCCGCGGCAGCGCGACGATCTCCGCACCGTCGCTGCGATGATCGTTCCCGCCAGCGACGAGTACAAGGTTCCCGGCGCCGACGATCCTGCAATCCAGGCCGACATCCTTGCCACGCTCGGCCGCGACATCAAGTTGGTCGCGGCAGCGCTGGAGCATCTGGCGCGGCTAGCGGGCCAACCTCTGGCCGAACTCGATGCCGCCAGGCGCGACGCGGTCGCAAGGGAGTTTCGCAGCACCGGCGGCGCAGCCGCGGCGACGCTCGTCCGCGTCGTCCTGCAGTGCTACTACCGCGATGATCGCGTGCTGCGCTCGCTCGGTCTCGAGCCGCGCGCGCCGTTCCCGCAGGGCCATGTGCTGCCCGATGGCGACTGGTCGTTGCTCGATCCGGTCAAGGCGCGGGGAGGCACGCTGCGGCGCGCGCCCTAGCCACTTGGCGGGGCATTCCAATACGGACCACTTGCGCGAGATGCCCGAGGCCACCATCTGTGTGGGCCTCAAGGACTCTTGCCATGCTGGATTTCACCTCAGACATCGCCGATGACGCAAGCTCATCGCGAACGGCAGTGGCTGCGCCGGATGACGACCGTGCGCTGCTGGACGCCTATTCCAACGCCGTGATCGATGTGACCGAGCGCGTCGGCGCCGCCGTCGTGCGGGTCGAGACCGGGCCGAAGACACCCAGCGGGCGCGAGCGCGGCGGCCTCGGCTCCGGCATCGTGATCTCGCCCGACGGTCTCGTTCTCACCAACAGCCATGTCGTCGGCGCATCCCGGGAGATCCGGCTGCGCGACGTCGAGGGCCATGTCGGCGACGCCCAGGTGCTCGGCGTCGATCCCGATACGGATCTTGCCCTGTTGCGCGCCAACGGTGTGCGTGATCTGCACTATGCGGCACTTGGAAATTCGAAGACCCTGCGGCGCGGCCAGCTCGTGATCGCGATCGGTAATCCGCTCGGCTTCGAATCCACAGTGACCGCCGGTGTGGTGTCGGCGCTCGGCCGGTCGATCCGTTCGGTCAGCGGTCGCACGATCGAGGACGTGATCCAGACCGATGCCGCGCTCAATCCCGGAAATTCCGGCGGTCCGCTGGTGTCTTCGCATGCCGAAGTGGTCGGCATCAACACCGCCATCATCAGCGGCGCGCAGGGAATCTGCTTCGCGGTCGCCAGCAACACCGCGCAATTCGTGCTGTCGGAGATCATCCGCCACGGCTATGTCCGCCGGGCCTATATCGGCGTCGCCGGGCAGACCGCGCCGGTGCCGCGGCGACATGCGGTGCTGGCCGGCGTCGACAACGCGATGGGCGCGCTGCTGATGCAGATCGAGACGGATGGGCCAGCTGGGAAGGCCGGCCTGCTGCCCGGCGACGTCGTGGTCAGGCTGGACGGCGTCGACATCAACGGCGTCGACGATCTGATCCGCGTGCTCGATCGCGACCGGATCGGCCGCCGGCTCGCCATGGACGTGCTGCGGCGCGGTCATCTGCGCGCCGTCGATATCGACCCAATCGAGCGCAAGCCGAAGCGCTAGCTGCCGGCCCGCTGGCGGAGTATGACGCAGTCATGCCACGCTTCCGGACACCTGCCGCATGATGCCGGCACAAGACTCTTACGACGTCGTGGTCGTCGGCGCCGGTGCCGGCGGCATGACAGCCGCGACGGTGGCCGCGACCGAGGGCCTGCGCGTGCTGGTGCTCGAGAAGACGGCCTTCGTTGGCGGTACGACGGCGTGGTCCGAGGGCATGGTCTGGATCCCGGCCAATCCGAAGATGACGGCGGTGGGACTGTCCGACAGCGTCACCGATGCCGTCCGATATCTATCGGGTACGGTCCCGGAGCCGGCCAATGCTGGCCTGCGTGCGGCGTTCCTTGCGCGTGGCCCGGAGGCGATCGCCTATCTGGAAGCCAACTCGGACGTTCGCCTCCAGCCGGTCAAGGCCTATCCCGACTATTATCCGGAGCGGCTGGGGGCGACCGCGGGCGGACGCGTGCTGGAGCCAGTGGCGTTCGACGGCAGACGGCTGGGCGCTCATTTCGCGCGGCTGCGCTCACCGCTGCCGGAGTCCACGCTGTTCGGCGGGATGATGGTCAACCGCCTCGATGTCCCACATCTGAGCCGGGCCGGAATGTCGCTGCGCTCCACCCTGCGGGCGGCACGCCTGGTCGCACAATATGCCTGGCAGCGGCTGCGCAGCCCGCGCGGCACGACGCTCCAACTCGGCAACGCACTTGCCGGCGCGCTCTATGCTTCACTGCTCGCGCGCCGGGTCGATCTGCTTTTCAATGCCGATGTCGAAGATCTGGCGATGCAGGGCGATCGCGTCAGCGGCGTGGTGATCCGTCATGGATCGCGAGATCGAGTGATTCAGGCTCGCCGCGGCGTGGTGCTTGCGACGGGCGGATTCTCGCATGATGCGAGCCTGCGCAAGCGTTTGTTTCCGGCTGCCACACGAATGATCTCGGCGACGAACTCTGCCGCCACCGGCGACGGGCTGCGTCTTGCCACCGGCATCGGCGCAGCGCTCAATGTGGACGCGAGCAGTCCCGCCTATTGGGTGCCGGCCTCGCTGTTCCGCCGTGGCGACGGCAGCCAGGGCGTGTTCCCGCATATGGCGACCGACCGCGCCAAGCCCGGTGTCATCGCCGTCAACGCCGCCGGCCGGCGGTTCGTCAATGAGGCGCTGTCCTATCATGAATTCGTGCTCGCGATGCTGCGGGACCGCCCTGGCGAGCCGGATCGGACATTCCACTTGATCTGCGATCGTGCATTTCTCTGGCGCTATGGTCTTGGCCGCATCGAGCCCTTCACGCGCAACGTTCGGCGTTATGTGGCGCGTGGCGAATTGATCGAGGCTGCCGATATAGCCCAGCTCGCTCTGAAGATCGGCGTCAACCCGTCTGCACTCGCGGCGACGATCGCGGCCTATAATGCCGACGCGCAGGAAGGGCGCGATTCCGAATTCGGGCGCGGCAGCACCATCCATCAGCGCCATCACGGCGATATCAGCCACAAGCCCAATCCTTGCGTCGCGCCGATCCGGCGCGCGCCATTCTACGCGATGCGCATCCATCCAGCCGATCTCGGTACGGCGATCGGCATGACGGTGGACGCGCAGGCGCGCGTGCTGCGCGAGGATGGCACGCCGATCGCCGGCCTCTACGCCTGCGGCGCCGACATGGCCTCGATCATGAACGGGAACTGCCCGGCTGCCGGGATCGCGCTCGGCCCGGCGCTGACATTCGGGTACATCGCCGGGCGGCATCTGGCGGAGGGTGGGGTGGTCTCGCCGAACGCCGCGAAAGCGCACGTCTAGCTCTTGTCGCCGCCGCATCCACAATGTCCGTCATTGCGAGCGCAGCGAAGCAATCCAGGCTCTTGCGGCAGAGAAACTCTGGATTGCTTCGTCGCTTCGCTCCTCGCAATGACGCCCTGAGGGAGTCGGTGTTCAACGCTACTCCGCCGCCGCCGCAAAGCGGCTGTTCTCCAGTTCCGCTTCGAGTCGCGCCGTCTCGGCCGCGGCCAGCTTGATGTTGGCCTCCTTGACGTGGCCGAAACCACGGATCGTCTCGGGCACGCGCGCCAGCCGCGTCAGCAGCGGGATCTGCTCGGCCTTCAGCCCGGCGATGCGCTGGTCGATCATCGCGAGATAGTCCGCGATCAGTCTGCGCTCGGTCTTGCGCTCCTCGGTGCGGCCGAACGGATCGAGCGCGCCGCCGCGCAGGACCTTCAGCTTCGCGAGCAGGCGGAACGCGTGGATCATCCAACTGCCGAACTCCCGCTTCCTCAGATGTCCCGTCACCGGATCGCGCTTGGCAAAGATCGGAGGGGCGAGGTGGAACTTCAGCGTGAAATCACCGTCGAATTTTTCCGACACCTTCCTGTCGAAGCTGCCGTCGGTATAGAGCCGAGCGACTTCATATTCGTCCTTGTAGGACATCAGCTTGAACAGGTTCTTCGCTACGGCCTCCGTCAGCTCCGTCGAGGCGGGCGCGACGGCCGCTTCGGCCTTGCGCACCCTGGCCACCACGGCAAGATAGCGGTCTGAATAGGCTTTGTCCTGGTAGCCGGTCAGGAACGCGGCGCGGGTCTCTATGATGTCGTCGAGCGACTTCGTCGGCGCGCTCGCCCGGCTCTTGAACTGGAGCACGCTGCGGACCCGCGACATGTCATGGGCGGCCAGCCGTCCCCAGCTGAAGGCCAGCTTGTTCATCTCGATCGCCGCGCCGTTGATCTCGATGGCGCGGAGCAGGGCTTCGAGCGAGAGCGGGATCGCACCCTTCTGGAAGGCGAAGCCGAGCATGAACGGATTGGTGGCGATGCTGTCGCCCATCAGCGCCGAGGCGATGCCGGTCGCGTCGATGATGTCGAGGTTCTGCTCGCCGATGGCATCGCGCAGCACGGTCTGCATCGTGCCCATCTCGAAATCGAGATCGGGATTCTGCACGAAGCTCGCGGTCGGCTGCAGGTCAGCATCGATGTAGGCTTTCGTCACGCCGCGCTCGGCGCGGCTGAGCGCGGACGGGCCGGCCGAGACGATCATGTCGCAACCGAGAATGACGTCGGCGCCGCCGGTGGTGATGCGGACCGCCGAGATGTCCTCCGGCTTCGGGGCGATGCGGACATGACTCATCACCGCGCCGTTCTTCTGCGACAGTCCGGTGAAGTCCAGCGCTGAGCAGCCGCGGCCGTCGACATGGGCGGCCATGCCGAGCAGGGCGCCGATGGTGATGACGCCGGTGCCGCCGATGCCCGTGACGAGGATGTTGTAGGGGCCGTCCAGCTCACGTGCGGGCGGCAGCGGCAGGTCGGCGAACAACTGGCCGGAATCGACCGCCGAGGTCTTCATCCGCTTCAGCGTCCCGCCATGCACGGTGACGAAGCTCGGGCAGAAGCCCTCGACACAGGAGAAATCCTTGTTGCAGTTCGACTGGTCGATCTGGCGCTTGCGTCCGAACTCGGTCTCCAGCGGCTGCACCGAAACACAGTTCGAGGCCTGCGAGCAGTCGCCGCAGCCTTCGCAGACCAGTTCGTTGATGAAGGCGCGCTTGGCCGGGTCGGGATAGAGTCCGCGCTTGCGGCGGCGGCGCTTCTCGGCGGCGCAGGTCTGGTCGTAGATGATGACGGTCAGGCCCTTGATGTCGCGTAGTTCGCGCTGCACGCCATCGAGTTCGCGGCGGTGATGGATCGTCGCGCCTTGCGGGAAATAGTTGCCCTCAGGATATTTGCCGGGATCGTCCGAGACGATGGCGAGGCGCTTGACGCCCTCCGCCCATACCTGATGCGCGATCTGGGCGACGTTGAAGCTGCCCTCGGCAGGCTGGCCCCCGGTCATCGCGACCGCGTCGTTGTAGAGGATCTTGTAGGTGATGTTGATGCCGGCGGCCGACGCCGCGCGGAGCGCGAGCAGCCCGGAATGGGTGTAGGTGCCGTCGCCGAGATTCTGGAAGATGTGCGTCTCGGTGGTGAAGGGGGACTGGCCGATCCAGTTCACGCCCTCGGCGCCCATATGCGAGATTAGATCGGTGCGGCGGGTCGGCATGCTCAGGGCCATGCCGTGGCAGCCGATGCCGGCCATGGCGCGGCTGCCCTCGGGCACGCGGGTCGAGGTGTTATGCGGGCAGCCCGAGCAGAAGAAGGGCGTGCGCGCCAGCTTGATCTGGGCGCTCGCGGGGACCGGCTGGTCGAAGGCCTCCAGCCGCGCGAGGCGCTGTTCCAGCACCGGGCTGTGATGGCCGAGCTTGCGCAGGCGGGCCACCAGTGCGCCTGCGACGATCGTCGGCGTCAATTCGCCCTCGCTGGGCAGCAGCGGCGCGCCGCTCTCGTCGCGCTTTCCGGTCACGGTCGGCCTGCGCGAGGCGTCGATATTGTAGAGGATGCGCATCAGCTGGTCTTCGATGAAGCCGCGCTTCTCCTCGACGACCAGCACGTCCTGGAGCCCTTCCGCGAAGCGCCTCGCGCCGCTTTCCTCGAGCGGCCAGGTCAGCGCGACCTTGTAGATGCGCAGGCCGAGATCCTGGGCGTCCTTGTCGGTGATGCCGAGGTCGGCAAGCGCCTGGCGCAGGTCGAGATAGGCCTTGCCGGTCGCGACGATGCCGAGCCGCGCGGGCTTCGAATCCAGAACGATGCGGTCGAACTGGTTGGCGCGAGCGAAGGCCTGCACGGCTTGCATCTTCGGACCGAACAGGCGCTTCTCGGCCTCCAGCGGCGGGTCCGGCCAGCGGATGTTGAGGCCGCCGGGCGGCATCTCGAAATCGTCGGGGATGACGATCTTGATGCGTTCGGGATCGCTGTCGATCGACGCCGAACTTTCGACGGTCTCGCTGATCGCTTTGAAGCCGACCCAGCAGCCGGAGAAGCGCGACAGCGCGAAGCCATAAAGGCCGAGGTCGAGATAGTCCTGCAGCGTCGCCGGATTGATGACGGGGATCAGGGCGGCGGCGAACACCTGCTCGCTCTGGTGCGCCAGCGTCGAGGATTGGCAGCCATGGTCGTCGCCGGCCAGCGCCAGCACGCCGCCATGGCGCGAAGTGCCGGCCGCGTTGGCGTGCTTGAGTGCGTCGACCGAGCGGTCGACGCCGGGGCCCTTGCCGTACCAGATGCCGAAAACGCCATCGACCTTGGCGCCCGGGAACAGGCCGACCTGCTGGCTGCCCCAGACGGCGGTGGCCGCGAGGTCTTCGTTGAGGCCGGGAACGAAGGCAATGTCGTGCTGCTGCAGGTGCGACTTCGCCCGCCACAGCGCATGGTCGTACATGCCGAGGGGAGAGCCACGATAGCCAGAGATGAAGCCGCCGGTGGTGAGTCCCTGAAGCCGGTCGCGTTCGCGCTGCAACATGGGCAGGCGGACCAGGGCCTGGGTGCCGGACAGGAAGATCCGCTTCGATTCGAGCCGGTATTTGTCGTCGAGCTCGACCTGCATTAGCGTCATTCGGTTGTCCCTTGTCTGGTGACCGGCATGGGGTTTGCGCTGCGGGAAGGATCGCGGCGGCGCGACGCGGTGTATGACAGTCAAGGCCACGGGCGCGCGAAGTCAATACGGCTAGCCGCATCCGTGGCGCTCCTGCTAGTCATGGCTGCATCCGGGAGGACGCCATGGCAGCACACGCATTCGACACCGCGATCACCGAGACCACCGACGCGCTGATCGGCCCCTGGCGCCAGCCGCGCCAGATGCTCCAGGCGCAGACCTACGACGCGCATGCCTCGATCCACGACGACGCCACCGCGCAGAAGCTGGGCTTCAAGGGCGGCACGATCGAGGGACCGACCCATTTCAGCCAGTTCGCGCCGCTCGGCGAGCGGCTATGGGGACGGGCGTGGTTCGAGACCGGCTGCCTGTCGGCGCATTACCGCAGCGTCTGCTACGAGGGCGAGGAGGTGCAGGCGATCCTGTCGAAGCCGCTGCCGGGCACCAGCCAGTGCCAGATCCAGATGCTCAAGCGCGACGGCACGGAAGTGCTGCGCGGCACCGCCTCCGTCGGCGAGCCGCACGCGTCGACGGCGCTGGAGGCGCGGCTCGGCGAGCTCAAGCCGCTCACCGACCCCGTGATCCTGCGCGACGTCAAGGTGGCCCGGACGGGCAAGCGCCAGACCGTGCGGATGGCGTTCGATCAGAACATGGGTGACCTCTACCCGTTTTCGCTCCGGCAGAAGCTGGCCGTCATCACCGAGACGTCGCCGTATTATGCGAGCGAGGAGAATCCCTGGGGCCGGCCGATCATCCCGATGGAGATGCTGAGCGTGCTGTTCCAGTACCGCTCCAAGGAGGATCCGTTGCGGGCCAGGGGGCCAGCGGTGGGCTTGTTTGCGGATCAGGAGATCCGGCTGGTCAAGGGGCCGCTCTTCGTCGACGAAGCTTATGAAGTCGAGCGCGAGGTGGTCGCGCTCTCCGGCAGCCGGCGCACCGAAAGTGCCTGGGTCAAGACACGGGTGTTCGACAGGGCCGGCGCGGTGGTCGCGACCATGCTGCTCAACATGGCGACGCTGAAGGATTCCTATGCGCCATATGAGGACGAGCATCGCGCGCTTTACGGCGCAGCGGGTTAGCAGGAGCGCTCATCCTTTAAGCAGATGCACGTCGCAAAGTCGTCGCACAGCGAATGAGCAGGCTTCGTACACGCGCGTAAGTTTCTGAGTACGCAACGAATTCCTTCCCGCTCAGCGCGCAACTGCAATTGTACACAATGGCACGCTGCTTGCAGACCTCTCCATGAAAGAGAGTTCTCGCGGGGCTGCGTCATGTTGAACTCGAGCAAGACGACACTGGGCGTCATCACCGCCGAACCCGAGCCGATCAGGCTCGACTGGGCAAGCACCGCGCTCGTGATCATCGACATGCAGCGCGACTTCATGGAGCCCGGCGGCTTCGGCGAGACGCTCGGCAACGATGTCAGCCAGCTCGCGCGCGCCGTGAAGCCGATCGGCGCGGTGCTGCAGGCGGCGCGGGACACCGGCATGCTGGTGATCCACACCCGCGAAGGCCATCTGCCGGATCTGTCCGATGCGCCGCCGGCCAAGGTCGAGCGCGGCGCGCCGTCCCTGCGCATCGGCGATCCCGGCCCGATGGGCCGCATCCTCATCCGCGGCGAAGCCGGCCACGACATCATCCCCGAACTCTATCCGCTCGACAGCGAGATCGTGATCGACAAGCCCGGCAAGGGCGCGTTCTACGCGACCGAACTGACCGACGTGCTGGAGAAATACGGCATCGAGAATCTACTGGTGTGCGGCGTCACCACGGAAGTCTGCGTCAACACCACGGTGCGCGAGGCCAACGACCGCGGCTATCGCTGCGTCGTCATCTCGGATGGCTGTGCATCCTATTTTCCCGAGTTTCACGAGATGGGCCTGAGGATGATCAAGGCCCAGGGCGGCATCTTCGGCTGGGTCGCGGACTCCGCCGCAGTACTGGAGGCGATGAAGACTTCGGCCACATAGGGGAATCTCATGAGCACATTGACGGGGACCACCGGCAAGTCCGAGATGAGCACGTCCGAGTTCAAGCCGGCACTCTGGACATCGGGCGACTGGAACGCGTTTTTCGGCTTCGGCACCAATATCCTCGTCAACATGCTCGTGCTCACGGGCCTTTTGCGCTTCGTCCTGAAGATGCCGGACAGTCTCGTGTTCGGCCGGATCCTGCCCGCGCTCGGCCTGATGATGTGCCTGTCGACCTTCTACTACGCCTATCTCGCCTACAGGCTGGCGCAGAAGACCGGCCGCGACGACGTCTGCGCACTGCCGTCCGGCGTCAGCGTCCCGCACATGTTCATCGTCACCTTCGTGATCATGCTGCCGATCACGCTCAAGACCGGCGATCCGCTCAAGGGCTGGTCGGCGGGGCTGGTCTGGGTGTTCTTCCAGAGTTTCATCCTCATGATCGGCGGCTTCATCGCGCCGTTCATTCGCAAGATCACGCCGCGCGCGGCGCTGCTCGGCACGCTGGCCGGCGTCTCCGTCACCTTCATCTCGATGCGGCCTGCGCTCGAAATGTACATGACGCCGCAGATCGGGCTGGTCTGCTTCGCCATCATCCTCGTCAGCTGGTTCGGCGGGGTGAAATATCCGAAGGGGATTCCGGCGGGCCTCGTCGCCATCGCGGTCGGCATGATCATCGCCTGGGGCTCGAACCTGTTCGGGCTGGGTCTCGGCGGTCTCAGCATCAAGGGCGTCGGCGATGCCTTTGCCAATTTCGGCTTCTCGGTGCCGATCCCGGCATTCGGCTACGTGTTCTCCGGCTTCGAATTCCTCGGCATCATCCTGGTCACCGCGATCCCGTTCGGCATCTATGATCTCGTCGAGGCCATGGACAATGTCGAGAGCGCGGAAGCCGCCGGGGACGAATATCCGACCACGCGGGTGCTCACCGCCGACGGCGTCGTCAGCCTGATCGGCTGCCTGATGGGCAATCCCTTCATCAACGCCGTCTATATCGGCCATCCCGGCTGGAAGGCGATGGGCGGCCGCATCGGCTACTCCGCCGCGACCGGCATCATGGTGGTCGTGCTGGCCTGGTTCGGCATCATCTCGGTGCTGCTGGCGCTGGTTCCGGTCGTCGCGATTTCCCCGATCCTGCTCTATATCGGCATGCTGATCGGCGCGCAGGCGTTCCAGACCACGCCGGTCAAGCACGCGCCGGCCATCGTGCTGGCGCTTACGCCGCATCTGGCGGCCTGGGCCAAGCTCCAGATCGACACGATGCTCGGCTCGACCATGATGGCGGCGACCACGATCGGCGGGCTTGCCGCCGACAAGGCCGACGCGGTGAAGGCCGCCGCGATCGCGGCGCTGCCGACCCAGGGCGTGTTCTATCACGGCCTGGAGGTGATGGGCGGCGGCTCCATCCTCGGCGGCCTTATCCTCGGCGCGATCGGCGTGTTCATCATCGAGCGCGACTTCGAGAAGGCCTCCGCCTTCGCGCTGGTTGGCGCGATCCTGACCTATTTCGGCTTCATGCATGGCGAGGCCGTCGGGATCGGCGGCGGCTTCGGCGTGACCCCGGCCGTGGCGTTCGCTTATGCCGTGATGGCGGCAGGACTGTTTGCCGCAAGCCGGCGCAGCACCGAACACTACATGCCGCATGCCGGGGTCTCGGCCGCTCCGGCGGAATGACCTGACGTGGCTGGGCCGCGCATCGCGGCCCAGCCATATCGACCTCTCTGATCTTCAGTCGAGCGTCCTGATCCACTCGCGAAAGATCTCCGGATCCGGGCGTTCGCCCATGCCGCTCATGTCCCGCATCCGATCCTCGCCCTTGCGGGCGGTGCGCGGCGAGTAGCCGAACCGGTCCTTGAAGCTGCGGCTGAAATGCGCCTGGCTGGTGAACCCGAACGCGGCCGCGATCTCGGCGTTCCAGCGATCGTCCTCGTTGTTCTCGAACAGCACGTGAATCGCCTCCAGCCGGCGTGCACGAATGTAGTCCGCAATTCCCGAGAGCGGCGCGAACACGCGATAGAGCGCCGAACGGGAGACGCCGACGGCGCGGCAGATCGTGGCGACGGACAGATCCGGCTGCTGCAGGTTCTGGTCGATGAAGCGGCTGGCGCGATGAAGGATCTCGACGTCGCGCCGGGCGAGCTCCTGCGCGCGCGATCGCTCGGCGGCGGCGAAGCAGCCGCGCAACAGCCCGAGGGTCGCCTGCACCGCTTCGGGCACCTCGACCTCTTCCATCGACGGAAGCCGTCTGCGCAACCAGCTCATATGATCGGCCAGAACGCGCCCGGCTGCGCCGTCGAGCGCGAGGCCGTGCAGATCGAGACCCGCGGGCGCCGCACAGGTGACGGCATCGCGCAGGACATCGAGGCCGATCGTATCGGTCGCCGTCGCCATGCCGTCGAAGGAGCGTGTCAGGTCGAGCACGAGCACCTGGCCGGGGCCCGCCGAGATCGGCGCGCCGTCGACCTCGCCGCTCCAGGCGCCCTGCCTGAGCAGGAGCATCGCAAAGGAGTTGCGTCCGTCCACGCTGGCCATCGCAGCGGTCCGCGTGAAGCGCACCGGGCCCATCCGCGTCGCCGAGGCGACCAGCCCGCCGAGCAGCCAGGCCTCGGCGCGCACATCGAACGCCTCCAGCGGCGTGTCGTCGGGAAGCGTCACGTCGTAGTGCGGCAGAATGGCGCGGTAGCGCGCGAAGCGATCCGACGGCGACAGCTCCGCGCCGTCGAACAGGAGGTGTGGAATTTTTGTCACGCCGAACGGCCTCTTGCACCCGAGGTCTGCACTTTGGGACGAACAGGCAAGTTTCCCGCCGGTCGGTCCGCAGTCACTGGAAACGAATACCTCTATCATTGTTTCGATGCCAGACCGGTGTGCGTCACCTGACTGTCCGGCGCGAGTGGGGAGATATGGAGAGGCTAATATGATGCGGGTCGCCTTTGTCGCCGCAACAGACGCGAAGTGCCGCTCAAGCTGTGGCCTCGCCGCGAGCCTGATTTTTCGCGGTATCGTGGCAGCCGTTCTTGCGACGATAGTCAATACGCTGAACGCTGATCCGTCCCGCGCGCAATTCGCCTGCTCGGATGCGAACAGCAGCACAGCTGGTGCCACCGCGACTGGCTTCGATAGCACGACCTGTGGATCGGGCAGCTCCGCTACGGGGGCATCCGCGGCCTTCGGCCGCTCGGCCACCAGCAGCTCCGACGCGTCAGCGTTTGGTGCGTTCGCGTCTGCCAGCGGTACCGGGAGCGTTGCGGTCGGCACGAGCGCAAGCGCGACCGACACGTATGCGATTGCGGTCGGCATTCAAGCGCAGGCCGGCGGCCAACTGGCCGTGTCCATCGGTGGGAGGTCCACCGCCAACGGTGAAAGTGGGACGGCTGTCGGTGTCTACAGCGAAGCCGCCGCATCAAAGAGTACAGCCGTTGGCTACAATGCCTCCGCTCGAGGCGCGAATTCCTTGGCGATCGGCGCCCTGACCGCGGCGGACGCGACGGCCTCCGGTGGGGTCGTGATCGGCACGAGCAGCTTGATTTACGGTGCCAATAGTACGGCCGTCGGAGCCGGAAACTCCGTCAACGGCGCCAATAGCGGCGCGTTCGGCACCGGCCAAACCGTTCGCGGCAACGGCAGTTTCGCGATCGGCGATCCCAACGTCCTGAACGGCAATGGCAGCTTCGTGCTGGGCGACAACAACACGATCAACGGCGCCAACGTGGCGGGCCGCGGCGACACCGTCAACGTGGTCGGCTCCAACAATAGCGTGGCGGGGACCGCGAGTGCCGCAGGCTCCTCGGTGCTAGGCTCCGGCAACACCGTCAACGCGACCAATGCGCTGGTCGTGGCCAACAGCGCGACGGTCACTGGCGCCGGCGGGATCGCGATCGGCAACACGGTCGCGGTCGCGGGTGCCAACGGCATTGCGATCGGCAACGCCAGCAGCGCCGGCTTCGGCAATTCGGCCGCGTTCGGCAGCGGTGCGACGGCCACGCGCGCCGATCAGCAGGTGTTCGGCACCGCGAGCAACACTTACACCATGGCCGGCGTCACCTCCGCCGCGAGCAAGGCGGCCCAGAGCGGGCCGACGCAGATCGTGACCGCCGACAGCGCCGGCAATCTCGCCACCACCACGCTCGCCGATCTCGGGCTCGCGTCGAGTGGCGATCTCGCCGCCATCAACGGCCGCCTGTCCGGGCTGAGCAGCCGCCTCGACGATCTCAGCGCCCGCACCGGAAAGGCGACGAGCGGCGTCGCCATGGCCTTCGCGATGGCGGGCGTGCCGACGCTGCTGCCGCACGAGAAGGTCGCGGTGACGATGAACTACGGGACCTTCGAACGCGCCAACGGCCTCGCGTTCAACGCGGCCGTGCGCGTCAACCATGCCGTGCAGCTCAACGGCGGCATCGGATATGGCCCCGACGAGAAGATCGCCGGCGGACGCGTCGGCCTTCGCGTCGGCTGGTGATTGTCCGTCGACCGCCGCTCACCCGCCCTTGACCGCACCCGCCGTCAGCCCCGCCACGATCTGCCTTTGCGCGAACACGGTCAGCAGCAGCACCGGCAGGGTGACGATCAGCGCCGCCGCGGCCAGCGGTCCCCAGCTCAGCTGGTCGAACGAGATCATGTTGTAGACGGCGACGGGCAGGGTGCGCGTTTCGCGTCCGGCCAGCACGATGCCGAACACGAAGTTGTTCCAGGAGAAGATCACCGCCAGGATGAAGGCAACAGCGATGCCGGGCCGCGCGATCGGCAGCGCGACGTGCCGGAACACCTGCCAGCGCGTGGCGCCGTCGATCAGAGCGGCTTCCTCCAGCTCCATCGGCGTGGTCTCGAAATAGCCGATCATGATCCAGATCACGATCGGCACCGTCACCACCAGGTGGATGATGATCTGCGGCACCAGCGTACCGAGCAGGCCGAGCCACTGGAACAGGAGGAACAGCGGGATGAGGTAGGACAGGCCGGGCGTGATGCGGGCGATCAGAATCACGATGGCCGATTTGTGCGCGGCCATGCGTGCGATGCCGTAGCCGGCGGGAACGCCGACGAGCAGCGCCAGCAGGGTGGCGCTGCCGGTCACCACCAGGCTGTTGACGAAGTAGGTCAGGAAGCGGTTCGAGGCGAGCACGTCGGCATAATTCTTCCAGGCGATGCGCTCGGGAAAGAACACGGGCGGATAGGCGGCATTGTCGACCTCGAACTTCAGCGAGAGCGAGGCCATCCAGAGGAAGAACAGGATCGCCGGCGACACGATGACGAACACCGAAAGCCAGAGGCCGATCCTGCCGATGATCTGACGAGCGTTCATGCGTCCTTCGCGATTTCCGTCCACAGCATCCGCTGGCGCATGTAGAGCATGACGGCAGCGAGCGCGACGATGAGGAGGAAGAACACCACGGCAATCGCCGAACCATAGCCGAGGTCGTAATAGGTGAAGGCGACGCTGTAGAGGTAGATGTTGATGGTCTCCGACGCCGAGCCCGGGCCGCCTTGCGTGATCGCGAAGATGATGTCGAAGCTCTTCACCGCATCGATCATCCGGATCATGCCCGCGATGAACAGGAACGGCATGATCAGCGGCAGCGTGATGAAGCGGAACACCTGCCAGAAGCTGGCGCCGTCGATCTGCGCGCTCTCATAGGGTTCGGTCGGAATCGCGGCCAGGCCGCCGAGCACGATCAGCATGACCAGCGGCGTCCATTGCCAGGTCTCGACCAGCACCAGCGACGGGATCACGGTGGCCGGATGAAACACCCAGAGCTGCGCGGGGATCCCGACCAGCGACAGCAGGTAGTTCAGGACGCCGAGCTGTGGGTGGAACATCATGGTCCAGACCAGCGCGATCGCAACGGGCGTTGCCATCATCGGCATGATGAAGATGCCGCGCAGGATGCCACGGCCGGCGAATTTCTGGTGGAACACCACGGCCGCCAGCGTGCCGAGCACCAGCGGCAGCAGCACCGACAGCGCGGTGTAGACCATGGTGTGGCCCACCGCCTCGATGAAGCGGGGATCGCTGGTCAGCCGCAGATAGTTGGACAGCCCGACGAAGGTGGTCGGCGAACCGACCTTCCATTCGTTCATGCTCATCCAGATCGTGAAGACCCAGGGAAAGATGATGATGGCCACCACGACCACCAGCGCCGGCACCACGAAGGGCCAGTAGGATGGCGGCCGCAATTCCTTCTCCGGCGCGGCCGCGCGATGTGCCGCGGCCGGAGCAGATTGTGTCAACGCACTCACGCGATCACGCCTTTTCGCTGCGCTCCAGGATCGGCCGATACTGGTCGTTCGCCTTTTTCAGCTCCGTGGCGGGGTCCGCGCCGGACAGCGTCGAGGTCAGCGCCGCGCCGACGATGTCGCGGAATTCGGCGACGGGAATCACGACCGGCAGGCCGAGCTTGCTGATCTTGCCGGAGTCGATCACCGACTGCAGCCACTCCTTCGGCATCTTGACGCCGCTCTGCACTTCGGGATCGTTCAGGATCGAGTTGCGGAACGGCACGCCGCCGCCGGCCTGCAACAGCCGCGCACCTTGCTTCTTGGACACCACCCACTGGCAGAGCAGATAGGCCGCCTCCTTGTTCTTGCTGGCCGCGGCAACGCCGATGCCGTCGCCATAGGTGGCCGAATATTGCCCCTTCGGACCTGACGGCACGACGGTGTAGCCGACCTTGCCGACCACGCGCGAGGCGGCCGGATCCTCCAGCGGCGGCGCCCAGCCGACGCCGTCGATCCACATTGCCGAGCGGCCTTGGGTGAAGGAGGCCATCGACTCCATCCAGTTGAAGCCGGCGACGCCGGGCGGGGCAACCTTGGTCAGGAGCGTCTGGTAGAGCTTGGTCGCAGCGATCGCTTCCGGACCGTCTGTGAGGATGTTGCCCTTGGCGTCGAGGAATTCGCCGCCATAGTTGAGGAAGAAGTTGGTCCAAAGCGTCATGTTGGCGTTGCGCAGGCCGCGCCCGACGAAGCCGAACGTGCCGTCCTTGGCATCGGTGAGCTTCTCCGCCGCCGCGACCATCTCGTCGAAGGTCTTGGGGACGGCGACGCCCTTCTTCTCGAACAATTCCTTGTTGTAGTAGAGGATGAAATAGTCGACCGACCAGGGCAGCGACAGCATCTGGCCCTTGTCGTTCTTGGCATATTGCAGGCCGGCCGCCGAAAAATCGCTCTCGACGAGGTCCGGCGCGGTCAGTGTCGGGTCCTTCATGAAGGGCGTGAGGTCGGCGAGCCAGCCGGCCTTCTCGAACTGCCGCTTCTGCACGTGATAGCTGAGATGAACCACGTCGAAGCTCGGTCGCCCCGAGGTCAGCTCGATCACGACCTTCTGGCGCTGCTGCTGCTCGGGGATCTGCTCGGATTCGACCTGGATGCCGGTGAGTTCGGTGAACTCCTTGATGTTCTTCTGCAGGTTGTCGCCACGCGGTCCCTTGGCGAGGATCACCTCCAGCTTGGTCCCGGCGTACTTTTTCCAATTGACCTCGGCGCGTGCCGGAAAGCCGGTCACGCTGAGCGCGCCGGCGGCCGCTGTGCCTGCCAGAAGCGCACGCCGCGAAATGTTGTGGTTGGCCACTTGAAATCCCTCCCTGTGATTCATTTTATTGGGGCGGATACTAGCGACCGGGCCGCGTCTGCCTAGCCCTAATTTGCGGCTCAGGGCCTTACGGCTGGGGTCTCCATCGGCAGGCCGCGCGCCCGCGACATCAGAAAGAGTTCGAGCGCGACGAGCTCTGGCGCGCCATAGTCAAAGGGCTGCGCGCGGACGCCGGTCATGCAGCTGCGAAGCCGCCGCTCCAGCGATCCCAGTGTCTGCCATTCCAGCCGGTAGAGCGGATAGCCGGTCGGCTGTCCTTGCGTGATCGGGGCGCCGGCAAGGTGCCGGTCGAAATTGTCGTCGTGGCAATTGGTGCATGCGAGGTTGAGCTGGCCCTGGCGTCGCATGAAGAGATCGCGGCCCTGGTCGACGAACGGCCTGAGCTGCGGATCATCGCCGGCCGTGATGGCCGCGCCGCGGGATTGATGCGCGACAAAGGCAGAGAGTGCGAGCAGTTCGCGGCTCTCATAGGGCAACGCATTTGCCTGCTGGTGATTGCTGCGGCAGAGATTGATGCGCTGGTCGAGCGTGACCGGTCGCGTCAGTCCCTTGTCGAGGGCGGGATAGCGGACGGCGACGCCCCTCATGCTGACGCGTGCATCGCCGTGACAATCGGCGCAGGACTTCGCTGCGCTGCCGGCTTTCCTGCCCCAGAGCGCCTCGCCGTCGAGCACGAACAGCATGCCGGGGTTCGACGTGTCGTCGTCCTGCATGGCGCGCGTGTCCGGCCCCATGAAGGCATGGCCGGAGCGGCGCGCGTCGACCGGGATTTCGCCGGCACACGAAGCCGAAATCGGGGCGGCCAGCACCGCCAGAAGGATGGCGCGACAGAGGTTCATTCGACGGTGATCGAAGCGGACGCCGTCGATGAATAGCCGTTGTCGCCGATCCATTCGAACTCGAACCTGCCGCTTTCCCTGGCGACCGTGAAGAAGGAGAGATAGGGATTGGCGGCGATCGCCGGATAAAGATCGGCGCGGAAGATCGCGGTGCCGTTGTAGCGGCAGGTGAAGTTCGTGATGATGTCGCGCGGCACCAGTTCGCCCGCCGCGGTGTGGCGAAAGCCGGTCTCCATGATGTGCGAGGTCAGCGTGCGGATCTCGATGATCTCGCCGCGTTTGGCCTTGGCCGGAACGTTGATCAGCGCCGCCATCAGTTGGCCTCTTCGGTGCAGGCCGCCAGCGTCACGACGACCTCGGTCGCGACTTGCCAGAAGCTGTCATCGGACAGACGCGCGATCGCGACGACCTTCTGGGTGTCGGCGAGTCGGATCCGGGTCGCGACCTGGGCGCGGCCGGAGGCCGCGGTGAGATAGAAATTGCCGATGTTGGGCTGTGGGTTCTTCTCGTTGAAGACGTGAATGCTTTTGACATAGTCGGCTGCGGTCATCGGACTCGCGACGCTCACCGTCATCGGCACCGTATTGCCGTTCTCGACCAGCGGCGGGATGTCGAGCCTCACTTTCCCGATGCGGATCGGGGCTTCGCCGACGACGGCGCGGATCGCGGCTGTGAGCGTCGTGGGCGTCGCCGCGAGCGGTCGCAGCGTGACGATCGGGAGCGTCCCTGCCGCCGTGATGCCTCCGGCGAGGCTGAGAAACTGTCGGCGTGTCGTTCGCATGAAGGGTCCTAGTCCCGGAGCGTTGCAAGATAGGCGACGATGTCCTCGACCTCCGCGGCCGACAAGATCGGCTTGCCGTCGACATTCCGGCCGACGCGGACGAGGCCGTCGATCCGATAATAGGACGGCATGATGGTCTCGGGGTTGAAGCGGGAGGCATCGACCAGTCGAAGCCGCAACTGGTTTGTCGTCCAGCGGCTCCCGGCACCACGCAGATCTGGCGCGAGGTCGCCCTGGAATCGTGTCTCCGGAAACGGTCCGGAATGGCAGAGAATGCAGGTGGTGGTCCGTGCCAGCACCAACGCCCGTCCGCGCGCGGGATCGCCGGGGAGGCCCGTGAGGGAGTTTGCGATTCCGTCGCCTGTGATCGTGTAGGGTGCAAGTTCGTCCGCTGCGGCAGTGGCGACCTGCGCGAAGCAGGCAAGCATCGCGATTGCGCCTGCGGCCGTCTTTCGCAACCAGGGAATCTGCAGCGAGCGCCCTTCACCTCTCCCGCTTGCGGGAGAGGTCGCCGCGCAGCGGCGGGTGAGGGCTCTCTCCTCGTGGGGAGCCTCGCGCGTCGAGACAACCTCTTCCAGACCCTCCACCGCATTTGGGGGAGGGGGTGCACTGAAGTCTAGGCGACAGCGCGATCTCATCATGCTCTAGCCAAAACATTCTGAGGTAATCGTGCGATACCAGCGCTCGGCATCCTCGGCCTCGCGCGCCCGCAGCTCGCGCGGCGCATCGAGTGGGCTGGTCGCGCCGCCTTCGACCTCGGCGAAGATGTCGCCCCGCGGCTGGTAATTGCCGGTGAGAGAAAAGCCGTAACCGGGCGCGACGGTGTTGTAGCAGATGCCGGTCAGCCGCGGTGCCTCCGGTGTGCGGTCCGCGAGCAGGGCAACGATCGCTGCAGCGCAGGCCTTTCCTTGCGCAGCCGCGGCCGCTGCGGATTTGGGAATGCCGCCGCCGAGGCAGGCATCGCCGATGACGTGGATGTTCGGGACGAGCTTCGAGGCGAAGGTGACGGGATCGATCGGGCACCAGCCGGTGGCATCGGCCGCGCCCGCGATATCGGCGATGCGCCCGGCCCGCTGCGGCGGGATGACGTTGGCAACATCGGGCGTATAGTTGCCGAACTCGGTGACGATGGTCCGGCTGGCGGCCTCGACCGAGGTGACGCGGCCTCCCTGCGACAGCGCCACACGCTCGATCATGTCGCCGTAAAGCTCCTTCCAGGCCTGCTCGAACAGCCTTTGCTGGGAGAAACTGTCCTTGGCATCCAGGATCAATAGCTTCGAGCGCGGCTTCTTTGCTTTCAGGTAGTGCGCGATCAGGCTGGCGCGTTCGTAGGGTGCCGGCGGGCAGCGGGAGGGATTGGCGGGGACTGCAATCGCCACCGTGCCGCCGTCCGGCATCGCCTCGAGCTGCCGTCGCAGCAGAAGCGTCTGCGCCCCGGCCTTCCATGCGTGCGGCATCTTCTCGGCTGCGGCGTCGCTGTAGCCGGGCAGGGCGTCAAAATGAAAATCGATGCCCGGCGAGAGTACCAGACGGTCGTAGGGTAGCGCGACGCCGTCCGCCGTCACGACGCTGCGCTGCTGAGGCGCGATCGTGGTGGCTGCCTGGGCGATCACGGTGATCCCGTCGGCGGCGAGCCTGTCATAGGAAAACTGCTGGGCGTCGAGATCGCGCAGGCCTGCGATCACCTCATTGCTGAAGGGGCAGGCGGTGAAGACGGTGTTGGGCTCGATCAGGATGACCTGCAGTCTGGCTTGCGCACGCTTCAACGCACGGGCGCAGGCGGCACCCGCGAAGCCGCCGCCGACCACGACGATGCGCGCCGCAGCTTGCGCGCGAACGATTGACGGCCGCGCCAGTGCGCCAGCGGTGGGGGGGACCCCCAGCCGGCCCGTGCGGCGTGGGGGGGGGCGTGTGTCCATGGGGCCAGCGGGAGGGGGGGGGGGGGGGCCGGGGCCGCCGCAGCTCGCGTCTCAGGCGAAGGTGATGTTCTGGTCGCGCAGCGGAACCGAGCGGATGCGCTTGCCGGTCGCGGCGAAATAGGCGTTGAGCACGGCCGGTGCCGCAACGCCGATGGTCGGCTCGCCGACGCCGCCCCAGAATCCTCCGCTCGGCACCATGACCGATTCCACCTTCGGCATCTCGTTGATGCGCATCGAATTGTAGGTGTCGAAGTTGGTCTGCTCGATCTTGCCGTCCTTGACGGTGCAGCCGCCGTAGAACAGCGCCGAGAGGCCGTAGACGAAGGAGCCCGCGATCTGCCGCTCGACCTGCGCCGGATTGACGACGTAGCCGGGGTCGGTGGAGGCGACGATGCGGTGGACCTTGATCTTGTTGCCATCGGTCACCGAGATTTCGGCGGCCCCGGCGACATAGCTGCCATAGCCCATCACCTGCGCGATGCCGCGATAGACGCCCTGCGGCGCCGGCTTGTCCCAGCCGATCTTCTCGGCGACGGCATTGAGCACCGCCAGATGTTTGGGATGGTTGCCCATCAGCTTGCGGCGGAACGCGAGCGGGTCCTGGCCTGCGGCATGGGCGAGCTCGTCCATGAAACATTCCATGTAGATCGCGTTGTGATTGACGTTGACGCCGCGCCAGAAGCCCGGCGGCACATGCGGGTTGCGCATGGCGTGCTCGACGAGGAGGTTCGGCACCGAATAGCCGATGGCGGCCTCGCCGGATTGCGCGACGCCCTGGAAGGCAGCCGGATCCATGCCGTTCTGCAGCGCCTCGGGACGCAGCGAGAACAGGATCGACTGGCCGGACAGGCGGTAGTGCAGCGCGATCAGATTGTTGTCGGCGTCGAACGCGCCCGTCATCTTGCACTGGGTGATCGGATGATAGCGGCCGTGCGCCATGTCTTCTTCGCGCGACCAGATCAGCTTGACCGGTGTGCCTGGCATCTGCTTGGCGATCGCGACGGCCTGGCGGACATAGTCCGTCATGCCGCGCCGGCCGAAGCCGCCGCCGAGCATCACCTTGTGCACGTCGCATTTGTCCGCCGGCAGGCCCGAGGCTTCGAGTACCGCCGCAAAAGCAGCCTCGCCGTTCTGCGTGCCGCACCAGACTTCGCATTTGTCCGGTGTGTAGAGCGCGGTGGCGTTCATCGGCTCCATCGTGGCGTGGTTCTGGTAGGGATAGCTGTAGACGGCTTCGATCTTCTTGGCCGCGCCGGCGATCGCCGCCTTGGCGTCGCCGTTCTTGTTGCCGACATAGGCCGGCTGGCTGTTGTCGAGACCTTCGGCCAACCATTTGGCGATCGACTCGCTGGAGACCTTGGCGTTGTCGCCCTCGTCCCAGACGATCGGCAGCGCATCCAGCGCGGTCTTGGCGTGCCACCAGGTGTCGGCAACGACCGCGACCGCGCTGTCGCCGACCTTCACGACCTTCTTGACGCCTTTCATGCCCGCGACCTTGGCCTCGTCGAAGCTCTTCAGCTTGCCGCCGAACACCGGGCAGTCCTTGATCGCGGCGTTCAGCATGCCCGGCAGCTTGATGTCGATGCCGTAGACCATGGCGCCGGTGGTCTTGTCGGCCGTGTCGAGGCGCAAGAGGCCCTTGCCGGCGATGGTCCAGTCCTTGGGGTCCTTGAGCTTGACGTCGGCCGGCGGCGTCAATTTGGCCGCGGCTTCCGCGACCTTGCCGTAGGTGGTGGTCTTGCCCGAGGCTTTATGCGTGATCACGCCCTTGCTGACGGTGCATTCGGAGGCCGGCACCTTCCATTCGTCGGCGGCGGCCTGGATCAGCATCAGTCGTGCTGTGGCGCCGCCCTTGCGGACATAGTCCTGAGAGGTGCGGATGCCGCGGCTGCCGCCGGTGGAGAAATCGCCCCAGACGCGCTTGCGGGCGACGCTCTGGCCGGGCGTGGGATATTCGGTCGTGACCTTCGACCAGTCGCATTCCAGTTCCTCGGCCACGAGCTGGGCGAGGCCGGTCAGCGAGCCCTGGCCCATCTCGGAGCGGGCAATGCGGATCACCACGGTGTCGTCGGGCCGGACCACGACCCAGGCATTGACCTCGGGCGAGCCGTCGGCCGCGCGGACGATCGCCGGGCCGCCCAGCGGCAGGTCGAGACCGATCGCGAGCCCGGCGCCGACAGCGGCGGTGCCGATTACGAAGGCGCGGCGGTTGAGCTTGGGAGAGACGTGCTTGTTCATGATGCGGCTCCTTACGCGCTGGCGATCGAATGGATCGCTTCGCGCACCTGCTGGAAGGTGCCGCAGCGGCAGATATTGGTGATGGCCTCGTCGATGTCGGCGTCGGTCGGCTTCGGCTTGTCATTGAGCAAGGCCGCCACGGCCATGATCATGCCGCTCTGGCAGTAGCCGCATTGCGGCACGTCCGCCGCGATCCAGGCCTTCTGGACCTTGTGCAGGGTCTCGCCGGAGGCCAGCCCCTCGATCGTGGTGATCTTCTTGCCTGTGGCCTCGCTGACCGAGACGCCGCAGGAGCGGGTCGCGACGCCGTCGATATGGACGGTGCAGGCGCCGCATTGTGCGATGCCGCAACCATATTTCGTGCCGGTCAGGCCGGCATTCTCGCGAATCGCCCAGAGCAGCGGGGTGTCGGGCTCGACGTCGAGGTTAAGGGTTTTCCCGTTGATTGTTAGGTCTGCCATCGCAAGTCCCCTGATTGGCCCAATCCTCCGACTGGACTCAGGGGCGCAATGTGTCCGGCAAATTGGAACTGTTCAAATCAATAGTCTGCGGGGGCGGTGGAAGTTTTCCCGGCGGCTTCAGGAAGATTGCGGGGGCGCCGGTGTTATCGCCGGCCTGAGTTGACCGCGTCGACATACGGCCTGGAGCGACAGAAGCGGGTTCCAATCGCCGCGGAGCGACAGTTTGTCCCTTTTGTCGTGATGCAAGAGTCGGACGCTTTGCTACACTGCACAAGGACAGAAGGAGTTCCATGACTGCCTCGCGCCCCTGCAAAGTTCTGATGCTCTATCCGCTGTTCACGGCGGAGTCATTCTGGAGTTTCGGCGAGTCCTGCAAGTTGATGGGGGTCCGCCGGCCGGCGGCGCCGCTTGGCCTGATCACCGTCGCGGCGATGCTGCCGAAAAGCTGGACGGTGCGGCTGATCGATTGCAACACGCAGTCCTTCGGGGACGATGATCTGGCCTGGGCCGACGTGGTCTTCACCGGCGGGATGCTGCCGCAGCAGGCGGATACGCTGCGCCTGATCGAACTGTGCCGCGCGGCCGGCAAGCCCGTCGTGGTCGGCGGCCCCGACCCGACCTCGAGCCCGCATGTCTATGAGCGCGCCGACTTCCGCGTGCTCGGCGAAGCCGAGGGCGTGATCGACGAGTTCATCGCGGCCTGGGACAGCGGCGCCCGCTCCGGCACGTTCACGGCGCCAAAGTTCCAGGCCGATGTCACCAGGACGCCGGTGCCGCGCTTCGACCTGCTCAATTTCGCGGACTATCTCTATCTCGGGGTGCAGTATTCCCGCGGCTGCCCGTTCACCTGCGAGTTCTGCGACATCATCGAGCTCTACGGACGGGTGCCGCGGACCAAGACCAATGCGCAGATGTTCACCGAACTCGAGACGCTGTACCAGATGGGCTATCGCGGCCATCTCGATTTCGTCGACGATAATTTCATCGGCAACAAGAAGTCGCTGCGCCTGTTCCTGCCCGAACTCGCCGAATGGCAGCGAGCGCATGGCTATCCGTTCGAGTTCTCCACCGAGGCCTCGGTCAATCTGGCCGACGACCCGGAGCTGCTCGACCTGATGGGCGCGGCCAATTTCTTCGGCATCTTCGTCGGCATCGAGAGCCCGGATCCCGCCACGCTGGTGGCGATGCGGAAGAAGCAGAACACGCGCCGCAACATCGCCGAGAGCATCCACAAGATCTACGCCGCGGGCATGCTGGTCACCGCGGGCTTCATCGTCGGCTTCGACAACGAGAAGGTCTCGATGGCGGAAGCGATGGTCGACTTCATCGAGGAAGCCGCGATTCCCGTGGCCATGGTCGGCCTGCTCTATGCGCTGCCGAACACGCAGCTGACGCGCCGACTCGAACGCGAGGGGCGGCTGCATGTCGGCCACGACCGGGAGCCCGACGGCGGTGGCGGCGACCAGTGCACCAATGGCATCAATTTCGATCCGGTGCGGCCGCTGCGCGACGTCCTGATGGACTACCGGACGGTGCTCGAGCGCATCTACAGTCCTGCCGCCTATGCCGCCCGCGTCGACCGCCTGATGACGTTGCTCGACCGCTCCAGGCAGCGTCACGAACTCGTCGAAGGCGACCTTCGCGCCAAGGTCGGGGCGATGGAAACGGTGCATCGGGTCGTTACCGCCATCCCCGAGGCGCGCGGCCCGCTCTGGCAGACCTTCATGAACTGCGCCAAGCGCGACACCTCGTCGGCGCGCATCGCGGTGCAGATGATCGCGGCCTATGCCCATCTCGGCCCGTTCTCGCGCAAGGTGATCGCGTCCATCGATGCGCGCCTCGCCGCGCTGGACGCGCAGGCATCGCCTCCGCCCCCTGTCATCGACGTGACCGCGGCCCGGCACCTGGCCTGACGTCAGGAGGCCGCGGACGCGTGTTCCTTCGCTTCTGCGTGGCGCAAGCCGGACGGGGAGAGGCCTCGGTCACGGTCGCCGAATTCAGCGCGGCCCGTGTGAACGGGGCGCTTGACAGCGACACAACCCGAGGCTGATCGTGACCTGGATGACACCGAGCGAGGTGCGGCATGTCCAGGAAGCTGATCGGCTGGTCGATCGCGGCGATTGCCGCGATCGCTTTGATGCTCACCTATCTGCCGTCGTTCGTCGCGGACTCCCTCTACAGGAATGTCGAGGACATTTCCGACGGCGAGATGCCCGCCACCATCACCGCGTTCCAGTCGGGGCCGGAGGTCGTGAGCACGCTGGGCGGTAGCGGCGAGGGGCTGAATTGCAGCCTGCCCGCATTGACCAACATCTTCTTCGACGGCAGCAGGGACCCGGGTGGCAAGCGTCATCTCGTGCTGCAGCGCTTCCGGCAGGCCTGCGTCTTCCACGATCTCTGCTATCGCCATGGCCTCGCCACCTACGGCTATAACCAGAACGACTGCGACCGCATCCTTCAGAACGCCGCGTTCCGGCTGTGCCTCTACATTCGCAACGGCAGCGAGGCGAGCCGCGCAATCCGGTGCCAGACCGACTCGAAGATGGTGCTGGCGGGGGTCAGCATTGGCGGCTACGGCGCCTATCGCGGCTGGGATCGCTCGACCTATTTCGAGTTCGAATCCGATCCCTCCCGCGCGAACGGCTTCGTCGCCAGCCGCGTCGTGGATCATCCATTCAAGGCCGTCGACCCCGTCAAATATGGCGCCGAGCCGGACCAGGTGATCCTGACCTTCGAGAATGTCCGCTCCAACATCGCCGTCACCTGCACGACCTGCGCGAAGGTGCAGGTGTTCGACACCATTCAGGATCCGAACCAGATCAGCGCCGAATTGCGTTCGGTCGGCGTGACCAAGCTGCCGGAGGCGCTGGTCGGGCGCAAGCCGTTGCTGTCGCAGACCGTTCCGGTATGGCTGCCACCGCGCCGCCGGCATGCGGCGCCGCATCTGCTCGTCGACGGCGCCGGCAAGAACCACCTGATCTGGATGAGCCGGAACAATTCGCGGGACACGCTGTCCTGCATCGTCCTCGCCGACGCGGCCCGGCTGCTTACCCATACATTGCCGAAACGGGATCTCTGCTCGGTCGAGGCGCGCTCGTCGCTGACCATGGTGGAGATCGACATGTTCGCGACCTCTCCGCTTCCGATGGAGCTGCCCGGCGCGACGGATCCGATCGTGGCGACCGCCATCAGCCCGCAGATGACGATCGGGCACGATCTCAGCTTCTGCGCGCGCTCGGCGTCGAGGCCGATCGACAATTCCGGCTCCGACGACCGCTCCAAATGCGTCAATTTCGCAGGAGACGATGTCGGCAAGGGCGCCGCGCTCGGCGCATTCCAGAACTTTGCGGTGGTCCGGCCCGGGCAGCAGATCTTTTTCGCCAGGGACGTCGATCAGCGGGAGACCGGCGCGTTGAGGGCGCTGTGGCAGCGCGCCTTCGGCATGACCTATTCGCCGAGCGGGGCGCTGCTGCTGATCGACGTCGGTCCGCCAGCCGTCCCGAAAGGGCCGGTCGCCGCGTCGCTGAAGAAGGTGGTCCGCTTCAACATCGATGATCGCTTCGACCCGATGATGCCGATCACGCGCAAGCTGGACGATCTGCGATTTCTCAGCCTCGAAGCCTCGAAGTCGAACCTGCATCTGCGCATGATCGATTTCGCCCGGGACGATCCGGCGGTCGGCAACGTGCGGCTGACCATGGGCAGCGGCGATGTCGAACTGCACCGCTCATGGGCCGAGCGCCCCATGCTGGTGCTCGAAACCCGGGACACCAGACCCAAGACCATGCTGGTGTTCTCGCGCGGCAGGATCGCGGTCGAGCCGGACAAGCCGGTCGCTCCCGATGCGACGACGGAGGCGTTGACGTTGCAGACCCTGGTCTTCGAGCGCGATGCTGCGGCGCCAGCGGATACACCCTTCGTGAAATCGGCCGGTGCGGCCTGCCGGATCGTCTATGAATTCGCGGCCGACCATACCGACTGGCCTTGCTATCGGGCGTTCAATCCCGATCGCCCGATGCGGGCCTCGCCGGCGGCAAGCATGCAGGCCTCCCAGATGCTGGTCGGCCGTTTTACGCAAGGCCGCGGACATGGCATCGCGTTCCCGGACGTCTGCCTGAAATCGGAGCCGGTCGTGCTGAAGCCCGATGGGGGCACGTTCGTCGCCACCCGCGACACCGCGGGCTGGCCGGGCCTGCGACGGACGACCAAGTGCAAGCCGCTCGAGGACGTCACCGCGGTGAACCAGCCGATCGCAACCGCGTTCTAGCGTGGGCGCCTATTTCACCGCCAGCCGCAGGAAGCTGAGGACGCTGCCGAGCGCGGCGAAGCCCGCGCCGAGCGCCAGCGCGACGGTTGCGCCGTGATGGCCCGCGAGGGCGAAGCAGAGCGCGGCGAGCGCCGCGCCGATGGTCTGGCCGGTCAGGCGCGCGGTGGCGACGATGCCGGAGGCGCTGCCGCTGCGGTGGGGCGGTGCGCTCGACATCACCGCCTTCATGTTCGGTGCCTGGAAGAAGCCGAAGCCCATGCCGCAGATCACCATGCGCCAGATGATGTCGGGAATGGCCGGATTGGCCGGCAGCATCGCCAGCAGCGCCATGCCGAGGCCGAGCAGCACGAGGCCGATGCCGCCGAGCAGGCCGACGGCATGGCGGTCGGACAGCCGGCCTGCGATCGGCGCCATGATGCCGACCACCAGTGGCCAGGGCGTCATGAAGAAGCCGGTCTCGACCTGCGAGCGGCCGAGCACGTCCTCGAAATAGAACGGCAGCGAGACGAAGGCGAGGCCCTGCACCGCGAACGAGCAGACGGCCGTGGCCGCCGACAGCGCGAACATTGGCCGGGCGAACAGGTCGATCGGCAGCATCGGCGCCGGATGGTTGGCATGGCGGCGGGTCAGGACGAGGCCGAGCACGAGCGCGGCAACCAGTTCGCTGCCCACCACGAGCGGCGACAGGCTGTGCGCGGCGCTGCCGATGCCGGTGATGAACAGGCCGAGGCAGGCCGATGCCAGCAGCGCGCCGAGAAAGTCGAAGCCGTGATCGGCGCGCGGCGTCTTCGGCAGCATCGCAAAGCCGATGCCGGTGGCGACGAGACCGAAGGGGATGTTGACGGCGAACAGCCAGGGCCACGGCCCAAGCGCGAGGATGGCCGAGGCGATCGACGGGCCGAAGGTGAAGGCGGTCGCGACCACCAGCGCGTTGTGGCCGAAACCGCGGCCGAGCATCCTGCCGGGATAGACGAAGCGCACCAGTGCGGTGTTGACGCTCATGATGCCGCTGGCCCCGAGTCCCTGCAGCGTCCGGGCGAGCAGCAGGCTGTCCAGCGACCAGGCCACCGCGCAGAACAGCGAGGCGATGGTGAACAGCACGAGGCCACCGAGATAGATGCGCTGGTGCCCGACGATCTCGCCCAGCGCGCCGAGCGGCAGCAGCGTCGCCACCAGCGCGATCTGGTAGACGTTGACGACCCAGACCGACTGCTCCGGCGAGACGCGCAGATCGGCGGCGATGGCGGGCAGGGCGATGTTGGCGATCGCAGTGTCGAGCGAGGCCATCGCGAGGGCGGTGAAGATCGCGGCGATGGCCCAGCGGCGCTGGGCGGGCGGCAGGCCGTCGGCGGCGGGATGGTCCGGCCCGCGCGCGGCGTCCTGGAGCGTGACTGTCATGGCCTTGCGCGTCTCCCCGGCGAGGCGCTTCGCCCCGCACCGGCATGTACTACGGCCGGGCCTCCCGCCACAGCCCGCGCGCCTGCATGCGGTGTATGCGCCTTGGTCAGGAGGCGGTTTCCAAAAACAACCCCATGCAAAGGAGAAGCCGCTCTGACGAACCAGCATTTTTTCGGGCGCTCGGCGACGATCCCCGCCGGTGAATGCGATGTTGACACGTCGGGCAAAACAGCCGTCCGACGCGACCGCATCACGGAACCGTTGACCGTTGTCGTCTTTGTTCTCCGCACGATCCAGGGAGGCGGCGATGGCGACGGAACGGCAGAAGATGCTGGCGGGCGAACTCTACGATCCGATGGACGGCGAGCTCGTCGCCGCGCGCAGCCGGGCGCGCACGCTCTGCGAGACGCTGAACGGATTGCCCGATGCCGATCAGGACGGACGGCGCGCGCGCCTGCGCGACCTGTTCGGACGGGGCGGAGAGAGTGTCTGGATGCAGCCGCCGTTCTTCTGCGACTACGGTTGCAACATCGAGCTCGGCGAGCGCGTCTTCTTCAATTTCAACTGCGTGGTGCTCGACGTCTGCCGCGTCAGCATCGGCGACTTCACGCTGTTCGGACCGGGCGTGCAGATCCTCACCCCCATGCATCCCTGGAATGCCGAGGCGCGGCGGCGTCACGAGTTCGGCAAGCCGGTCGAGATCGGATCGGACGTCTGGGTCGGCGGCGGCGCGATCGTCCTGCCCGGCGTGCGCATCGGATCCCGCGCGGTGATCGGCGCCGGAAGCATCGTCACCAGGGACATCCCCGAAGACATGTTCGCGGCCGGCAACCCGTGCCGGGTGATTCGCGCGATCACCGACGATGACACCGCAAGGTGAAGCGCGGGCGGTCCATGACGTGTGATCTCGACGACGACACCCCAGCCGGGGGGACGGCTGGGGTGCGACATTGTCCGTCACGGCCGAGCCTCATGAAGCACCCGGGCCGTGCGGGCGGCGCTCTGCATCGCGGGGCAGGCTGTGCATCGCCACCGAGAAGAAAACGCCTGTCGTGGCCGCGCGGATCACTCGCGCAAACGAATTCCCTGCAGCCTGCAGCCTAGGACATTTTGTCCAATTTTGACGCGTCACGTGCGCACCCCAAATGAGCGCGGAAGGGATGCATGCGCGAGCTGTCCATTCGATTCGGATAAGCCAAACCATGTGCAGATCCCGGTCGCCAGCAACGGATGATGAGCAGTCGCCATGGCCCTCGCCAAGTTCCAAGGTCTCGACGAAGCCGATAGCGGCCGCATGGATGCGGACGTCACCGCGGACGAGCGTGACATGATCGAAGGCCTGTCCCGGCTGCGCCAGGCGTCGGGCATCAGCCTGGAGACCTTGGCCTTCATGCTCGGGACCGCCGGCGGCCATGTGTCGCGGCGCCTCAAGCAGGACGGGCGCATCAGCGTCCGGAACTATATCCAGATCGCGCGGGCGCTGGGCTATCGCGCACGGATCACGTTCGAGAAGGTCGACGACGGCGGCGCGCCCGCGCTCAACAAGGTCGCGCATCGCGTTTCGCGCAGCCGCTAGCGCGCGTCTCCCACGACGGCGCGCGCCTCAATTGGCCAGCCGGACCAGCACCCAGCCGGCGCCGGCGATATGGGCGAGCGTGATCAGTACCGAGGCCGAGTGCAACAGCCTGAAGCGCTGCCTGTTCCTGGCATCGGTGGCGCGGTTGACCGCGGGCATCAGGACCTGGCGGGCAAAGATCGTGGTTGCGGCAATGACGGCGAGGATGATCGCCGAGATGCCGTCGCGCTGGAGCGCCGCGAGCCCGGCGGCCGCGGCTGTCACCAGCACGAACAGATAGAAGAACGGAAATGCGCGGCGGATGACGGGGCCTGCGAGATCCGCCGGCAGCGCATGGAAGATGAAGGCGGCGAAGCCGAAGGAATACAGCACCATGCCGCCGAACAGCAGCGCCGTAGCGAGCAGAGCGAAGATCAGCATGGCGTGTCTCCGTTGGTTGCCGCGGCCGCGCCGGACGTGAAACGTGCCGTCAGTGGCCGTCGGGACGCCGCGTCAGCCGGGGCACGGCGTAGGGCACGGCGGCGCGGTAGCGCGCGAACCGCGCACCATAGCGTGCGGCGAAGCGGCGTTCCTTCAGGCGCGGGGCGAACAGGCAATAGGCCGTGTAGCAGACGGCGAGCATGAGCTGGTCCGGCGTCCACACCGGCACGGTCCACAAGGTCAGCGCGAACGCGACATAGATGGGCTGGCGGATCAGGCGAAAAAGGCCGCCGACCGGCATGTCCGGAAACACCGGACGCCTGTTCGCCATCAGCGACATCCAGCCCAGCGCGCCCGATTGCACCTCCGCACCGGCATCGAAGCTCGCCTTCAGCAGCAACAGCCAGCTTGCGGCGTAGGCGACCGAGATCGCCCAGAACGCCGTGCCCTCCGCGCGCCACCACACGATCCCGCTCGGCGTCCACAGCGTGAACAGCGCCAGCAGCCCTAGCGAGGCGATAATGGCGTAGGTGGTGGTGCCGAGCGTCACCCCGTGCGGCCCGGGAACCAGCCGCGCCAGCCAGCGCTGCCCCGCCGGCGTCAGCAGCAAGGAATGCGTCAGCGGAAACTGCAGGACGAGGAGCGCATTCGTCAGCGCCGCCCATGGCCAGGGAACCGTGCCGAGGCTCCGGCTCATGCCGAAGAACATCGCGCCGATCATGGCGAGAACCGCGGCCGCGAACACCACGTGCACCGCAAGACCAAAACCAAGCGCGAGCAGCATGCGCCTGCGGCCTGGTGGCGGCCGGAGGGCGCCGGCAATGAGCGTCATGAGACGACTGAAGTGAGGCTGATCCATCGATATCAAGGAGGCATTGGAGCCGGCTGGAGTGCCGCAACCGGGATGGAAACGACCAAATTGCGTCGCCGGATCAAGCTGGCGGCCCGCCGACGAGGGCTCGCGTCATTCGAAGGTCGCCTTTGGGGCCAATGTTGATAGGATGACGGGATCGGCATCCGGGCTCGCGAGGACAATATGAGGCGGCGAGACGCGCTTGCGATGTTGGCCGGGACGCTGATGGCCGCGACTGGCGTGCAGGCCCAGCAGCAGAGGACGGTCGTGCTCGGCATCCTCGTCACGGGAGCGCTTGATCCGGGCCTGCTGCTCTCCGTCCTGGAGGACGAGCTGAAGCGCCTCGGCTATGTGAAGGGTGCCAATCTCCGAATTGAACTCCGGTCGGGCGAGGGCCGAGAGGACCTGTTGCTCGAACGCGCCAGGGAGCTTGCGCGCAGCCGCGTCGATGTCATCGTCGCGTGGCTGACGCCGGCGGTGCGTGCGGCAAAGCTCGCGACGACCGAGATTCCGATCGTGATGGCCGGCGCCGGTGATCCCGTGGCGACCGGTCTCGTGGCCAGTCTCGCAAAGCCGGGCGGCAACGTCACCGGCATGGCTGCCTTCACGCCCGACCTCGCGACCAAGACGATGGAACTGCTTCGCGCGCTGCTGCCACGCGCGACGCGCCTCGGGGTGCTTTGCAACGGCCCGGACATCTTCACCCCGACCTTTCTCGATCAGATCCGGCGCGCAGCCCCGTCACAGGGCTTCGAGCTGTTTCCGATCACGGTAGCCAGCCCGGACCAGCTCGAGCGAGCGTTCGAGGAGGTGACATTGGCGAAGCTCGATGCGCTCATCGTCCAGCCCAGCCTACCGCTCAGGCGTGCTGCGCGGGCAGCTCTGCAGGCCAGGCTTCCCGCCGCGTCCCCGATCGAAGGCTTTGCCGGCGAAGGCGGCCTGTTGGCCTATGCCGGCCGGACCTCGGCGCAATTCGTGCAGGTCGCTTCGTACATCGATCGCATCCTCAGGGGTGCGAGGCCGTCGGATCTGCCGATCCAGCTGCCGACGCAGTTCAGGCTCGCCATCAACCTCGCCACGGCGCGTGCGCTCGGCATCAACGTCCCTCCGGAACTGCTGGTCCGTGCTGACGAGGTGATTGACTGACCCGGCGGATGAAACGGGTAGCCTGTCAGAATCCGACGCCGATGATGGCGTGGCCTCCGCCGCCACTGACGATGCTCGGCCGCGCCGTGGCCTGCTGGCGCGCGCGCGGTGCCGGCGCGGCCACGGGTTTTGGCTTGCGTTCCTCGCGCTCGGCCTGCCGCTTGTCCGGCTTTGGCGGACGCGCGGGCGTGCTGGCCTCGTTGGCGGGCTTTGCCTTTTCGACGGCAACGCAGACCTCGTTCTCCAGCGTTTCGCCGCTCTTGCACTGAAGCGGGCACACCCGGGTCGTTCGCTTGGCGAGTTCGCCGACGAGATTCTCCGTGACGTTGACATCGTCGGCAGGCAGTCCCTGGATCGTCATGTAGCGCCGCAGCGCGTCGTTGGTCGCGGGCGAGCGAACGCCGTCACTCTTCCCGGCAAGACATCCCAGCCGGATCAGTTCGGTTTGCGCGGTGCGGATCAGATCCGGCGAATTCGGCGCGGTGGCGGCGCGCCTGGCCTCTTCCGCCTTGAACCTGTCGAGCGTCGCCGCAACGACGCTGCCGAGGCGGTCGCAGGTCCGGCTACGGCTCAGTGCCGTCAGCCGATCGAGCCCCGCGTCGCTGCCCTTGGCGATGATGTCGTCGAGCGTTGCCTGCTCGGTCTTGCAGGCCTCTTCGCGGGCCGCGGCCAGTTCGGCCGCCTTGCGCGCCTCTTCGGCCTGCTTCGCCTGCCTCTCCGCGGTTGCACGTGCCGCGGCGGCTTCGGCCTCGGCCCGCTCGCGCTCCGCCTTTTCGGCCTTTTGTCGCGCTTCGATTTCCTTGCGCTCGGCTTCCGCCGCCTTGGCCTTCTGCTGCTCCTCGAGCGCCCTGGCGCGGCGTTCCTCTTCGGCGCGCTTCCGCACCGCTTCCGCCTCGGCGGCTGCCGCCCTGGCTTTTGCTGCGGCCTCGGCCTCTCGGGCACGCCGCTCGTCCTCCTCGCGCTTCCTGGCCGCCAGCGCCTCAGCCCTGCGCTGCTCCGCCTGGCGGAGTGCCTCCTCGGCCGCCTTGCGCGCCGCCTCCTGCGCGGCGCGGGCCTGATCGGCCCGTTCGCGTTCGGCCTGGCGGATGACGTCGAGGCGCTGCTGCGCGACGATGGCCAGAGGAGAATCCGGGAAGCGCCTGATGAAACGCTCGAGCGCCGCCGTATCGGCGGAGTCCTTGAGCCTGTCCCATTCGATCGCTTCCCGCGTCGGCGTTTCGCGGCTCGGCGCGGGCGGTGGCGGCAGTGCGGTGAGCACCATGTTGGGCGGCGCGGCGGGCGCCTGATGATTGAGTCGCTCGATCTCCGCGCGCGCCAGATCCGCATAGAAGCCGGTGGGGTGATTGGCCAGGAAGACCTCCCATCCCCGCTTCGTCCCGATCTTCTGCACCAGCTCGAAATCGGCCTTGATCTCGTTGACCGGCGCGCTCTGCGGCGTGACCGGCGGCGGCACCAGCGAGATGCTTCCGCCGCCGAGCGCGCCGTAGACGAACGGCTCCTGCCTGTTTCCGGTGATCTTCAGCACGTCATCCCTGACGCGCCCGAAGGCCAGCCGCACGTCCAGTCCGGGGATCGTCAGGTTCTTCAGCACCGCTGTCGTGAAGGGGCTGTGTTCGCCGTCGCCGTCGTCGGCGGTGGAGCCGGCCTTCGCCGCGTACGCGATCAGCGTATCGGTCGAAGTCGGTTCGACCCGCCCCAGCCCGGCGTTGACGCCGCGGCTGGCCGTCTTTCGCTCGCGCCGCATCGACGTCACGAAAGGATTGTCGCGGCAGGCATCGAGGATGAACAGCCGCAGCCGACGCGCGCCGTCTGCCGAGGAGACGAGGCGCTCCAGCGGAATCGCTTCGTCCTCCGCATCGCGATCGGAAGCGAGACGTGCGTCCACCGGGATCAAATAGTTGACCCCGCTGATCTCGAGCCCATGGCCGGCATAATAGACGATCGCGATGTCGGCCCCATCCGCGATCGTTTCGAACTTGCGAATGGCGCGCTTGAATTCGAGGTTGCCGAGATTGAGCTGCACGTCGACCGTTTCGAAGCCGGCGTCCTGGAACATCTTCGCGATGGCGCCGGCATCGCGTGCCGGATTGGCAAGCTTCGGCACGCTCTGATAGCTGCCATTGCCGACGACGAGCGCGACGCGCCGTTCCGCGCGCGCCGCGTCGGCGGCGAACACCATCACGAAGATGGCTCCCCCGATCGCCGCGACGATCTGCAACGCGCGCTTGATCATGGCCCAGCAATATCGCCGCGACGGCGGGTTATCAATTGCAGGCGGGCTCGCGAGGAGATCGGGCCTGCCGCAGTGTGATGCGCGTAACACTCGGTCGCAGGCCTGTCGCATGTGGCGCGCATGTCACATCGCATCTCTTCATGGCCTGCCTATCCAAATGGGTAGTGTGGGGCGCATCGGAGTCACTTAGCCATTCAGGTCATAGTTTTTGACTTTGGTGGGTGGGGACCGGAATGACATTTGTTGCCATGAAGGCGGGACTGCCGTCCCGCGTCGTCCTTGCCGGTGCCGCTGCCGTCGCGCTTGCCTTGGTGTCGTGCCAGGCCACCGCCCAGGTCGCACCGCCCCCAGCTCCCGCGACGCCAAACTGTACGTCCAACACGGTCGGTCCCGTGCTCAATCTGAACACGCTGGCTGCGCCCTCCAGTGCGGTCGCGAGCTCGCTGGCGGGCGCCATCGGCAACATCAACACCATCTTCCTGACGCAGCAGGGCAGTGCGTTCGTTTCGGCGCCGCCCAATGCCGCGCCCAATCAGCCCGGAGGCGGTGCATGGGCTCGTGCCGTCGGCGGCGAGGCCACGCTGAAAAGCACCTCGTCCTCGAGCGGGACCTTCACGGTGCCGGCCAACCCGGCGGCGAACTCGACGGCCACGACGAACTGCAACAACAGCCAGGCCAACAATTTCGTTGGCGTCCAGGTCGGCCAGGACATCGCGCGTCTGAACTGGAACGGCTGGAACGTGCATGTCGGCGCGACGGCCGGCTATGTGTCCTCCGATTCCAAGGACAATCTCGCCGGCTTCAGCACCCGTGTCGAGGTGCCGTTCGCCGGCGGATATGTCGTTGCCACCAAAGACCGATTCTTTGCCGACGTGATGCTGCGGCAGGAATTCTACAACATGCGCCTGAACGATCCGGCGCTCGGCTTCTTCAATCAGCCGACTGGCGCACGCGGCATCTCCGTGGCGGCGTCCGCCGGGTACAACGTCCCGCTCGCCAACAACTGGTTCATCGAGCCGTCGGGTGGCGTGATCTGGTCGAAGACCCGAGTCGACAATTTCACCTCGGGCGGAACTGTGAATCCCGGCATTGCCGGCATCAACTCCATCGATGACATCACGAGCACGATCGGCCGGCTCAGCCTGCGCGGCGGCACCACGATCAGCTCCGGCAACATGATCTGGCAACCCTTTGCGTCGATCAGCGTCTTCCATGAATTCGCCGGCCCCGTGACCTCGCGCTACGTCTCCTACAACGCGATCCAGACTCCGCTCGGTGGCGGACCGCCCTTCAACCCCGCGACCTATGTCCAGACGACCTCGACCTCGCGGGTGGGTACCTACGGCCAGTACTCGCTCGGCATTGCCGGTCAGGTCGCCAATACCGGCTGGCTGGGATTTGCGCGGCTCGACTACCGCAACGGCAACAACATCGACGGCTGGACCGGCAACGCGGGCATCCGTTACCAGTTCACGCCCGAGACCATTGCCGCCGCGCTTCCTGTCAAGGCGCCGGTCAAGGCGCGCGGCGCGGTGCTGGTCCCGGTCAACTGGACCGGCTTCTATGTCGGCGGCTTCTTCGGCGCCGATTACGGCACGACCGACGTTCGGTTCCCCGGAGCGGCCAATGACGGCGCCAAGATCTGGGCGTTCGGACCGATCGGCGGCGGCCAGGCCGGCTACAATTACCAGGTCAATCAATGGGTCTTCGGTGTCGAAGGCGAGATCGGCGCGGCTGCCATCAAGGGGTCGCGGACTTGCGGCGTCGGCACGGGGATCGATCCCGTCACCCACTTCCTGATCCCCGGTGCATTCAGCCCGGCGACGTTCGCCTGCACCGTCAAGAGCGACTGGGTCGCCACCGCGACGGCCCGCGTCGGCTATGCCTACGAACGGACGCTGTATTACGTCAAAGGCGGCGCGGCCTTCACGGAATCCAGCGTGAGCGCCGGCTGCGTCACCAATGCGCCGGGCGGCAACCCGCCCTGCAACAACGTTGCGGGCGTCGCGGTCAACGGCTTCGGCACCTCGTCGCGCCGTACCGGCTGGACCATCGGCTACGGCGCCGAGTTCGATCTCGGCAAGAACTGGTCGGCCCGCGCCGAGTACGATTACATCGACTTCGGCCGCAAGACCAACGTCGCCGGCGACGGCACGGTGATCTCCGACCACCCGACCACGAGCCAGGCAAAGATCGGCCTCAACTATCGCTTCGCGCCGGGACCTGTCGTCGCCAGATACTGATGCTCGTCGGAACCGGCCGGGACGGATGGTTACGGCACGCGTAGTCCGTGCGTGCTGCATCGTTCAGCGGGTCGCATCGATGGACCCGGTCATCGACGGTCCTGGTCATCGCGGCTGCGTGATGTCTTTCGCGTTCGGCGTGGCGCGTCCTGGCTTCGCCTCCGGCTGCGGCCGTGGCGCCGTTCGCATCGGCGGGTCGGCGAGCGCAAAGTCCCGCAACAGCCTCACGGCGATCCGCACCAGTTCGGCCTGGGTCTTGGCGCCGGTGCGTGCCAGCGCCGTGCGCAGGTGAAACCGCGCGGTGTGAATCGTCACGCCTTCCGTCTTCGCGAAGCTCTTGAGGTCGTCGTCGGCGGCGAGCGAGGCGACCAGGCGCGCCGCTCCATTGGTCAGGCCGAGGCCCTGGGCGAGGATCTCTGCGGTCGGCGCCGGGCCGATCTCGGGATCGTGCACGACGACGGTCGCGCCGATCGTGCCGCGACGCTCCCAATGGGTTTGCGTCGACGGCTGCGGCGCCGGCGCAACCAGCATCACGTAATCCCGTCCGCTACTGCGCGGCACCGTGAGAATGCCTCCGACCCCGCCCTTCGCCACGTCGTCCACCAGCGCATCGAAGCGTTGGCGCGCCGCGATATTGGCGGGCAACGGACGCCCGTTTCGATCGAGCGCGAAGCCGTCGCCGCGCTGCGCGATGGCGCGCATCGCGGCATTGGAGAACAGCGCCGCGCCGTGCTCGTTGAGCAGGGTGAATCCTGCCTGCAATCGGTCGAGCGTCGCCTGCAGGCCAAGGCTGCGGGCGTCGATCTGGAAGAAGGATCGCCGCAGCTGGAGGGCCCGCGCGATATGCGGCATCAGCCGTTCCAGCCGCGCGGCGTCGTCCTCGTCGAAGGGCTGTCGATCCTCGCCGCGAATGAGCGCGATCATCGCAAAGGAGCCCTGGTCGGCGTAGATCGACCCGCCCAGGGTTTCGACCAGCCCGAGCGGACGGAAGAACTCGTTGAAGAAGCGGTCGTTGTCGCGCTCCTCCTGGGTGAACATCCGGTCGGTGCTCAAGGCCTTGCCGACCGGCTGGCGCAGATAGAGCGCAGGTGCCGGATCGAGATGGGCGTAGTCTCTTTGATACCGCTCGAGATGCGGTTCGAGGATCCCCGTCGCCCAGACGAAGCTCGCGGTCGGATCCTGTGCATCCACGGTGACCAGTGCGGCCCCGCGGCATCGGAAACCCTCCTGGATCAGGCGGACGGCGCTGCCGAACTCGTCTGCGTTCGCCACACCGCGAAAAAGAGCATCCAGGAAGCGATCGTCAACGTCACTCCCGTTCACGCGCAGCCTCAATCAGTCAAAAATCAAAGCATGTCACAAGCCAATGGGACCGATGCTATCCATTTGGATAGTTTGTTGCGAATTGTTTCTGAAAGGGCGCGGCGCAGGCGAATTCCGGTTCCGAATCGCCAATTTGTCGCATCCTAATCGGCCGGCGCGCCGATCTCGGCCAGCAGGCCATCGTAATAGCGGCGGAGATCGGCGGAGCGTTGGCCGGCCAGCGCCCGGCCCCTGGCCGTGCAGAAGTCCTCGCCGAGATGGAGCAGCTTGGTCCGGAAATGATCGAGCGCGTAGGCGATGTCGTCGAGCGGCCTGCGCGCGGCGGCAGGATCGTCGGCGTCGTAGAGGGCGGCCCGGCGCAGTCCGGCCACGTAGAAGCACCGCGCGACGCCGATCCAGCCGATGGCATCGAGCCGGTCCGCGTCCCGCAGGATCTTCGCCTCGAGACTGACCGGAACAATGCCCGCCGAAAAACTGTGCGCCTCGATGCAATGGCGGACGCGCACCCGCCGATCGTCCGGCCAGTCAAGTCCCGCCAGCACCGCGTCGGCCCTGGCCCCCGCGAGACGCGAGGCGTTGCTCCGTTCGGGCGAGGCCTTGTCGACCCGGACGCAGTCGTGAAGGATCGTGGCCGCGACCAGGATTTCGCTGTCGCCGCCTTCGTGGGCAGAGATGTCGGCAACGTTGCGCCACACCCGCAGCAGATGCGCCTCGTCATGCGCGCCGTCCCTGGCGTCGAAAGCGTGGGGCCACAGCGACCGGGCCAGTTTGGAGTGGGGGAAGTCGTCGTGGAGCATCGCGGATTTTCAGACGAGGTGTGCGGATGTCATGGAGTCGTTTCGGTCGCTGCGACCTTCAAGTCCGGCCCTCGGGCATGTGTCCCAGGTCCGCGAAGCGCCGCCTGAACCCATTCAGCGCCAACACGGCAAGCGCAAAGGCCGAGCAGCCGATATAGTCGTCATAGTTCGTTCCAAGCCGCTGCGACGTCGCTGCATAGACCGCTTCCTTGAAGCCCAGGAAGAGCAGGGCGGCGATGCCGAGCGCCGCCCCGAGCAGGATGACGGCGGCGATCGGGTTCCTGGGGCAGGACATGGCAGCGAACAGCGGCGGCTTGCCGAGCATGGCGTAGAAATAGGCCGTCGTGCAGAGCACCAGATAGAGGACGAAGAGCGGCGTCATCTGCGTTGGTGCGCCCCGACGCCGGGGCGGTTCAATCGATGGTGGCGCGGCTCGGCCGGCTAGAACTGATACCGCCGCAAGCCCCCGTCCACCGGGATCACCGTGCCCGTGATGTAGCGCGCCACCGGCGAGGCGAGGAACACCGCAAGCGCGGCGAGGTCTTCCGGTTCGCCCCAATAGCCGACCGGAATTTCCTCCTCGGCGAAGCGCTCGCGGTAGTCCGGCGGGTAGTTGCGGCGGATCTGCTCGCTCATGATGCGGCCGGGCGGGATGCAGTTGACGGTGATGCCGTGCGCGCCGATCTCGCGCGACAGGCCCTTGGCCCAGGCATGCACCGCGGCCTTGGCGGCGAAGGCGGCATTGAGGCCTTCCGGCTCCGACTTGCCGGTGATGTTGATGATGCGGCCCCATTTGCGCGCGATCATCTGCGGCAGCAGCGCATGGGCGATGCGGCGATAGCTGGTGAAGTTCAGCGCGATCGCCTCGTCCCATTTCTCGTCGGGCGCATCGACGGGGAGGGGACGGCTGCCGCCGGCATTGTTGACGAGGATGTCGGCATGGCCGAGCGTCTTTTGCGCGAAGGCCGCGATGTTCTCGGCGGCGTCCCTCGCCATCACGTCCTGCGCGAAGGGCGTGATCAGCCCGCCGCCGACATCGTTGACGAGCTGGTCGAGCAAATCGGTGCGCCGCGCCACCGCGACGATGCGCACGCCCTCGGCGGCAAGCCCCTTGGCGATGGCGCGGCCGATGCCGATGCTGGCGCCGGTGACGATGGCGGTCTTCGATGCGAGCCCGAGCTCCATGGCCGACGCCCCTCCTGGCTGTTCTTGTGGTTGCCGGTTCGTTTCCTGCCCCGTCCCGCGCGATGCGAATTGCCCGGCGGTGACCGCCAGTGGTAACCAAGGGCGACGGCGAAGGAAACAGCAAAAAGAAAAGGCAGGCGCGATGGTCTGGGATCCGCAGCAATATCTGAAGTTCTCCGGTCATCGGCTGCGGCCCGCGGTCGATCTCTTGATGCGCATTCCGGAGTTCGGCCCGCGCACGATCGCCGACCTCGGCGCGGGTGCCGGCAATGTGACGAAGCTGATCAAGGAACGCTGGCCGGATGCTGTGGTGACCGGTGTCGAAGGTTCAGCCGAGATGGTGGCCGCGGGACGCAAGGCGGCGCCCGAGGTGCAATGGACGCACGAGGATCTAGGTCATTGGCGTCCGGCCAGACCTTTCGACCTCGTCTATTCAAATGCCGCACTGCACTGGCTGCCCGACCATGCCGCGCTGTTTCCTGCGGTGATGGAGAAGGTGACGCCGGGCGGCATGCTCGCGGTGCAGATGCCGCGCAATTTTCTCGCGCCCTCGCATGTGCTGATCGGCGAGACCGCGTTGAACGGTCCCTGGCGCGCCAAGGTCGAGCACCTCGTCACTCCGCCGCCGGTGGAGGGGCCGGCCTTCTATCACGACGTGCTTGCGCCGCTCGCCAAGGCCATCGACATCTGGGAGACGGAGTATCTCCAGGTGCTCGACGGCGACAATCCGGTGAAGGAATGGACCAAGGGGACCTGGCTGACGCGCTATCTCGACGTGCTCGAGGGCGAGGAGAAGGCCGCGTTCGAGGCCGCCTATGGGATGCGGGTCGCGAGGGCCTATCCGAAAAATGCCGCGGGACAGACGCTGTTCCCGTTCCGCCGGCTGTTCATCGTCGCGCAGCGCAAGGATTGATGTCGACGCCAGGCGTGATTGCAGTGCGGAATACGACCCAAGCGCTCTTCGCGGACGCAAGTCCGCGGAGCGGCTTGCGCGAGCGGCGGCTGTCAAGCTAGCCTGCCTGCGGCAAATTGGGCTTAGGTCTAGTTGTTCGGGCGGCGGATAGCTGCCACTACTGGCCTACCAAAACAACAAGACCCTGAACCAGGGGTCGCCGGGGAGGTGCTTCATGCGCAAACTGCTTTTCGCGGTCGCAGCGGCCGTGCTCGCGTTCTCTCCCGCCATTGCCCAGGCGCAAAGCCCCATCGTCATCAAGTTCAGCCATGTCGTCGCCAACGACACGCCGAAGGGCAAGGGCGCGCTGAAGTTCAAGGAACTCGCCGAGAAATACACAAACGGCAAGGTCAAGGTCGAGGTCTATCCGAACTCCACGCTCTACAAGGACAAGGAGGAGATCGAGGCGCTCCAACTCGGCTCGGTGCACATGCTGGCGCCCTCGACCGCGAAGTTCGCGCCGCTCGGCATCAAGGAATTCGAGGCGCTCGACCTGCCCTGGCTGTTCAAGGACGATGCGACCTATGCCAATGCGATGAAGGGCACGGTCGGCAAATGGCTGTTCCAGAAGCTGGAGACCAAGGGAATCACCGGGCTCGCCTATTGGGACAACGGCTTCCACATGTTGTCCGCCAACCGTCCGCTGATCAAGCCGACGGATTTCCAGGGTCTGAAATTCCGCATCTCCGGCTCCAAGGTCGCCGACCAGTATTTCCGCCTGCTCGGCGTGATCCCGCAGATCATGGCCTTCTCCGAGGTCTATCAGGCGCTGCAGACCGGCGTGGTGGATGGCTGCGAGAACACCGCCTCCAACTACCTGACGCAGAAATTCTACGAGGTGCAGAAGGACATCACCGTGTCCTATCACGCCCATCTGCAATATGCGGTCATCGTCAATTCGAAATTCTGGTCCGGACTGCCGCCCGACATCCGCACGCAGCTCGACAAGGCGATGGCGGACGCCACCGACTACACCAACTCGATCGCACGCCAGGAGAACGAGGACGCGCTGGTCGAGATCAAGAAGACGGGCAAGACCACGCTGCACTACCTCACCGACGCCGACCGCAAGGCCTGGCAGGAGGCGATGCAGCCGACCTACAAATGGGCGAAGGGGCGGGTCGGGCAGGAAGTACTGGACCTCGTCGCCAAGGAACTCGACGTCAAGATGAACTGACGGTCGCGTTGCCCGAGACACCATGAACGGTCGGGGGTGATCGCACCTCCGGCCGTTTCGCTCTTGAAAGACAAGTCAATTCTGGGGGATCCAAGTTGCTGCGGGTGCTGAATCGTTTCCTCGATCATCTCGAGGAGTGGCTGATCGCGACGATGATCGCGGCCGCAACCTCGCTCATCTTCGTCGCCGTGCTGCATCGCTACGGTGCCGGGCTGTCGATCGACATCGCCAAATGGGCAGAGGCGCGCAACCTCGCGTTCCTCGCCGTGCCGGCGCGCGCCGCCTTCGTCTGGCTGGCCGCGCTCGACCTGTCCTGGGCGCAGGAGCTCTGCATCTACATGTTCATCTGGATGGCCAAGTTCGGCGCCGCCTATGGCGTGCGCACCGGCATCCATGTCGGCGTCGACGTGCTCGTCAACGTCCTGCCCGGTGGCTCGCGCCGCCGCGTCATCACCTTCGGTCTGCTGTGCGGCGCGCTGTTCACCGCCATCGTGGCCTATTTCGGCGCCGCCTTCGTCGGCCAGATGTGGCAGACCGGCCAGCAGTCCAACGACCTCGAGGCGCCGATGTGGATGGTGTATCTCACCATCCCGCTCGGCTCCGGCCTGATGTGCTTCCGCTTCCTCCAGGTGGCGTGGTCGTTCTACCGCACCGGCGAGCTGCCGCATCACGACATGGCGGGCGTCGAAGGCGTCGAGCCGGACCCGGTGCATCCGGCGCCGGTCACCCGCAGCCAGGTCGTCCGCGACGAGCGCAGCCCGCTCGGCTGGATCCTGATGCTGCTGCCGGTGCTGATCGTCGCGTTGTGCTTTGCCCATGCGGCCCATGTCATCACGCTGCCGCAGGGCGTGCGCGTGGCGGTCGTGTTCGGGCTGCTGCTGTCGCTGATGATGACGGGCATGCCGATCTCGATCGCGTTGGGTCTCACCGTGCTCAGCTTCATGTTCACGCTGACCGACGTGCGGACCGAATCGGTGGCGCTGAAGCTGTTCACCGGCATCGAGAATTTCGAGATCATGGCGATCCCGTTCTTCATCCTCGCCGGCAACTTCCTGACCCATGGCGGCGTCGCGCGGCGCATGATCAATTTCGCGACCTCGCTGGTCGGGCACTGGTATGGCGGCCTCGCTTTGTCGGGCGTGGTCGCCTGCGCGCTGTTCGCCGCCATTTCCGGCTCGTCGCCGGCGACCGTGGTGGCGATCGGCTCGGTGATCCTGCCGGCCATGGTCGCGCAGGGCTTTCCGCGCCGCTTCGGTGCGGGCGTGATCACGACCTCGGGCTCGCTCGGCATCCTGATTCCGCCGTCGATCCCGATGGTGCTCTACGCCGTCTCCACCAACAGTTCGGTCGGCAAGCTCTTCATCGCCGGCATCGTGCCGGGCCTGGTGCTCGCCTTCCTGCTCGGTGCGACCACCTTCTATCGCGCCTGGCGCAACGATTACCCGCGGATGCCGAAGGCGACGCTGGTGGAGCGCTTCGATGCGTTCCGCAAGTCGATCTGGGGCATCCTGCTGATCGTCATCGTGATCGGCGGCATCTATAGCGGCCTGTTCACGCCGACCGAAGCCGCCGCCGTCAGCGCGGTCTACGCCTTCATCGTCGCGGTGTTCATCTACAAGGACCTGAAGCTGCGCGACGTGCCGCGGGTGCTGCTGTCCTCGGCCAATCTGTCGGCGATGCTGCTCTACATCATCACCAACGCGGTGCTGTTCTCGTTCCTGATGACCTACGAGAACGTGCCGCAGGCGCTGGCGCAGTGGATGATCGACCAGGGGCTCGGCTGGATCGGCTTCCTGCTCGTCGTCAATCTGCTGCTGCTGCTCGCCGGCAACGTGATGGAGCCGTCCTCGATCATCCTGATCATGGCGCCGATCCTGTTTCCGGTCGCGATCAAGCTCGGCATCGACCCGATCCATTTCGGCATCCTGATGACGGTCAACATGGAGGTCGGCCTCTGCCATCCGCCTGTCGGCCTCAATCTCTATGTCGCATCGGGTATCGCGAAGATGGGCATCACCGAGCTCACGGTGGCGGTGTGGCCATGGCTCCTGACGATGCTGGCCTTCCTCGTGGTCGTGACCTATTGGCCCGGCCTGTCGCTGTGGCTGCCGCGAATGCTGGGGATGTGATCGGACAGCGCCTGTGCATGCCTAACGCGGGGTAAATCCCCGCGTTCAAATGTCGGCGTGGCGCGACTTATCCGTTTACGGATTCGCGGTACGGACATGCCAGCGGATGGGTGCTGGCATGTTCTTCGACAGAATGGAAAGCGGACGGGCGTCGATTTCCGATGCCGTCTATCTCGAGGTCATCGCGGGCCTGCACGGCACCACGATGCCGAACATTCTCGCCGCCGCCTGTCTTGCGATGGTCGGCGCCATCACGACCTACGAGACCGGCGACGGGATCACGGCGGCCCTGACGGTCGTCGGTGTGGTGGTGGCCCTGGTCCGCCTGGTCGAGATCCTTGCATTCCGTCGTCGTCGGGCGCGTGCGCCGCTCTTGAGCCGGGCCGAGGCGGCGATCTGGGAATGGCGCTATGTTGCAGGCACCGTCGCCACGGCCCTGGTGCTCGGCGTGTTTGCCGCGCGCAGTATCGTTCTGGGCGATGCGCTCTGCTCGGTGATGGCGATCGGCATCGGCTTCGGCTTTGGCGCCGGCGTGGTCGCACGGCTCGCGCTGCGTCCGGTCGCTGCGCTGCTCGATCTCGTGGCCATTGCGGCGCCTGCCGCGATCGTGACCTTCATGCAGCCGGACCTCCGTCATGTCGGCCTCGGGATGCTCATCCTGATGTATGTGGTGGCGAGCTTCGAGATGGTACGGTTGAGCTTCAACGCATCGATCAGCCAGATGACGCTCAAGCGCAAGTTCGAGCAATTGTCGCGATTGGACCCGATGACCGGGGTCTCCAATCGTTCGGTGCTGGCGATGGATCTGCCGCCGATGCTGGCGGCGGGACCGGTGGCGGTCCATGCACTCGACCTCGATCGGTTCAAGGAGGCGAACGACCGCTTCGGCCATCCCGTCGGCGATGCGCTGCTGAGGCAGGTCGCCTCGCGCCTGGAGACCCTTGCCGCCGCGGAAGACCTGGTGGTCCGGATGGGCGGTGACGAATTCATCCTCGTCCAGCGTGCTGCAGGTGATGCCGAGCCGATGGCCCGGCGCATCGTGACGGCGGTCAGCGCTCCCTATGATGTGGATGGCCAGGTCATCGAGCTCGGCGCCAGCGTCGGCGTTGCCGTCTCACCGGAGGATGGCCGCACCGTAGAAGCGCTGCTGTCGCGTTCCGACAGGGCGCTCTATCGCGCGAAGCAAGATCGTGGCGGCTATGTGATGGCCCGCGACCTGCGCACGCCGGACGGGACCGGGTCCGGCCAGCCTGTCGCCGATGGGCTGGCGGCGTAGGGACTTGTTGGAACCGCAATCGAGATGCGGTTAGATGCCTCCCTGACAAGACGAGCCGGGAGGACTTATGAGCAGCACCGAAGCCATCGAAACGCCGAAGGACGCATCGCCGTCCGTCGTTGCCCAGCAAGCCGCGATGCTGAATGCGCTGCCATTTTCCGATACTCGGGATTTCGACGATGCCGCGCGCGGCTTTCTCGGCTCGATCGAGAACGCGGCAATCACCAACACGCAAGGCCGCAAGGTCTGGAGTCTCGAACCTTACGGCTTCCTGAACGAGGAGAAGGCGCCGCCGACGGTCAATCCCAGCCTGTGGCGGCAATCGCGTCTCAACATGCATCACGGCCTGTTCGAGGTGGTGCCCGGCGTCTACCAGGTGCGCGGGCTCGACATCGCGAACATGACGCTGATCGAGGGCGACAGTGGCGTCATCGTCGTGGATACGCTGACCTCGATCGAAGGCGCGCGTGCCGCGCTCGACCTCTATTTCAGGCATCGCGGCCAGCGGCCGGTGGCGGCGATCATCTTTACCCACACTCACACCGACCATTGGGGCGGTGCGCGCGGCGTTCTGGAGGAGGATGCGCTGGCGACGTCGCGCGTGCCGATCATCGCGCCGAACCTGTTCATGGAGCATGCGGTCTCGGAGAACATCATCGCCGGTCCCGCGATGCTGCGGCGGGCGCAGTACCAGTTCGGCCCGTTGCTCGCCAAGGGCGTGCGCGGGCAGGTCGATTGCGGCCTCGGGAAATCGATGGCGGCGGGATCGGTCGCGCTGCTGCGTCCGACCGACCTGATCATGGCGACCGGCGACAAGCGCATCATCGACGGCGTCGAGTTCGAATTCCAGATGGCGCCGAACAGCGAGGCGCCGGCCGAGATGCATTTCTTCGTGCCGCGCTACAGATTGTTGAACCTCGCCGAGAACTGCACGCACAATTTCCACAATCTGCTGCCGTTCCGCGGCGCCGACGTGCGCGACGCGCTGGCGTGGTCGAAATACCTGAACGAAGCGCTGTGTCTGTGGGACGGCAAGGCCGATGCGATGTGCGGCCAGCATCACTGGCCGGTGTGGGGACGCGAGCGGATCGGCTCGATGATCCGCCAGCAGCGCGACCTCTACAAATTCGCGCATGACCAGACCATCCGCCTGATGAACCACGGCCTCACTGCGAGCGAGATCGCCGAGACCATCAAGCTGCCGCAGAGCCTGGAGGGCGCCTGGCACGGCCGCGGCTATTACGGCCATATCCGGCACAATGTGAAGGCGATCTACCAGAAATATCTCGGCTGGTACGACGCCAACCCGGTCAACCTCGATCCGCTGCCGCCGGTGGCATCCGGCAGGAAGTATGTCGAATATATGGGCGGAGCCGGCGCCATTCTCGCCCGCGCACGACAGGATTTTGCGAACGGGGAATTCCGCTTCGTGGCGCAGGTGCTCGGCCATCTCGTCTTCGCGGAGCCGGACAATGCGGCGGCGCGTTCGCTGCTGGCCGACACGCTCGAGCAGCTCGGCTATGCCGCCGAGAGCGCGACCTGGCGAAACGCCTATCTGTTCGGCGCGCAGGAATTGCGCCACGGCATGCCAAAGACGCCGGCTCGCCCGCCGATGCCGCGCGAGACGCTGGCCGCGCTACGCACCGAGCAGATCTGGGACGTGCTTGCGATCCGGCTCAACGGACCGAAGGCGGAAGGCAATCGCATCGTGCTGAACTGGAGCTTCACCGACACCTCTGAGACCTTCGTGCTCAATCTGGAGAATTGCGCGCTGACTTATACCGAAGGCGTGCAGGCCGAGGGCGCCGACGCCAGCTTCACGCTGTCGCGCGCGACGCTCGACGAGGTCATCGCGAAGCTGACCAGCTTTCCGGAAGCCGTCGCCGCCGGCAAGGTCAAACTGTCGGGCAACCCGATGAAGCTCGCCGAGCTGATGGGCCTGATGGACGAATTCCCGCGCATGTTCGAGATCGTCGAGCCGAAGCGTTCGGCGGTGACGTAGGGCTTTCGTGCCCCCGGACGCAGCGCAGCGCTTCGCGTCCGGGACACGAGAGGGGTCAGCAAACTACTCCGCGCTGCTCACCAGCTTGATCCGTGGCGCGGTGCTCTCGATCAGGCTGCGATAGGCGGCGAGATAGTCCAGTGCCATCCGGCGTGCCGTGAAACGCGCCTCGAACTGCTTGCGCACCGCCGCACGGTCGAGCTGCGGCAGGCGCTTGACGACGCCGGCGGCGCTGATGATGTCTTCGACGATGAAGCCCGTCAGGCCCTCGTCGATAATCTCGGGCACCGAACCGCGGTTGAAGGCGACCACGGGCGTGCCGCAGGCCATGGCCTCGATCATGACGAGGCCGAACGGCTCGGGCCAGTCGATCGGCAAAAGCAGTCCGAGCGCGCCGCTGAGGAATTCCGGCTTCTCGTGATCGCCGATCTCGCCAATGAACTCGACCAGGGGATTGTTCTCGATCATCGGCCGGATCAGGTCGTTGTAGTAATCCTGATCGGCGCGATCGACCTTGGCGGCGATCTTGAGCGGGATGCCGCAATGCATCGCGATCTTGATCGCGCGGTCGACACCCTTCTCCGGGGCGATGCGGCCGAGCACGGCCAGATAGTCCTGCTTCGCCGGCTGCGGCGTCAGCAAATTCTCGGGCAAGCCGTGATGGATGGTCCGCACCCAGTTTGCCTGCGGCACCGGCCGGCGCTGTGCATCCGAGATCGAGACCACGGGCATTTTGGAGAAGGTGTTGAACACCGGCTGGTGTTCCGGCAGGTCTAGCCGGCCGTGGAGCGTGGTGAGGAACGGTGTCGGCTGGCGATGGAACAGCGACCACGGATAGTAGTCGAGGTGAAAGTGGAGAAAATCGAACTCCTCCTCGTCACATTTCCGCCGCACGTGCTCGAGCAGCACCATGTGCAAGGCGTTGGGATCCCGAACCGATCCGTCGAGGCGCAGCGCGCGAGGCCAGAGCGCATCGAGTTTTGCCGAGGTTTGTGAGTCGCCGCTGGCGAACAGCGTGACATCGTGCCCAAGGGCGACCAACTCTTCGGTCAACCAGTGCACCACCCGCTCGGTACCGCCATACAGCTTGGGTGGAACAGCTTCCGTCAACGGAGCTACCTGCGCGATGCGCATCGACCATCTCCTTCTGCGATCTTGAAGTCGAGACTGCCCCCGACCATGCTCGGCACCGGCATGCCAGATTGGGGAACGTTCTCGCAGTTGCGAAGTTCCTCCCCATGACGGTTACTTCTTCGCTCCTCAGCATGGTCGCGATCATGCCATCACCTCTTCGCACATCGTCCGCATCGTCATGTCGTGATGGCTGCGCCCGGAACCGGGTGAAGCGGTCGATGTTCAGTCGGCAGCGGCAAGCATCAAACCAGCAACAGCAATAACAACACGGCGGGGTCGATAGTCACATGGATCAGCTTTCCGGATATGCGCGCAGGCCTTTTGCCTTCGTTCTTCGCTATCTAAGGCGCCGCTGGGTGTCGCATCTGGTGATCCTCGTCGCGGTCGTTGCGGCGGTTGCCTGTTCGGTAGGCACCCAATATGGCGTCAAATCGCTCGTCGACAGCCTGTCGGCCGGCGCTTCGCATAATGGCGTCTGGCTGGCCTTCATCCTGCTGATGTCGCTGATCGCCGCCGATAACTTCCTGTGGCGCGTGGCCAGCTGGACGGCGAGCTTCACCTTCGTTCGCGTCACCGGGGATCTGCGGCGCGACATCTTCCGCCATCTGACCGGCCATGCGCCGAGCTATTTCTCGGACCGGATGCCGGGCATGCTGACGAGCCGCATCACGGCGACTTCGAATGCGGTGTTCACAGTGGAGAACATGTTCGTCTGGAACGTGCTGCCGCCCTGCATCGCCACGGTTGCGGCGATCGCCCTGATCGGAACGGTCAGTCCCTATATGGCGCTCGGCCTGATGGTGATCGCCGGCGGCATGGTGGTCGGCATGTTCCGTCTCGCGGCCGCCGGCAAGCCGCTGCACGACGATTTTGCCGACAAGGCGGCGGTGGTCGACGGCGAGATGATCGACGTCATCAGCAACATGCCGCTTGTTCGCGCCTTTTGCGGCATCAGCCACGAACATGAGCGGTTCGATGCGACGGTGAACCGGGAGCTCACCGCGCGTGGCCGCAGCCTGCGCTATCTCGAGAAACTGCGGCTGATCCATGCCGCCGTCACCGTGCTGCTGACCATTGCGCTGATGGGCTGGGCGATCCTGCTGTGGCAGGACGGCGAGGCGACCACCGGCGATGTCGTGCTGGTCTGCACGCTCGGTCTGTCGATCCTCAATGCGACGCGCGATCTCGCCGTGGCGCTGGTCGACGTCACCCAGCACGTCGCACGCCTGACCGAGGCGATCGCGACATTGCTGGTTCCGCACGAATTGCGCGACCACCCCGAAGCGGAGCCGCTGGTCAAGAGCGGCGCGGCCATCGCCTTCAACAACGTGACTTTCGGCTATCCGGGCGCCGCCAGGATCTTCGAGCGGTTCAGCCTGCGGCTGCAGCCCGGCCAGCGCGTCGGCCTGGTCGGCCAGTCCGGCGGCGGCAAGTCCACGCTGTTCACCCTGCTGCAGCGCTTCTACGACCCGGATGAGGGCAGCGTCACGATCGACGGTCAGGACATCGCCAGGGTCACCCAGCTCAGCCTGCGCGAGGCGATCTCGGTGGTACCGCAGGACATTTCGCTGTTCCATCGCTCGATCCGCGAGAACATCCGCTACGGCCGGCCCAACGCGACCGACGACGAGGTGCTGCGGGCGGCGATCGCGGCCCGTTGCGATTTCGTCGAGAGCCTGCCCGAAGGGCTCGACACCATGGTCGGCGACCGCGGCGTCAAGATGTCGGGCGGCCAGCGCCAGCGCATCGCGATCGCGCGCGCGTTCCTGAAGGATGCGCCGATCCTGCTGCTCGATGAGGCCACCGCCGCGCTCGACAGCGAGTCCGAGGAGGCGATCCGCGAGGCGCTGTCGCGCCTGATGCGCGGCCGCACCGTGATCGCGATCGCGCACCGGCTGGCGACGCTGCGCAATTTCGACCGCGTCGTCGTGCTCAGGAACGGAAAGATCATCGAGGACGGCGCGCCCGACCGACTGATGCAGGGCCACGGTCCCTACCGCGAACTGGTGACGCAGGAAATGAGCCGGCTCGCGAAGTTCGCCGCCTGAAACAGCGTTTGCGTCGCGTCAGAATCCAGATTGAAACGCGCAAGGGGAGCCGCTCATGGCAGCCGAGGCCGCCACCAAATTCGTCTCAGTCACCCGCACCGCCGAACAGGTCGCGGAACAGCCGTTCTACATCCCGATGACCGGCCCGGCGGCACGGCCGCGCCGGTCGCTCAAGCACGACGACACGTTCATCGTGCTGGACAGCCACGGCGACATCGGCGCCTCCGCCGGCGGGCCTGACGGATTGTTCAATCATGATACGCGCTATCTCGCCCGGCTCGAACTCGTGCTGGACGATCTCCAGCCGTTGCTGCTCGGCTCCAACCTGCGTGACGACAATTCGGCGCTGACGATCGACCTGACCAATCCCGACATCTACCGTGCGGGCAGCCTCGTTTTGCAGAAGGACCTTCTGCACTTCGTGCGGACCATCTTCCTGTGGCGGGGTACCGCGTATCAGCGGATCGGCGTGCAGAACCACGGCGACCGGCGTGCCAGTTTCGAACTGACGCTGCGGTTCGACAACGATTTCGCCGACCTGTTCGAGGTTCGCGGCGAGCGCCGCCCGCACCGCGGCGCCGGGACCAGCAAGTTGCTCGGCCCGACCGACGTGCTGTTCGAATATCGCGGGCTCGACGATGCCGAGCGGAAAACCGGGCTGCATTTCGATCCGCGGCCGACCCGTCTGTCGGTGAATCAAGCGACCTGGCAGGTCGAACTCGATCCCCACGAATCCAAATCGGTGTTCGTCGCCGTCTCCTGCAACCGGCCGGCCGGCGAGAAGCCGGCGCAATTCTTTCGCGGCCTGCTCGCGCACCGCCGTGAGATGCGGCAGTTGACGAGGGGCGCGGTCAGCATCGAGACCTCCAACAACATCTTCAACGAGGTGCTCTGCCAGGCCATGGCGGACCTCAACATGCTGATGACGGAGACCCCGCAGGGCCGCTATCCCTATGCCGGCATTCCCTGGTATTCGACCACGTTCGGTCGCGACGGCCTGATCACCGCGCTGCAGATGCTGTGGATCGATCCGCGGATCGCAAGGGGCGTCCTGCGACGGCTGGCGCATTTCCAGGCCAGGGCGGTCGATCCGCTGGCCGACGCCGCGCCGGGCAAGATCCTGCACGAGATGCGCGGCGGCGAGATGGCGGCACTGCGCGAGGTGCCGTTCGCGCAATATTACGGCAGCGTCGATTCGACCGCGCTGTTCGTGCTGCTCGCCGGCCGGTATGTCGAGCGCACCGGCGACGAGGCGACGCTGCGCGAGTTGTGGCCGGCGATCGAGGCGGGGCTTGCCTGGATCGATGGCCCCGGCGACCCCGACCGGGACGGTTTCGTCGAATATCAGCGCGCTACCGAGAAGGGCCTCGCCAACCAGGGCTGGAAGGATTCCTTCGATGCGATCTTCCATGCCGACGGACAGCTCGCCGAGGGCAATCTCGCGCTCGCCGAGGTCCAGGGCTACGTCTACATGGCCAAGCAGCTGGCCGCGCGTTGCGCGCTGCGGCTCGGCATGCCGGAGCGGGCCCGCACGCTGGAGGACGAAGCAAAAGCCCTGGCGGAACGGTTCGAGGCGGCATTCTGGTGCGAGGAGCTCGGCACCTATGCGCTGGCGCTCGACGGAGCGAAGCGGCCCTGCAAGGTGCGGACCTCGAATGCCGGGCAGGTGCTGTTCAGCGGCATGGTCCGCCCGGACCGCGCCCGTCGCGTCGCCGCCGATCTGATGGCCCCGCATTTCTTCTCGGGCTGGGGCATCCGCACGGTCGCGCAAGGCGAGGTGCGCTACAATCCGATGTCCTATCATGACGGATCGATCTGGCCGCACGACAATGCCCTGATCGCGCTCGGCTTTGCGCGCTATGGGCTCAAGCATTCCGTCGCTCATGTGTTCAAGGGCCTGTTCGAGGCCGCGACCTACATGGATCTGCGGCGGCTGCCCGAACTGTTCTGCGGCTTCCGCCGCGAGAAGCGCCGCGGGCCGACGCTCTACCCCGTCGCCTGCGCGCCGCAGGCCTGGGCCAGCGCCACGCCCTTTACGCTGCTGGAAGCGGCGCTCGGCATCGAGTTCGACGTCGATCGCGGCGAGATACGCCTGCGCAACCCGCATCTGCCGGCGTTCCTCAACGAGGTGATCCTGCGCGACCTTCGCCTCGGCGAGTCCAGCGTCGATCTGCGTGTCAGCCGGAATGGCGACGACGTCGCGCTGGAAGTGTTGCGCACGCGCGGCCAGATCCAGGTGTCGATCGTTCTGGCGCGATGACCGCACGCCGCAAGGGAGGTTTCATGCGTTCGATCGGCAGATTGGTCCCGGGCATGGCGATCGTCGCAATCCTGACGGTGGCAGGCTCGCAGGCGGCTGAACAGCCGCCGGCCGCGACCGTCACGGTGCCCCCGAAGGATGCGGCGCCGCCGCCATCGGTCACGATCATCGGCGCCAGCGACGCGCATGGCGTGCTCGGCCGCGACGTGCGCAGTACGGCCGGCGAGGACATGGGCCGTATCGTCGACGTGGTCGTCGACCGGGAGGGACGCGTCCGCGCGGCCGTGATCGATTTCGGCGGCTTCCTCGGCGTCGGCAGCCGCAAGATCGTGGTGGACTGGAACGCGATGCGCTTCGGCAAGATCGCAACCAAGAAGGACAGCATCACGCTGGAATTGACCAAGGCGCAGGTCGCCGCGGCACCGGAATACAAGGAGGACACGCCGATCGTGGTGCTCGGCGCGTCCGGCAGCCTGCAGCCGCTGCAAGCGGTCCAGTGAGGCGCAAGGAGGGATGGCGGCCGGTGCTGGTATCGATGAAGCCGAACGCTGCGGATCGCGATGACGTCCCCGGGGAGAATGGCGCGCTGCCGCCGCCTGGCGGTCAGCCGGTGCCGTCGAAGCAGAGCCTGCGCGGCCTTGACTGGTTCATCTTCTTCCTCGCCGACGTGCAGACCGGCTTCGGTCCCTTCATTGCCGTCTACCTGACGACGCAGAAATGGACGCAAGGCGAGATCGGTCTCGTGCTGTCGATCGGGGGCATCGTGGCGCTGGTCGGACAGATGCCCGGCGGCGCCATCATCGATGCCGCGAAGTCGGAACGGCGGGTGGCGGGACTTGCGATCGCAATCATCGGCTGCTGCGCGCTCGCCTATGCCGCGATGCCGATCTTCCCCGTCGTGGTCGCCGCCGCGACGCTGCATGCCGCGGCAAGCTGCGTGCTGGGTCCGGCGATCGCCGCGATCAGCCTCGGCCTGGTCGGCCCGCGCGCGATCGGCGAACGTCTCGGCCGCAACGCGCGCTTCGCCTCGCTCGGCAACGGCGTCGCCGCCGCCGTGATGGGCACGGCCGGCTATCTTCTGTCGAGCCGCTCGGTGTTCCTGGTCACGTTCCTGCTCGCGATCCCGACCCTGATCGCGCTGTCGCGCATCCGCGAAGAGGAGGTCGATATCGCGCGATCTCACGGGGCGATGCCGCGCGAGGCTGCCGACCGCGGCGACACCAACATCTGGCATCTGCTCCGGCAGCGTCCGCTGATCGTGTTCGCGTTGTCGGTGCTGCTGCTGCAGCTCGCCAATGCCGCGATGATGCCGCTGATGGCGAGCGCGGTGACGGCGCGGTCGAGCGAATGGGCGACGGTGCTGGTCGCGGCCTGCATCATCGTCCCGCAGGCGATCGTCGCGCTGTTGTCGCCGACCGTCGGACGCAAGGCGCAGGGCTGGGGGCGCCGGCCGCTGCTGCTGATCGGGTTTGGCGCACTGACGATTCGCGGGCTGTTGTTCGCGACGGTGAAGGATCCCTACGTTCTGGTCCTGGTGCAGGTGTTCGACGGGCTCACCGCGGCGGTGTTCGCGGTGATGATCCCGCTGATCGTGGCCGACGTCGCCTTCGGCAGCGGTCACTTCAATCTCGCGCAGGGCATCGTCGGCACCGCGTCCGGCATCGGGGCCTCGCTGAGCACCGCGCTCGGCGGTTATGCCAGCGACAGGTTCGGCAACGCCGCGGCCTTCATCGGCCTGTCCGGGGTCGCCGCGACCGGGCTGCTGCTGATCCTGCTGGTGATGCCGGAAACGCGGCGCACGGCCTGATGGCGCAAACAGAACGGCCGGCCGAAACGGGTTCGGCCGGCCGGAGTGGTCGGGAGGAAGATCAGGTCAGGCGTCGAGATTGTGCAGGCGCTGGCGGTTGCGCAGCACGATCTGGCGGGCGCCGGAGAAGCCGAGAATGCCCTGGGCGTGCAACTGCGACAGCGCGCGCGACACGGTCTCCAGCGTCAGGCCGAGATAGTCGCCGATGTCGCGACGGCACATCGGCAGCGCCATCATGCCGGCAACGGCGAGGCGGCGGTCCATTTCGAGCAGGAAGGTCGCGACGCGCTCCATCGCGGTCTTGCGGCCGAGCAGCAGCATGTGGTCCTCGGCATGGCGCAATTCGCCGGCGGTCATGGCCCAGAGCTTGCGGGCGACCAGCACGTCGGTGCCGGCGGCCTTTTCGAGGCTGGCGCGCTTCACGAGGCGCACGGTGGTGTCGATGATGGCCTCGGCGGCGAGACGATGGCTGGGGCCTGATTCGAGGCCGAACACGTCGCCGGGAAGGTGGAAGGCGCCGATCTGGCGGCGGCCGTCCGACAGGAGCTTGTAGCTGCGCACCGCGCCGGAAACGACCTGGTACACATACTCGGCCGGCTCGTCCTCGCCATAGATCTCCTCGTCCTTGCGGTAGGAGAATTCGGTGGCGACGAGACCGACATGGCCGGTGACGGCACCGAACTGGTCGGAAACGGGATGTGCCGGAGCAATCTTGCCACCGATCTGGGTGTTGATCGCCGGGGTGTTGAGGGTCTGGGTCAGCATCTGCGCCATCTCCGTTGTGATGGCGCTTTGCTACGCGGTATCGGGTGCTGCGGAAATTTCGCGAGATATCTTAAGGGGGTTTCCCTACGTAGGTTTCCGGAGGTCGGAAGGCGTGCGGGACGCTGACGAAAAATGACCGGAAAACAAGAGCTTGAGCCTCAGGGAGCGGGCCGGGCTCAGTTGTGCTGTCTGTCCTCGATGGCGCGGTGGATGCGCTTGATCAGATTCTCGTCCAGCAGCGGCTTCAGCACGACGTCCTTCACCCCGGCGGCCGCGGCGCGCCGGGAGATGTTCTCGTCGGGATAGCCGGTAATGAGGATCACCGGCATGTCGCCATAGGACTGGCGCAGGCGGGTGGTCAGCTCGATGCCGTTGATATCAGGCATCTTGTAGTCGATGACGTAGCAGTCCGCGCCCGCCGCGGTGCCGGCCGCATTGAGCAGTGCGGTCGCGTTCTTGAACGTCCGCACGGCAAAACCGTCGGTTTCCAGGAGGAAGCGCAGCGAGCCCAGGACGGCGGCATCGTCGTCGACCACGTATACCGTGGGTTTCGCCGATCCCGTCATTGGGAGCCGCTCGGTGGGCGAGCCAATCTCGATCATGATGCCTGAATAGCACAATCGGCACCAGCGATCTTGACTTGCCTCAATCCTTCAGCATGCCGGCCCGCATCGCCAGCCGTACCAGTTCGGACAGGCTGTTGGCCTGCATCTTGGTCATGACGTTGGCCCGATAGACCTCGATGGTGCGCGGGCTGATGTCGTAATCGCGGGCGATCAGCTTGTTCGACAGGCCCGCGACCAGCCCCTCCATGACCTGGCGCTCGCGCGGACTGAGGGTGGCGACGCGGGCCGCGATGTCCTGTGCGACGGCTTCGTTCCGCGCCGCCGGCTCGGCCTGCCGGATCGCCGTCTCGATCATGCCGACGAGGCGTTCGTCCTCGAACGGCTTCTCCAGGAAATCGACCGCGCCGAGCTTCATCGCCTCGACCGCGAGCGGTACGTCGCCGTGACCGGTCATGATCAGGATCGGGAACGGGCTGTGCTGCGCCTTCATGCGCTTGAGCAGTTCGATGCCGTCGAGGCCGGGCATGCGCACGTCTGACACGACGCAGCCGAAGGCGAGTTCCGGCAGCGCGTCGAGGAAGCTCTGCCCGGTGTCGAACAGCGATACGCCGAAACCCGCGGAATCCAGCAGGAAATTCAGCGAGTCCCGCATCGCCTCGTCGTCGTCGATGACGTAGACATGTCCCTTGGTCGTCATGGCTCAGTTCTCGTCGGCTGCGGGGAGAGTGAAGCGGAAGGTCGCGCCGCCCGATGGGTTGTTCTCGGCCCACATGCGCCCGCCGTGAGCCTCGATGATGGAGCGGCTGATCGACAATCCCACGCCCATGCCGGTGTCCTTGGTGGTGAAGAAGGTCTGGAACAGGTTCGGCAGCACGTCGTCCGGGAAGCCGGCGCCGGTGTCGGAGACCTCGATCTCGATCATGTCGTCGGCGACGCAGCGATTGGTGATCACGAGTTCGCGCCGCGGCGCCTGCGCCATCGCTTCCAGCGCGTTGCGGAACAGGTTGACCAGCACCTGCTGGATCTGCACCCGGTCGGCGAGCACGCGGTCGGCCTGCGGGTCGAGCCGGAAGCGCAGCTGCACGTTCTGCTCGCGGGCGCCGGCAAGCCCGAGCGCGCCGGCCTCCTCGATCAGCTTGGACAGGCTCTCGACCCGCTTCTCGGATTCGCCGCGGGAGACGAAATCGCGCAGCCGGCGGATGATCTGTCCGGCGCGCAGCGCCTGTTCCGAGGCGCGATCCAGTGCGCTCTCGATCTTCGGCGTGTTCGGATCGACGCTGCCCGCCAGCAGCCGCCGCGAACCCTTCATGTAATTGCTGATCGCGGCCAGCGGCTGGTTGAGCTCGTGGGCGAGCGCGGAGGCCATCTCGCCCATCGCGGTCAGGCGCGAGACATGGACCAGTTCGGACTGCAATTCCTGCAGCCGGGCCTGGGTGCGCTGGTGCTCGGTGAGATCGCGGATGAAGCCGGTGAAATAGGGCTCGCCGGCGGACTGCATCTCGCCGATCGACAGATGCATCGGGAAGGTCGTGCCGTCGCGGCGCTTGCCGGTGACGATGCGTCCGATGCCGATGATGTGCGGATCGTTGGTGCTGCGGTAGCGCGCGATGTAGCCGTCGTGCCGGGCGCGATCGGGATCCGGCATCAGAATGGCGACGTTCTGTCCGATCGCCTCGTGCTCGGGCCAGCCGAACAGACGCTCGGCGGCCGTGCTGAACAGCTGGATGACGCCGCGGCCGTCGATGACGATCATGGCGTCCGGATTGGTCTGGAGAATCGAGCGCAGATGGCTCTCGCGGGTGCGCAGGGCTTCCTCGACCTGCCGCTCCTCGGCGATGTCGAGGAAGATGCCGCTGAGATGGCGAGGTGCGCCGGTGTCGTCGCGAATCACGCCGGCGCGGGCCCTGATCCATTGCTCGCGTCCAAAGGCGCCTGCGACCCTGAAGGAGATGTCGAAGCCGCCGCCCTGGTCGCAGACCCGCCTGATCTCGCTTTCGACCCGCGCGCGATCCTCGGCTTCGAGCCGGGACAGGAAGAGCGGCAAGCTGGCGGGCTGCCCCGGCTCAATGCCCAGCAGGACCCGGGAGGTATCGGACCATTCCAGGTCCATGGTCTTGAGGTCGAGATCCCAGGTGCCGACGCCGAATCCCTCGATCCGGACGCGAAAATGTTCGCCCCGGCCGTCATCTTGCGGATGCGTCACACGGGTCGGCGACAAACTCAATTCTCCTGTCTGGGGTGCGGCTCTCCGGATGCCGTTACCGCCGAAGGCAATGTCGCGCAAGGCCCGGCAGGAGGCAAGGTTCCACCGCCTTCGCCTATAGACCAATGCGTGGGTGCGGGGGAGCAAGGCAGGGGGAAACCGCGACCTTTGATCTATCTCATCCTGCCCGAAAGAGGCTCGCCTACTATTTCCAGAATTCGCCGCTCTTCGCCGCTCCTGGAGAATTCCGATGACATACGCGACCGTGATGGTCAGCCTGGCGCTGAATCAGTCCAATGAGGCGCGTCTCCAGGTCGCGGGCGAGCTCGCCGAACGATTCGAGGCGGCGATCGTCGGCGTCGCCGCCGCCCAGTTCGCGCCGCCGCTCTATTTCACCGACGGGGCCGAGGCGCAGCAACTGATCGACCGCGAGCAGGCAACCGTGCAGGGGCGGCTGAAGGACCTCGAGGCGCAATTCCGCGCCGCCACCAGCAATCGCGGCGGCCACGTGGAGTGGCGCAGCGCGATGGATTTCCCCGCGCGATTCGTGCTGGCGCAGGCGCGCTGCGCGGACATCATCGTCAGCGGCGGCCAGAGCCCGGCCTTCTCGGACGCCTTCGCGCTGGCAAGCCCGAAGGATCTGGTGATGCAGGCCGGCCGGCCGCTTCTGGTGGTGCCCGACCGGGTCAGCTGGCTCGATCTGCGCAGCGTGCTGGTGGCCTGGAAGGACACGCCGGAGGCGCGGCGGGCGGTGGCCGACGCGCTGCCGATGCTGCGCAAGGCCAAGGAGGTCAGCATCGTCGAGATTCCCGAGCGCGACGACGACCGTTCGGTCGCTGCGGCCAGCGTTACCGACGTCGCCGCCTGGCTGGGCCGCCACGGCGTCACCGCGACCGCCCGCGTCTCCGAAGCCGGAGCGGGCACTGCCGCGGCACAGCTGGAGAAGGTCGCCGGTGACGTCGGCGCCGGGGTGATCGTGGCCGGCGCCTACGGTCATTCGCGATTTCGCGAATTGATCCTGGGCGGCGTCACGCAATATCTGGTCACCCAGTCCGCGCGCTGCGTGCTGCTGTCGCACTGACGGCCGGCAAACGCTATTCGAGGAGGACGCGCCGTGTACAAGTTTCTCGAGCTGACCGTCGACGGCTACATGACGCGCAACGTCAGGACGGTGAAGCGCGACCGCGACATGCTGGAGCTCAGCGAGATGTTCGAGCAGGACGATTTCAACTCCTATCCGGTCGAGGACGACGGGCAGGTGGTCGGCATCGTCACCAAGTTCGATATCCTGAAGTGCTTCGCCTTCACGCCGAGCCAGATGCTGCCGCGCTATCACGACCTGATGAGTCGCAAGATCGGCGACGTCATGACGCCCGAATTCATCTATGTCAGCCCCGACACGCGGCTGACGCGGGTTCTTCAGATCATGGTCGAGCACCGCATCAGGAGCATCATCGTGCTAGATGGTGCCCAGAAACTGGTCGGAATCATCGCCCGCGAGGACGTCATCACCGCGCTGAAGGCGACCGCGGCGGACTGAACGCCTCTTCCCGATTCGACGCCGAGCCCTGCCTCCGTGATTTCACGGAGGCGGCCGTCGGCATGCACGCATCTGCGGCAAGCAGTTGATGTCGTTCGCCGATCGCGCGCCGAACATGAACAGAAATCCATCTAGCTTGATTTCAATCAATTCCCCGCGAGGGTGAATGTGGTTTCTGGCCTCGTGTTCTTTCAGAGAGAATCCGCATGAGCCAGCCCTCCATCTCCAAAACCATGACCATCGGCGAAGGCGGCCTGGCTGTCGTGTTCGCAGTCACCGCCTTCCTCTGCGTGATCGCGGCGGCCAAAGCCGTCGACGCGCCTTTCGCCTTCCACGCCGCTCTCGGCGCGGCGGCGAGCCTCGCCGCGGTGTTCTTGATCGTCAACAACTACTACGACCGTCCGGCGGCCCTGCCGGCCGAGGAGGTCAACGGCCGGACCAATTACAACATGGGTCCGATCAAGTTCGCGTCCTTCTTCGCGATGTTCTGGGGCATCGCCGGCTTCCTGGTCGGCCTCATCATCGCCTGCCAGCTGGCTTGGCCCGCGCTGAACTTCGACCTGCAATGGATCCAGTTCGGCCGCCTGCGTCCGCTGCATACTTCGGCGGTGATCTTCGCCTTCGGCGGCAACGTGCTGCTCGCGACGTCCTTCTACGTGGTCCAGAAGAGCTGCCGCGCGCGCCTCGCCGGCTATCTCGCGCCCTGGTTCGTCGTCGTCGGCTACAACTTCTTCATCCTGATCGCGGGCACGGGCTATCTGCTCGGCGTGACCCAGGGCAAGGAATATGCGGAGCCGGAATGGTATTCGGACCTGTGGCTGACCATCGTCTGGGTGGTCTATCTCCTGGTCTTCCTTGTCACGGTCATCAAGCGCAAGGAACCGCACATCTTCGTCGCGAACTGGTTCTATCTGGCCTTCATCGTGACGATCGCGGTGCTGCATCTCGGCAACAATCCCGCGCTGCCGGTCTCGGTGTTCGGCTCGAAGTCCTACGTCGCGTGGGGCGGCATCCAGGATGCCATGTTCCAGTGGTGGTACGGCCATAACGCGGTCGGCTTCTTCCTGACCGCCGGCTTCCTCGCCATCATGTACTACTTCATACCCAAGCGCGCCGAGCGGCCGATCTACTCCTATCGGCTGTCGATCATCCACTTCTGGGCGCTGATCTTCCTCTACATCTGGGCGGGCCCGCACCATCTGCACTACACGGCGCTGCCCGACTGGACGCAGACGCTGGGCATGACCTTCTCGATCATGCTGTGGATGCCCTCCTGGGGCGGCATGATCAACGGCCTGATGACGCTGTCGGGCGCCTGGGACAAGCTGAGGACCGACCCCGTGCTGCGCATGCTGGTCGTCTCGGTCGCCTTCTACGGCATGTCGACCTTCGAGGGCCCGATGATGTCGATCAAGGTGGTCAACTCGCTCAGCCACTACACCGACTGGACCATCGGCCACGTGCATTCCGGCGCGCTCGGCTGGGTCGGCTTCGTGTCCTTCGGCGCGCTGTACTGCCTGGTGCCGTGGGCCTGGAATCGCAAGGGCCTCTACAGCCTGAAGCTCGTCAACTGGCACTTCTGGATCGCGACCCTCGGCATCGTCCTCTACATCTCGGCGATGTGGGTGTCCGGCATCCTGCAGGGCCTGATGTGGCGCGCCTACACCTCGCTCGGCTTCCTCGAATATTCCTTCATCGAGACCGTCGAGGCGATGCATCCCTTCTACATCATCCGTGCCGCTGGCGGCGCGCTGTTCCTGATCGGCTCGCTGATCATGGCCTACAATCTCTGGATGACGGTTCGCGTCGGCGAGGCTGAAGTCCAGATGCCCGTCGCTCTTCAGCCGGCGGAATGAGGAGCTCCAACATGTCGTTCTGGACACGTCACCAAGTCTTCGAGAAGAACTCGATCATCCTGATCGTCGGCATCCTGCTGGTGATCGCGATCGGCGGCCTCGTCGAGATCACCCCGTTGTTCTACCTCAAGAGCACGATCGAGAAGGTCGACGGGGTGCGGCCCTACACGCCGCTGGAGCTCGCCGGGCGCAACGTCTACGTCCGCGAGGGCTGCTATCTCTGCCATTCGCAGATGGTGCGCCCGCTGCGCGACGAGGTCGAGCGCTACGGCCACTTCTCGCTCGCCGCCGAGAGCATGTTCGACCATCCGTTCCAGTGGGGCTCGAAGCGTACCGGACCCGACCTCGCCCGCGTCGGCGCCAAATATTCCGACGACTGGCACGTCACCCATCTGACCAACCCGCGCTCGATCGTGCCGCAATCGGTGATGCCCGGCTATCCCTTCCTCTCCCAGAGCGAGGTGGATCCCGAGGCCATCGCCGGCCACATGCGCACGCTCAGGACCGTCGGTGTTCCCTACACCGACGACCAGATCGCCAACGCCGCGGCCGACATGAAGGCCCAGGCCGATCCGGACAATGCGGGCGCCGATGCCTTCGGCAAGCGCTACGCCAAGGCTGTGGTGCGCAATTTCGACGGCAAGCCCGGCACCCCGACCGAGATGGACGCGCTGATTGCCTACCTGCAGATGCTCGGCACCCTGGTCGACTTCAAGATCTACAACGAGAAAGCCAATCTTCGCTGAGAAGGCATGACCGATGAAAGCCATCCTGACCCTCGACAATCTCGCGTCCGGTCTCGTGACCACGATCTGGACGCCGGTCTTCGTCGCGATCTTTCTCGCGATCGTCGCCTACGCATTCTGGCCCCGCAACAAGGCCGGGTTTGATGAAGCTGCACACCTGCCGTTGCGGGAGGAGTAAGAGATCATGACCGATCATCATAGCGACTTCGATGCCGTTTCCGGCAAGTCCACGACCGGACACGAGTGGGACGGCATCAAGGAACTCAACACGCCGCTGCCGCGCTGGTGGGTGATCACCTTCTACCTCACCATCGTCTGGGCGATCGGCTACTGGATCGTGTATCCGGCCTGGCCGCTGATCCAGAGCAATACCACCGGCCTGTTCGGCTATTCCTCGCGCGCCGATGTCGCCGTCGAGCTCGCCAATCTCGACAAGATCCGCGGCGACAAGATGGTGGCGCTGGGCAAGGCCTCGCTCGCCGACATCGAGAAGGATCCGGCATTGCTGGCGCTCGCCCGCGCCCGGGGCAAGACCGTGTTCGGCGACAATTGCGCGCCGTGCCACGGCACCGGTGCGGCCGGTGCCAAGGGCTTCCCCAACCTGAACGACGACGACTGGCTGTGGGGCGGCTCGCTCGACCAGATCATGCAGACGATCCAGTACGGCATCCGTTCCGGCAACCCGAAGGCGCATGAAGGCCAGATGCTGGCCTTCGGCAAGGACGGCGTGCTGAAGCCGGACGAGATCGTCACCGTGGCGAATTACGTGCGGGCACTGGCGGGTCTGCCGACCCGGGCCGGCTTCGACAAGGCCAAGGGCGAGAAGATCTACGCCGACAACTGCGCGGCCTGTCACGGCGATGCCGGCAAGGGCAACCCGGAACTCGGCGCGCCGAACCTGACCGACAAGATCTGGCTCTACGGTCCGGAGGAGGCCACCCTGATCGAGACCATCACCAACGGTCGCGCCGGCGTGATGCCGGCCTGGGAAGGACGGCTCGATCCCGCCACCATCAAGGCGATGGCGGTCTACGTCCACTCGCTCGGCGGTGGAAAATAGCGGCAAACGTGCCGATCGGCGGCTGACGGGGGCGCCAAAAAGCGCCCCCGTTTGCGCTGGATCAACTGGTCTTGCGGGTTCGGGGTCTAGGTCTGATCGCACCTCTCGAGAAGCTCTCAGCGATGAACAAGACCGTGAACCCCAAAGACCTCACATCGGAAGACGACGTCGGGCCGCTCTACGCGCCCCACAAGAAGGTCTATCCCCAGAGCGTCTCCGGCAGCTTTCGCCGGATCAAATGGGGCCTGATGGCGGTCTGTCTCGGCGTCTACTATTTCCTGCCCTTCGTACGCTGGAATCGCGGCCTCGGCGCCCCCGACCAGGCGGTGCTGATCGACCTGCCCAACAGCCGCTTCTACTTCTTCTTCATCGAGCTGTGGCCGCAGGAGGTGTACTACTTCACCGGCCTCCTGATCGTCGCCGCGGTGGCGCTGTTCCTGATGAACTCGATCGGCGGCCGCATCTGGTGCGGCTATCTCTGTCCGCAGACGGTGTGGACCGACCTGTTCTACGCCGTCGAGCGCCTGATCGAGGGCGACCGGCGCGAGCGGATGAAGAAGGACAAGTCGTCCGACCCGATGAAGCTCGAACGCGTCTCCGAGATCGTGCTCAAGCATTCGATCTGGCTCCTGATCGCGTGGTGGACCGGCGGCGCCTGGGTGCTCTATTTCAACGATGCGCCGACCCTGGTGAAGGAACTCGTCACCTTCCAGGCGCCGATGATCGCCTATATCTGGATCGGCATCCTGACCGCGACGACCTATCTGCTCGCCGGCTACATGCGCGAGCAGGTCTGCACCTATATGTGCCCGTGGCCGCGGATCCAGGCCGCGCTGACCGACGAATGGGCGCTCAACGTCACCTACCGCTACGATCGCGGCGAGAAGCGCACCTCGGTAAAGAAGGCGGCCGAGCTGCGCGCGCTGGGGCAGAGCGTCGGCGACTGCATCGATTGCTATCAATGCGTCGCGGTGTGCCCGACCGGCATCGACATCCGCAACGGGCCGCAGATGGAATGCATCCAGTGCGGCCTGTGCATCGACGCCTGCGATACCGTGATGGCCAAGATCGGCCGGCCCAAGCGCCTGATCGGCTATGACAACGACATCAACATCCATCGCCGCCAGGAAGGCAAGCCGCCGATCTACAAGATGGTGCGCGCCCGCACCGTCGCCTATGGCGCAATCATCGCCGGCGTCGGTGGCTTCATGGTCTACACGCTCGCGACCCGCAGCCTGCTCGACATCAACGTGCTGCATGACCGCAACCCGGTCGCGGTGAAACTCAGCGACGGCTCGATTCGCAACGCCTATACGGCCCGGCTGCTCAACAAGAGCGGCTACGATCGCGTCATCGCGATCGACATCGACGGTCCCGTCAATTCCACCATCCATGTCATCGGCGCCGATTCCGTGACGCCCGACCGGCCGATGATCGTGATCCCGCGCGATTCCACCAGCGAGCTGCGGCTGCTGGTCACCGCGCCCTCGGAGAGCAATCCGGAGAAGTCGATCCCGGTCCGCTTCCGCGTCACCGACATCGGGCTCGGCGAGGCCGCCACCGTGACCGACAATTTCGTCGCCCCGTAAGCATCAGGAGACCGCCATGCAATCCAGGCCGCTGACAGGAACCAAGGTCTTGCTGATGCTGGTCGCCTTCTTCGGCGTCGTGATCGGCGTCAACGGGACCATGATGAAGCTCGCGATCGCGACGCTGCCGGGGACCGAGGTCGACAGTCCCTACGCCGCGGGTCTCGCCTATGATCGCGAGATCTCGGCCGCGCACGACCAGGCCGCGCGCAAATGGCAGGTCAACGCCCATGTCGAGCGCCGCAGCGATGGCAGCGCCACGCTGCAGGTCGATGCGCGCGATGCGAGCGGACAACCGCTCTCCGGCCTCAAATTCGCCGGCCGCCTCGAGCGTCCGACCGACAAGCGCGCCGATCTCGCCGTCGAGTTCACCGAGAACGGCATCGGCACCTATCGCGGCGACGCCGCCTCCGTCGCGCCCGGTCAGTGGGATCTCGTGATCGAGGGCGCATCGCGCGGCGAGCGCGTGTTCCTCTCGCGCAACCGCGTGATCCTGAACTGAAGGAAGCCGCCATGCACGTCACGCGGGATTTTTCGCATTACGTCCGGACCGCGGGCGAGGGGATCAAGCACATCGACCTCGCGGTCGAGGGCGTTCACTGCGCCGGCTGCATGGCCAAGATCGAGCGCGGTCTGTCCGCCATTCCCGATGTCACGCTGGCGCGCGTGAACCTGACCGACCGGCGCGTCGCGCTGGAATGGAAGCAGGGCACGCTCGATCCGGGCCGCTTCATCGACCGGCTCGAAGAGCTCGGCTACAAGGCCTATCCCTACGAGACCGAGAGTGCGGAAGTGGCGGAGGTCGCCGAGTCGCGCTTTCTGCTGCGTTGCCTCGGCGTCGCCGCCTTCGCCACGATGAACGTGATGATGCTCTCGATCCCGGTGTGGTCGGGCAACGTCTCGGACATGCTGCCGGAGCAGCGCGACTTCTTCCACTGGCTGTCGGCGCTGATCGCGCTGCCGGCGGCGGCCTATGCCGGCCAGCCGTTCTTCCGCTCGGCCTGGCGTGCGCTGGCGGCAAGGACCACCAATATGGACGTGCCGATCTCGATCGGCGTCATTCTCGCACTCGGCATGTCCGTGGTCGAGACCATCCACCACGCCGAGCATGCCTATTTCGACGCGGCGATCATGCTGCTGACCTTCCTGCTGGTCGGCCGCGTGCTCGACCAGAACATGCGGCGGCGGACCCGGGCGGTGGCCGGCAATCTCGCCGCGCTGAAGGCGGAGACGGCGGCGAAGTTCGTCGGTCCGGACGAGATCTCGCAGGTCCCGGTTGCGGCAATCCATCCGGGCGATGTCGTGCTGCTGCGGCCCGGCGAGCGCTGCGCGGTCGACGGCACCGTGATCGAGGGCCGCTCCGAGATCGACCAGAGCCTGATCACCGGCGAGACGCTCTATGTCACGGCCGAGCAGGGCACGCCGGTCTATGCCGGCTCGATGAACATCTCCGGCACGCTGCGGGTGCGGGTCTCGGCGGCGTCGGAGGCGACGCTGCTCGCCGAGATCACGCGGCTGCTCGACAACGCCCTGCAGGCCCGCTCGCGCTACATGCGGCTTGCCGACCGCGCCTCGCGCCTCTATGCGCCGGTGGTGCATGCGACCGCGCTGCTGACCATCCTCGGCTGGGTCGTCGCCGGCGCAGGCTGGCACGATGCGATCGTCACCGGCGTCGCGGTCCTGATCATCACCTGTCCCTGCGCGCTCGGCCTTGCGATCCCGACCGTGCAGACCGTCGCATCCGGCGCGATGTTCAAGTCCGGCGTGCTGCTCAATTCCGGCGATGCCATCGAACGGCTGGCCGAGGCCGACCATGTCATCTTCGACAAGACCGGCACGCTGACGCTGCCCGATCTCGAGGTGACCAACGCGGCCGATATTCCGCCCCACATCTTCGCGCTTGCCGGCCGGCTCGCATTGTCGAGCCATCATCCGGTGGCCGCCGCGGTCGCCAAGGCCACCGGCGCCACGTCGCCACTGCTCAATGCCGTCGAGGACGCCGGGCAGGGCGTCCGCGCGAGCGTCGATGGCGTCGAGATCCGTCTCGGCCGCCCCACCTATTGCGGCGCCGAGGCGCTGGTGGCGGAAACCGTCCAGCGCGATCCCGAAGCCTCGGTGGTGGCGTTCAGCAAGGGCGACGAGCGCTTCATCCTGTCGGTGCGGCAGGGTCTGCGTCCCGATGCCGTGTCCGTGATCGCGGCCCTGAAGGCGCGCAATCTCGGCATCGAAATTCTCTCCGGCGATCGCGAGCCGGCGGTGAGGGCGGCGGCGGAGGCGCCTGGCATTGCCGAATGGCGCGCCGGCGTCACCCCGGCCGACAAGATCGCGCGCATCCAGGAACTGAAGCAGCGCGGCGCCCGGGTGCTGATGATCGGCGACGGCATGAACGACGCGCCCTCGCTCGCGGCCGCCCACGTCTCGATGTCGCCGATCTCGGCCGCACATCTCAGCCAGGCGACCGCCGATCTCGTCTTCCTCGGCCGCCCGCTCGCGCCGGTCGTGGCCGCGATCGATTCGGCGCGCAAGGCGCTGCGCCTGATGCGGCAGAATCTGTGGCTGGCGATCGGCTACAATTTGCTCGCGGTGCCGGTGGCGATCAGCGGGATCGTGACGCCCCTGATCGCCGCGGCCGCCATGAGCGGCTCCTCGGTGCTCGTCATGCTGAATTCGCTGCGGGCGCGCAGCCGCACGCGGGAGATGCGCTGATGGAAATCCTGGTCATCCTGGTGCCGCTGGCGCTGATGCTCGGCCTCGCCGGCCTCGTCGCGTTCCTCTGGTCGCTGCGCAGCGGCCAGTACGACGATCTCGAAGGCGCCGCCTGGCGCGCCATCAACGACGAGGATCCGCCGCAGGAGGCGCCGGTCAAGCGCTAGCGCGTCAGCGCAAAGCCGGCAGGCGCCGCCGCGTCGTCCACACGCATGCCGGCCCTGCGGTCGCATGCGGCGTGACCTCGCGAATAGAACGCGCTACCCTTGTCCGACAAGAACAAGAGGAAGCGCCCATCGTGTACGACTTCATCATCGTCGGCGGCGGCTCGGCAGGATCCGTGCTGGCCCACCGGCTCTCCGCCAGGAGCGCCAACAAGGTCCTGCTGTGCGAGGCCGGTCAGGACACGCCGCCCGGCAACGAGCCGGCCGAGATCAGGGACAGCTATCCCGGCACCGCCTATTTCGATCCGCGATTCCACTGGACGGAATTGAAGGTGACGACGCAGGTCGTCAGCCACAACAATCCGGACGAGGCCCGGCCGCCCCTGCGCAAATACGAGCAGGCGCGCGTGCTCGGCGGCGGCTCCTCGATCAACGGCCAGATGGCCAATCGCGGTGCGCCAACCGATTACGACGAATGGGAGGCGCGCGGCGCCGACGGCTGGAGCTGGAACGACGTGCTGCCCTTCTTCAAGAAGGTCGAGCGCGACCTCGACTTCGACGGGCCGTATCACGGCAAGGACGGCCGCATCCCGGTGCGCCGCATTCCGTTCGAGCACTGGACCCGGCATTCGCAGGCCTTTGCGGAAGCGTTCAAGCAGGCCGGCCACCAGTTTCTGCCGGACCAGAACGGCGAGTTCGTCGACGGATATTTCCCGGTGACGCATTCCAACCAGGCCGAGCAGCGCGTCTCGGCCGCGATGGGCTATCTCGACCGCGACACGCGCCAGCGCGCCAATCTCGCCATCTCGACCGACACCGTGGTCACCGAACTCTTGTTCGAGGGCACTCAATGCGTCGGCGTCAAGGCGAAGGTGGGCGGCCGCGAGCAGGAATTCCGCGGCCGGGAAATCATTCTCTCCAGCGGCGCGATCCATTCGCCCGCGCATCTGATGCGCGCCGGCATCGGTCCGGTCGGCCATCTCAAGGATCTCGGCATTCCCGTCCTGATGGGCCTGCCGGGCGTCGGCCAGCGCCTGATGGATCATCCCTCGATCTCGCTGTCCTCCTTCGTGCGGCGCGGCGCGCGCATGAACGAGCATACCCGGCGTCACATGCAGCTCGGCCTGCGCTATTCCTCCGGCCTGCCCGGCGTGCCGAAGGGCGACATGTTCGTCGTGGTGCTGAGCAAGTCGGCCTGGCACGCGGTCGGCGCGCAGATCGGCTCGCTCCTGACCTTCGTCAACAAGACCTATTCCGAGACCGGGCAGGTCAGGCTCGCCTCGCGCGATCCCGCCGCCGAGCCGGTCGTCGAGTTCAACCTGTTGTCCGACCGGCGCGACCTCGACCGCCTGATGAGCGGCTTCCGCAAGATGGCCGCGATCCAGATGAGCGACATCGTTCGGCAGGTGACCGACAAGCCGTTCCCGGCGGCCTACACCGACAAGGTCCGCAAGATCGGCGTCGTCAACGCGAAGAACAAGATCCTGACGAAGATCGCGGCGGCCATGATGGACGGGCCGGCGGCGCTGCGCCATTACATGATCGACAATTTCGTCGTCGAGGGCTTCACCTTCGAGCAGGTGCTCGACGACGACGAGGCGCTGGAGGCGTTCGTGCGCAAGGCGACGATCGGCGTTTGGCACGCCTCCTGTTCCTGCCGCATGGGGCGGGCCGACGATCCCATGGCCGTGGTCGACAGCCAGGGCCGCGTAAAGGGCATCCAGGGGCTGCGCGTCGTCGACGCCTCGATCTTCCCGGTGGTGCCCTGCGCCAACACCAACTTCCCGGTGCTGATGTCGGCCGAGAAGATCGCCGCATCGATGATGTAGGGGGCTCGTCTCCCGGCTTTGCAACGCATCGCTTCGCGCTGCGTTCGGGGACGAAATCCCCTCACACCGCCGCGAGCTTGCGGTACAGCGCGCTGTAGCTGCCGGCCGAGATGCTCCAGGAGAACGACCGGCCCATCGCGCTGCGGCGCATGGTGTCGAGCTGGTCCTGCGCCATGAAGGCCTCGAAAGCGCGGCGCACGCCGCCGACGAAGGACTCGCGTGACGGCTTGGCGAACAGGAAGCCGGTCTCGCCGTCGGTTATGGTCTCGGCGAGGCCGCCGGTCTGGTGGCCGATCGGCAGCGAGCCGAACCGCTGCGCATACATCTGGCTCAGCCCGCAGGGCTCGAAGCGCGACGGCATCAAGGTGAAATCGCTGCCGGCGAAGATGCGCCGCGCCTGGGCGTCGTTGAAGCCGATGGCCACGCCGATCGCGTCGGGCCGGCGGCGATGGGCGTCGATCAGGGCCTGTTCGATCGCCGGCTCGCCGGAGCCGGTGACCACGATCTGGCCGCCGGCGTCGATGATCTCGTCGGCGGCATCGAGCACGAGGTCGATGCCCTTCTGGTGGACGAGGCGCGCGACGATGCCGAAGATCGGCCCGCGCGAGACCGCAAGGCCGAACTGCTTGCGCACATAGTCGGCGTTGGCCTTCTTGCCGGCCCAGTCGCCGGCGCCGAACTGCTGGGCGAGCTGGGCGCAGGAGCGCGGGTCCCAGCTCTCGTCGATGCCGTTGAGGATGCCGGTCAGCTCGGAGGCGTCCGAGCGCAGCCGCAGCAGGCCCTCGAGGCCGCAGCCGAATTCCTCGGTGGTGATCTCCCGCGCATAGGTGCCGCTGACGGTGGTCAGGTGCGAGGCATAGACGAGGCCGGCCTTGAGGAAGGAGACCTTGTCGTAGAACTCGACGCCGTCGATGTGGAACGCGCTCTCCGGTGCGCCGATCCGCCGCAGCGACTCCTTCGGGAACAGGCCCTGATAGGCGAGATTGTGGATGGTCAGGATCGAGGGCAGCCTGGCACCGCGCCAGGCGAGATAGGCCGGCACCAGCGAGGCCTGCCAGTCATTGGCGTGAACCAGGTCCGCTGCCCAATTCTTGTCCAGCGTGCCCATCGCGAGTTCAGCGGCGGCCGATGCAAAGCGGGCAAAGCGGATGTCGTTGTCGGGCCAGTCGCGCCCGCTCTCGTCGCCATAGGGATTGCCGGGCCGGTCGTAGAGCTGCGAGCACAGCAGCACATAGACCGGCAGCCCATCCCTGGTGGCGGCCCGGCCGAGCGAGCAGGCCGGCATCTCCGCAAAGGCGGGACAGCGGCCGACGATCTGGATGTGGGTGAGCTGTTCGATGATGTCGCGATAGCCGGGCAGCATGATCCGGATATCGGTGAAGGGGCGAAGCGCGCGGGGGAGGGCGGCGGACACGGCGCCGAGTCCGCCGACGCGGACGAAGTCGTCCATTTCCGTGGTGACGAACAAGACCCTCAAGAACGATAGCCCTCTTCCGATCCCATCGAAGGCAATGCAAGAACGGGTCCAGTTGCATCCGAGCGCATCGTGCCTGCCCGCCGCACGCGCCTGTTGGTAAAGACTTCCCTACCGGGCTGCCGTTCTCTAGGTTTGCGTCTCCGACGACAACGACGACGCGAGTTCCCGGGAGCCTCCGCCATGCAGCTAGCAGATCAGCATGAGGGGATGACGACAAAGGCCTTCGCCGGACTCCGCGTGCTGGATTTCTCGACCACCATCGCCGGTCCGCATTGCGCGCGGATGCTGGCGGACATGGGGGCCGAGGTCATCAAGATCGAGTCCGACGGCGGCGAGACAATGCGGACCCGCCCGCCGGTGCGCAACGGCTGCAGCACCGTGTTCGGCCAGCTCAATGTCGGCAAGAAGAGCGTGGTGCTCGACCTCAAGTCCGAGGCCGGCCGGGAGGCGGTGCGCCGCCTGGTCGCGACGGCGGACATCCTGATCGAGAACTTCCGCCCCGGCGTGATGCGGCGCCTGCGGCTCGACGAGGCAAGTCTCCGGCCGGTCAATCCCAGGCTGATCTACTGCTCGATCTCCGGCTACGGCCAGACCGGCCCCTCGGCCGAACTGCCGGCCTATGCCCCGGTGATCCACGCGGCGTCCGGCTACGACATGGCGCATCTGGCCTATCAGCCGGGCCGCACCCGTCCGGACTATTGCGGCATCTATCACGCCGACGTCGTCACCGGCACCTACGGCTTCGGCGCGATCGCCGCCGCGCTGTATCAGCGCAGCGTCACCGGGCGCGGCCAGCACATCGACCTCTCCATGCTGGAGTCGATGCTGAGCCTCACCGTGATCGAACTGCAGAACGCGCAGTTCGCCGTGAAGCCGCCGCCGCGGCCGATGTACGGCCCGACCGAGACCGCCGACGGCTATGTCATGATCACGATCGCCAGCGAAAAGACCTTCCAGGGCCTGATGGGCGTGATCGGCCGCCCCGAATGGATTTCCGATCCGCGGTTTTCGGCCTATGCCGCGCGCCGCGACCATTGGGCCGAACTGATGGACGGCGTCGAAGCCTGGTCGCGCCAGCGCGCCACCGCGGCATGCCTCGTCGACTTCAGCGCCGCCGGCGTTCCGGCCTCGGCCTATCGCACCGTCGCCGAGGCCCTGGCGGATCCGCAGATCGCCCATCGCAAGGCGTTGTCGCCGGTCGAGGACGCGGGAGGTTCCTTCCAGGTTCTCAATCTGCCGTTCCGGATGTCGGGCGCCGATACCTCGCCCGGCCAGACCATGGCGATGCTGGGTGAACACACCGAGGCACTGCATGAGGAGATCGGCCTGTCGCGAGCAGCAGGCGCCGCCTGCGACAGGACGTCCGCCGGGAGCTGATCGTCGGCACAGCGCCGCACTGCGGCATACGAAGCCTCGTCTCTTTCTCTTGCCGTGGCGAGCGATTCTCGCCAATCTCGCCGATGTCATCGACGATCCGAAACATCGGACGTGCGACATCGGGAGGAACCATGACGGATATCGCTGCGGCGGTGCGCAGGCGCGCGCCGGTATTCCTCGTTGCGGCCCTGGCGCTGACGGCACCGGCTCATGCGCAGAAGCCCGGCGGCAGCATCACCGTCGGCCAGGAGCTGGAAATCTCCGGCTTCGATCCGCTCAAGGTCGGCGTCTACGACACCTCGACCTTCACCGCCGCCGCCGCGATCTTCGATACGCTGACGACGCTCAACGACAAGGGCGAGGCCGCGCCCAAGCTCGCGGTGTCCTGGAGTCATTCCGACGATTACAAGAGCTGGACCTTCAAGCTCCGCCAGGGCGTCAAGTTCCACGACGGGACGCCGTTCAATGCCCAGGCCTTCAAGGAGAATTTCGACCGGCAGAAGGACCCCGCCAACAAGTGCCGCTGTGCCTTCTACATCTCGAACGTCAAGGACGTGCAGGCGCCGGACGAGCACACCATCGTCTACAATCTGACTGATCCCTCGGTGAACCTGCCGGCGGTGATGAGCATCCAGAGCCAGAACAACGTCGTGCATTCGCCGACGGCCTGGAAGACCAGGGGCGACGACTACAATCGCAATCCGGTCGGCACCGGGCCCTACATCCTGAAATCATGGACCGCCGGCGACCGCATGGTGCTGGAGAAGAACCCGGACTACTGGGACAAGGGCCGTCCCTATCTCGACCGGATCATCCTCAAGCCGCTGCCGGATGCGCAGTCGCGCTTCGCCTCGCTGCAATCGGGCGAGGCCGACATCATCTGGGACGACGAGAACGACGCCGACAACATCATGAAGGCGCAGAAGGACCCCAAGCTGACCGTGCACAACTACAAGGGCTCGGGCGCGGCGGTTTATGCCTTCAACACCAAGGTGGCGCCGTTCGACGACGTCCGCGTCCGGCAGGCGCTGGTGATGGCGATCGACCGTCCGAAGATGTCGCAGGCGATCAGCAACGGCCTCAGCCGCCCCGCGACCAATCCTTACGGCGACGGCTCCTGGGTGAAGTGCAAGGACGACGGCGCATTGCCGTTCGACGTCGAGAAGGCCAAGGCCCTGATCAAGGACTATGGCAAGCCGGTCGAGTTCAAGATGCTGGTGACGGCGACGCCGCGCGGCCGCATGGTCGGGCAGGTGCTGCAGCAGTTCTGGAAGCGCATCGGCGCCAACATGGAGATCGAGCAGGTCGACCAGGCCACGATCCCGCCGCGCGCCTTCATGCGCCAGTTCCAGCTGGTGCCGTGGCGCATCGTCGATCTTGCCGATCCCGACCCGCAGATGTACGCGAATTTCCGCAGCGGCAGTCCGCTCGCGCTCGCCAACTTCACCGATCCGGAGCTCGACCGGCTGCTCGACCATTCGCGCGTCACGGCCGATCAGGCGGCGCGGGTCGAGGATTATTGCGCGATCAGCCGGCTGATCAACAAGGAGGCGATCTGGTTCTGGACGTTCCAGAACACCTATTACGCGCTGTCGAGCACGCGCCTGAAGGGCTTTCCAAAGATCTACAACGGCGTGATCGACGTCTCCACGACCTGGCTGGAATGAGCGCGCAATGCTGAACTTCGTTGCGCGCCGGCTGCTGGCCATCGTGCCGGTGCTGCTTGCCGTCTCGCTGCTGACCTTCCTGATCGCCGCGCTGCTCCCGGGCGATCTCGCCTATGTCATCCTCGGCGATCAGGCTTCGCCGGAGAACGTCGCGGCGCTCAGGCGCGACATGGGGCTCGATCAGCCGCTGTGGTGGCGCTATCTGAGCTGGCTCGGTCACGTGCTCCAGGGCGATCTCGGCCGCTCCTTCCGCACCGGGCAGACGGTGCTGCAGGCGGTCGCCGAGCGTTTCCCGGTCTCGCTTCAGCTGATGCTGATGGCCGAGTTCATTGGTCTTCTCATCGGTGTCCCACTCGCGATCGTCTGCGCGGCGCGGGCTGGCGGCGCCTTCGACCGCTTCATGACGGGCAGCGCCTTCGCGATGCTGTCGATGCCCTCGTTCCTGACGGCCATCCTGCTGATCTACCTGTTCGCGGTCGAACTGCGCTGGTTGCCGGCGACCGGCTATGTGCCCTTCACCGAGGCCCCGCTGTCGAACCTGCGCTTCTTCGTGTTGCCGGCGCTGACGCTGGCGCTGGCGGAATGGCCCGGCATCATGCGGGTGCTGCGCTCCGACATGATTGCGACGCTCCAGGAGGATTACATCGCGCTGGCCAAGGCCAAGGGCCTGAAACCCTCGCGCATCCTGTTCGTGCATGCGCTCAAGCCCTCCTCGCTGACGCTGGTCACGGTGACGGGCATCAATATCGGCCGCCTGCTTGGAGGCACCCTGATCGTCGAAACGATCTTCGCCCTGCCGGGCATCGGCCGGCTGCTGGTCGGCGCGATCTATACGAGAGACCTCGTCATCCTCCAGGGCGTCGTGCTGCTGGTCGCCGCCGGATTCGTCATCGTGAACTTCATCGTCGACATGCTCTATGCCGTGCTCGACCCGAGAATCCGCCATGGCCACGCTTGACCTCTCCATTGACGACGAGGCCGCGCCGGTCCCGGCGCGGCGCGGGCGCGGGCTCGGCCTGCTGTTCTGGTGCGCCTCGGTCTGGATCGTCGTCGTGCTCGCGCTGGCGGTGCTCGCACCTCTGCTGCCGCTGCAGAGCCCCATCGACATGGACATGCTGGAGCGCCGGGCCGCGTTTTCGGCCGAGCATTGGCTCGGCACCGACAGTCTCGGCCGCGACGAGTTCGCGCGCCTCGTCTTCGGCGCCCGCGTCTCGCTCACGGTCGGTCTGATCGCGCCGATGATCGGCCTCGTGGCCGGCGGCGCGCTGGGGCTGCTTGCGGGCTATTTTCGCGGCCGCTTCGAGACGCTTGTGGTCGGCAGTATGGACGTGCTGCTGGCCTTTCCGCCGCTGATCTTCGCGCTCGCCGTCACCGCCTATCTCGGCCAGTCCATCCCCAATCTCACCCTGATCCTCGGTGTGCTCGGCATCCCCGCCTTCATGCGGGTGTCGCGCGCGGCGACGCTGACGCTGGCGCGGCGCGAATTCGTCATCGCGGCCGAGGCGCTCGGCGCCAGCCACGCCCGCATCCTGCTGCGCGAGCTGCTGCCGAACGTGATCCTGCCGTTGCTCGCCTTCTTCCTGCTCGGCGTCGCCGTGACGATCGTGGTGGAGGGTGCATTGTCCTTCCTCGGTCTCGGCGTGCCGCCGCCGATGGCGAGCTGGGGCAGCATGATCGGGGAGGGCCGTGACAGCCTCGATGTCGCGCCGCGTCTTGCCTTCCTGCCCGCGGGCGCGCTGTTCCTCACGGTGCTGGCCTTCAATCTCGTCGGCGACACCTTGCGGGCCCTGACCGACCCGCGTCAGGGGGCGCTGTGAGCGGTCCGATCCTGAGCATCGAGGGCGTCGCGGTCGATCTGCCGACCCCGCGCGGCAATCTGCGCGCCGTCGATCATGTCGATCTGTCGCTCGAGGCGGGCCGCACGCTCGGCATCGTCGGGGAGTCCGGCTGCGGCAAGACCATGCTGTCGCGCGCGGTGCTCCAGCTGTTGCCGAAGAAGGCGAGGCTGACGGGCCGCGTCCTGTTCGACGGCCATGATCTGGTGCGGCTCGCGCCCGACAAACTGCGACGCCTGCGCGGCCGCGATCTCGCGGTCGTGTTCCAGGACCCCATGACCTCGCTCAATCCGGTGCTGACCATCGGCACGCAGCTGATGGAGACGATCCAGGAGCATCTGGAACTCGACGCCGCTTCAGCACGCGGGCGCAGCATCGAGTTGCTGACGGCGGTCGGAATCCCTGCGCCCGAGCAGCGGCTGGTGCAGTACCCGCACCAATGTTCAGGCGGCATGCGCCAGCGCATCGCAATTGCGATCGCGCTGTCCTGCGAACCGAAGCTCCTGATCGCCGACGAGCCGACCACGGCGCTGGACGTCACCATCCAGGCGCAGATCCTCGATCTCCTGGCGCGCGAGCAGCGGCGCCGCCACATGGCGATGATCATCATCACCCACGATCTCGGCGTCGTCGCCGGCCGGGCCGACGAGGTCGCGGTGATGTATGCAGGGCGCGTGGTCGAGCGCGCACCGACCCACGCGCTGTTCAAGCACATGCACATGCCCTACACCGAGGCGCTGCTGGCGGCGATCCCGAAGCTGGAGACCGCGCCGCATACGCCGCTGCCCGCCATCTCCGGGCGTCCGCCCGATCCGACGCGGCCGCTGCGCGGCTGCTCTTTCGCCCCGCGCTGCCGTCATGCCGGCGAGCGCTGCCGCGAGGCCAAGCCGGATCTGAAGGCTGCGGAGCGCCCGGACCATCTCTATGCCTGCTTCCATCCGCTCGGAATGGAAGAAAGGGTCGGCGCATGACGCAGCTGCAAGCCGCCGCGCCGCTGCTCGCCGTCGACAAACTCGTCGTCGAATATGGTCTCGGCAACAGGACGGTCCACGCCGTCTCCGGCGTCAGCCTCGAGGTCGCGCGCGGCGAGACGCTGGGACTGGTCGGGGAGTCCGGCTGCGGCAAGTCGACGCTTGGCCGCGCCGTCCTGCAATTGCGCCGGGCAAAAGCGGGCCGCGTGCTCTTTGACGGCGAGGACCTCACCGCGATGGAGGGCGAGCCGCTGCGCCGGATGCGCCGCCGCGTGCAACTGATCTTCCAGGATCCGATCGCCTCGCTCAATCCGCGCCGCCGCATCGGCGATATCGTCGCCGAGCCGCTGGTGATCGCCGGCGTGCGGGATGCCGCGGAACGCAGGCGCCGCGTGCACGAGGTGCTGGCGGCGGTCGGGCTCGATCCCGATCTGGTATCGGGCCGCCTGCCGCATGAATTTTCCGGCGGTCAGTGCCAGCGCATCTGCATCGCGCGGGCCTTGGTGCTCAATCCGGAATTCATCGTCTGCGACGAGCCGGTCTCGGCCCTCGACGTCTCGATTCGCGCGCAGATCCTCAATCTGCTGGAGGCGATGAAGGCGCGCTTCGGCCTGACGCTGCTGTTCATCGCCCATGACCTCGCGGTGGTGAAGGCGGTCAGTGACCGCGTCGCCGTGATGTATCTCGGCCGGCTCTGCGAGGTCGGCCCCTCGGAGCAGCTGTTCGCAAGGCCCGCCCATCCCTATACCGAACTGCTGCTGCAGGCGATCCCCGTGCCGGACCCCGATGTCCGGCCGGCCGAAAGCATCGCAGCCGGCGAGCCCCCGTCGCCGATCGCACCGCCCTCGGGCTGCCGCTTCCGGACCCGCTGCCCGCGGGCCGATCAGCGTTGCAGCGCGGAAATACCGGAGTTGCGCGAGGTCGCGCCGGGGCAGTTCGCGGCTTGCCACCATCCGCTGGCGTAAACTAAGACAGGTCCGGGTTTGTCTCGCCCTGCCGGCCATGGCAAGGTGATGTCACGAACGAGAAGCATTGCGGGAGGACGTCGATGAAGAGTTTCAAGGTCGCCGATTTCAAGGCGCCATTGCAGGAGTTCGACGAGGCGACCCCGCAGCCCTCGGGCACGCAGGTGCTGATCAAGGTCAAGGCCGCCGGCGTCTGCCACAGCGATCTGCACATCTGGGAAGGCGGCTACGACCTCGGCCACGGCCGCAAGCCGCTGTCGCTGAAGGATCGCGGCATCAATCTGCCCCTGACCATGGGCCATGAAACCGTGGGTGAGGTTCTGGCCTTCGGGCCGGACGTGAAGCCGGCCGACCAGGGTGACCTGAAGCTCGGCGACATCGGCCTCGTCTATCCCTGGATCGGTTGCGGCAAGTGCGCCACCTGCCTCGCCGGTGACGAGAACATGTGTCTGACGCCGCGCTCGCTCGGCGTCTATTGCGACGGCGGCTATTCCGATCACATGCTGGTGCCGCATCCGCGCTATCTGCTCAACCTGAAGGGGCTCGATCCCGCCACCACCGCGCCCTATGCCTGCTCGGGCGTCACCACCTACAGCGCGATCAAGAAGGTCGAGCAGCATCTCGACACGCCGATCGTGATGTTCGGCGCCGGCGGTCTCGGCCTGATGGCGCTGTCGCTCCTGAAGGCGATGGGCGGCAAGGGCGCGATCATGGTCGACATCGACGCGCGCAAGCGCGAAGCGGCGGAGCAGGCGGGTGCGCTCGCCACCGTCGATCCCAAGGCGCCGGATGCGCTGGAGCAATTGGCGAAGAAGGCGGGCGGGCCGATCCGCGCGGTGATCGATCTGGTCGGCAATGCCGCGACGACGCAGCTCGGCTTCGACTGCCTGACCAAGGGCGGCAAGCTCGTCATCGTCGGCCTGTTCGGCGGCGGCGCGACCTGGGCGCTGCCGCTGATCCCGATCAAGGCGATCACCATCCAGGGCAGCTATGTCGGAAACTTGCGCGAAACGCAGGAACTGCTCGATCTGGTCCGGAGCAAGAAGGTGCCGCCGATCCCGGTGACGCGCCAGCCGCTCGCCAAGGCCAACGAGGCCCTCGTGCAGTTGCAGCAGGGCTCCGTGGTCGGCCGCACGGTGCTGACGCCGTAGCGAACGCTCTCTCCTCCGTCATTGCGAGCGAAGCAATCCAGAAGCCGTCCGCAGAGACAGTCTGGATTGCTTCGTCGCTTCGCTCCTCGCAATGACGACTTCGACCGACACCTTCCTTGAGGCCCCCAATGTCCGCAAACAACGCCTTCCATATTGCCGTGCTCGCCGGTGACGGCATCGGTCCCGAAGTCATGGCCCCCGCGCTCGAGGTGCTGCGCAAGATCGAGGCGAAGTCGGACCTGCGCTTCCGCTTCACCGATGCGCCGGCCGGCGCCAACAACTATCTCGCCACCGGCAAGTCGATGCCGGAGTCCACGATCAAACTTTGCGAAGAGGCGGATGCGATCCTGCTCGGCGCCTGCGGCTTGCCGTCGGTGCGCTATCCCGACAATACCGAGATCATGCCGCAGGTCGAGCTGCGCTTCCTTTTCGATCTCTATGCCGGCGTGCGCCCGGCGCGGCTGATTCCGGGCGTGCCGAGCCCGATCGTCGGGGCCGACAGGAACGGCATCGACCTCGTCGTGATCCGCGAATCCACCGAAGGCCTGTTCGCGTCGATGGGCAAGGGCGTGGTGACGCACGAGGACGCGCGGGAGACGCTGGTGATCACCCGCAAGACCTCGGAGCGCCTGTTCGAGTTTTCGTTCCGTCTCGCCGAGCGGCGCAAGTCGCGCGGCAAGCCGGGCGGGCTGACCTGTGTCGACAAGGCCAACGTGTTCAAGGCCTTTGCCTTCTTCCGCGAGATGTTCGACGAAGCGGCCAAGCTTCATCCGGAAGTGAAGGCGGATCGGCTCTATGTCGATGCCTGTTCGGCGCTGCTGGTGAAGCGGCCCTGGGATTTCGACGTCATGGTGATGGAGAACATGTTCGGCGACATTCTCTCCGACCTCACCGCCGGCCTGATCGGCGGCATGGGCATGGCGCCGTCCGCCGATATCGGCGACAAATATGCCGTGTTCCAGCCCTGCCACGGCACGGCACCCGACATCATGGGGCAGGGCAAGGCCAATCCCACCGGCATGATCCTGTCGGCGGCGATGATGCTGGACTGGCTGGCCGACAAGCACGGCATCGAGAGCGCGGCCGAGGCCGGCGAGGCGATCGAGCGCGCCGTCGATCAGGCCTATGCCGGCGGCATCAAGCCGATGGAGTTCGGCGGCAGCAATGGAACCGCCGACATTGCCAGGGCCGTGCTGTCGGCGCTCTAGCTAGCGCCTGACCGCCGTGACGACCTGCTCCACGATCGCGCTGGTCGGTTCGATGCCACCGGCTTCGATGATGGGCAGGGCCGGATCGAACAGCCGGATGCGGCTGACGGCGTCGCTGAAGGCGCTGCCATTCTCCGTGATGACGAGCACCGCGCTGAACGGCCCGTGCTTCACCGACAATTGGGCGACCGCTTCGTCGGTCGAACAAGCTGTCTTGATGTGAAAGCCGGCGTCCCGCAACCGTGTCAATGCGTGGACGCGCTCTTCGTCATCGATCAGCACCAGAAGGAGATGTTCCATGGCGATGCTCTGACTTGGCTGGACGCCGCGATCTTGGCAGGGAGCGTATCGGGGAGATTGAGCCAGATCAACACGACCACCGCGTCGTTTCGTTGATGCAACGCACACAAGACGCCGGGCCGCGACGACCACGACGCAGCCGCTCCCGACTTTCATCCCGGTGAATCGGGCAGCCGTCCGCGCAGGGTGTGTTGCCCGTCGTGTCAACGGGCAACGGCGTCAGGACATCGCCATGGTTTTACTTTGCATGGGGTTGTTTTCGAAACTGCGGCGCGGCCGCGCTTGCCGGACTACCGTCCGCTGAATTGCGGCCTGCGCTTTTCCATGAAGGCCTTTCGGCCCTCGCGGAAGTCCTCGCTGTCCATGCAGGCATCGCCGATCGCCTTGATCGCATCCATGTCGCGCCGGCTCTCGTCCTGCAGCACTTCCGCGATGGTGATCTTCGCCGCCTTGATCGCGAGCGGCGCGTTCTGTGCAATCGACTCGGCAATCGCCATGGTCTCGCCCCAGAGAAGATCGTCGGGGATGACGCGCTCGACGAGGCCGATGCGCAGCGCCTCGGCGGACTCGATGCGCATGCCCGTGTACATCAGCAGGCGCGCCCAGGACGGGCCGACCAGCGACACCAGGTTTCGCAATCCCTCATAGCCATAGGCGATCCCGAGCCGCGCCGCGGGAATGCCGAACTGGCTGCCATGGGCGGCGATGCGGATGTCGGCCAGCATCGCCACCTGCAGGCCGCCGCCGAGGCAGAAGCCCTGGATGCAGGCGATGGTCGGCTTCGGATAGGCGGCGAGCAGGGCGCGCTGGGCCGCGCTCCGCTTCGCATAGTCCTCGGAGGCGGCCGCGTTGTGCCGCGTCGCCTCGAACTGGCTGATGTCGGCGCCTGAGACGAAGGCCTTGCCGCCGGCGCCACGCAGGATGACGACACGCACCGCCGCGTCGTCGCGCAACGCCGTCAGCGCCTCGCCGAAGCCGTCCCACATCTCCAGCGACATCGCATTGCGCTTGTCCGGATTGTTGAAGGTGATCACGCCGACGCCGCCGTCGGCGTGCATGAGGATCCTGCCGTCGGCGTAGGCTGTCTCGGTCGTGCTGGAAGTCTCGGGCATCGCGCGCTCGCTTGTGATGGGCGAGGCGCACTGTGCGGTCGGGCCGGGGCCCGGGTCAACCGCGGCAGCAGATATGGCTGCGCATCCCGCCGTGCCGCGATCGCATGGCGTAAGGCTATTGCACCATATGCGCGGTCAGCGGATGGCCGGCGGCGCGGCCGAAGAAGGCGGCCTCCTCGGCAGTCGCCTCCAGCAGCTGTTCGTCCTGGTGATAGACGTCGTTGCGGAAATGCACCGTCTGGTCCTTCGTCATCCAGGCCGTGAGATAGATCCAGGCCACCGGCACCTTCTTCGCCATCGCGACGTCGAGGTGCTGGCCGCTGGCGATCCCCGCGTCGATCGCGGCGCGGGTCCATTTCGGCTGGTCCTTCAGCAGCCAGGCGGCGAGGTCGCGGACATTGTCGACACGCGAGCAGCCGTGGGAATCGAAGCGGTAGTCGTTGTCGAACAGGCTGCGCTGGTTGGTATCGTGCATGTAGACCGAATAGGCGTTCGGCATGTCGATCTTCACCGCGCCGAGCGCGTTGAACGTGCCGTGCTGCTGCCGCACCGTGAAGTTCGGCGTGTGCGCGCCGGACCAGTCGACCGAATGCGGATCGATCGGCTTGTCGTGCGCGTCGAGCACCTCCATGTGCATTCGCGACAGATAGGTCGGGTCCTTGCGCATATGCGCGGAGATCTCGGTTTTCGCGATCGAGGCCGGCACGGTCCAGGTCGGGTTGAGCACCACGCTGGTGATCTGTGCGGTCAGCGTCGGCGAGGGCTTTTCGGTCTTGCCGACGATGACGCGATAGCGCCGCACCACGACGTCGTTCTCGATCGCCTCGGCGAAGGTCGCGGGAATGTTGACCACGACATAGCGCGGGCCGAAGCCGAAGTTCATGTTCTCGAGGCGCACCAGCGAGGCCTCCAGCTGATGGATGCGCTTCTGCACCGGCACGTTCATCGCCGCGATCGTGCGCGGCGTCATCGTTCCGGTCGGCGCCAGGCCGTGGCGGGCCTGGAAGCGCTTCACCGCATCGGCGAGATCCTGGTCGAAGGCGCCGCGGGCCTTGTCGGCGGCGAGATCGCCCGAAATGATCAGGCGCTGGCGAAGCAGGTCGTCGCTCGCGCCAGGCGCGCCGAGCGCGAATTTGGCGTCGGCCGGGATCGCCGGCCAGCCGCCGCGCACGGCGATGTCGGCATAGCTGAGCGCCGCCTCCTTGATGCGCTGGGCGGTGCCCTCGTCATAAGTCGGCTCATGGGTGAGCGCGAGCGCCGCGGCCGAACGGCTCTCCGGTGTCGAGCCTTGTGCCACAGCTTTCGGCGCCGCCTGATGACCGGGACTGGCCGCGGCAGGTACCGTGCCGGCGGAGGTGGCCGGCCTCGGACCGGCCTGGCCGACGGTCTCGGTCTGCGCGAGCGCGGAGGCGCTGGCGAACAGGCCGGCCGCAATCAACAGCACATGGCGCTTCGACATCTGTCTCGTCTTCCCCATGAGAACGCGCCGGACGTCGGCGCGCACGTTTGCGCGATTCGGCGCAACGCTAGGCTCTCGGAGTTGAGGTCCCATTAAGCATGGCAGCCGAATGCTCCTCGGCTTCGGACCGGCGTTGCTCAATTGGGTCGCGACAGCATGGGTCTGGGTTCGCCAGAACCGGTCGCGCGGGCGGAAAATGCCCGGCGCTCGCGGGCGGCGTCACGGAAAAGGGCGGCAGCGCCGCCCCGAACGCGCGGCTGCGCGGAGGCGCGAGCCGGATGATGATAAGTCCAGCCGATCCGGCCGCGCCCCTCGGCGCGGCGGATTGAGCAGGGGCCGTTTGAGGCCAGCCCCGCGAACGGCTCAGCTTTCGTTGGCCGCGATCGATTCCATCAGCGACACGAGCTGGCGCTGCACCGTCTGATCCTTGATCTTGCTGTAGGCGCGCAGCAGGCGGAGGCTGAACGCCGAATCGAGGAACAGCAGACTCTCGACCTCGCGGGCCTTGTTGTCACCGTCGTAGAAGAAGGTCACGGGCACGTCGAGGGCGGAGGCGATCTGCTGCAGGCGGGCCGCGCCGACGCGATTGACGCCCTTCTCGTATTTCTGGACCTGCTGGAAGCTGACACCGAGCTTCTCGCCCAGCTCGGCCTGCGAGATCTTCATCTCGACGCGCCGCAGACGGATGCGCTTGCCGAGCTCAATGTCCGGCTTGCCGGCACTGCGCTGCTTCATTCTCTTCGCCGCTGCTTTCATACTTGTCTCACCGTTGTTCTTCGGTTGAAAATCCCCCGAAGAGCTGGGTCAGGGGTTCGCCCATATACGAGTCCTTGAATTCATGCGGGTGCACGAATTCTTCCTTAAACCACGGGAAGCGAGCCGGATTGAAAGCCTCGATCAGCCAGTCAATCATGTGCCGGACGCGTGGAATCCGTCCGCTACCGGGATGGTAGGACAACCAGATATCCAGCGGCCGGTTCAGTTCGACCTCCAGTGGAATGAGTTTCCCGCCCAGCGCGATGGCATAGCTCGGGAAGACGCCAATGCCGGCGCCGTTCGCGACGGCCCAGTAATTGGCGCTTGAGACGTTGGTCTTCATGACCAGGAGCTCACGTTCCGGAACGCCCGGGAAGAAGCTCTCGAAACCTTCCTTGGCGGCGATCTGGTCGGCGAATTGCAGCACCAGGCGGTGCTTGATCAATTCCGCCGCCGTGCGCGGCGCGCCATGCTTCTCGACATATTGCCGGGAGGCCCAGAACATCAGATGCATGCGGCCGAGCCGCACCAGCTTGACGTCGAGTGCGGACGGCCGCGACAGATGGATGGCGACGTCGGCCTCGTGCCGGGAGACGTCCGCCGAGCGCATCGCGCAGTGGAGGTCGACGAGAATCTGCGGGTAGGTCTGTTGGAATTCGACCAGCCGCGGCGCAAGCCAGAACCTGCCGAGGCCCTCGGTGACCGCGACCCGAACCTCGCCGGACAGCGCGCTGGCCGTGGAGTCGCTCGTGCGCAGCACGTCGAAGGCGGCGGCTTCCATCCGCTCGACGGCGGAAACCACCATGGCTCCCTCGTCGGTCAGATGCGTGCCGTGGACATCGCGGGTGAACAGGGTGGTGCCGGTCTGGCGCTCGAAGTCGTCGATGCGACGCCTGACGGCGTTGATCGACAGCGACAGTCGCTCGGCAGCCGAGCGGAAACTACCGCTCCGCACGACTTCCAAAAAGATCCGGGCCGCATCCCAGTCCGAGAGGCCGCTGATATTTGTCTTAAGGCGTTCCTCCTGTGGAACGCCCCTTTCCGCCAACGAGTGCATACAAGTCCCTTCGGAGCGCTAAACTGGCAGAATCTGGTGCAAACCACAACCACTGCGGGTTGGGGATCGGCGAGTTTTGAACGCCATCCTTACTGTCTCGTGAGTGGTATTATGGTGTGCCGTGGGGTTGGGAAGAGGGCGATTTTCGCCTGAACGAGGGGTTTGGCGTGAGTTCCGTTGCGGGCCTTGAGATGGCTGCGGGATCGTCGGCGCTGTCCGACAGGGATGCTCTCGCGTGCAAGCGCATGGCAGCGCCCGTCTTGGATCAATCCCGCCGCGCCCTGCATTGCTATGCTGGCCGTCTTGCTGGCCGCCGGCCGTCCGGCAGAACGCAATCTGCAAAGGCCCCGGTTTCAGCTCAGAAGCACATTGAAATCTTATTCTCAGGCGAATGGACGTCGTACTATCCTTCGGGCTCCAGAGGGGCCAGAGGGATCGCAACGAAGACGTCTCGCAGGCCGAATTAACGGGAAGAACGCCCAGTGTCGCAGTCAGAGCAACAATTGCAGTCGGTGCTGGAAACACTCGAGGAGTGCCGCAGGGTCCTCAACGAGATCAGCAGCCGTGAATCGGCCGAGCTGCTGTCCATCGTGATCCTCGACGTCAGGATGAAGCTCAAGGGAATTGACAGCGCCGACCTTCGGGCGCTGTGCGACGAAATGCTGCGGACCGCCACCGGCGAGTCCCTGCATCCTTCCAAGCAGACGCAGGACCAGCCCCGGCGTCCGCTGCTCCGCGTGGTGAAGTAGCCGCGCCGCCGGACCTCGCTTTTTGGCGAGGTTCGTGCGCGTCCCGATGCCGCATCTGTGAACGCAGACGGCATCGGGAGGAGCCCTGGTTTCATGCGCCATTGTTGCGCATTCCGAGCCATCGGCTACACCAGAGCCGGTTCGGCTCCCGCCCGCGTCGCGGTCCCTCGCGAGGTCTGGGAGCCTGGGATGGCTTCGACTTCATCATGCAAAATGTCTCGATCCCGGCGGCGCTGATTGCCGGCCTCGTCAGCTTCCTCTCGCCCTGCGTCCTGCCGCTGGTACCGCCCTATTTGATCTATCTGACCGGCGCCACCATCGAACACGTCGAGAGCGACGAGCCTGCCGCAGCGTCCAAGCGCGCCATCCTGATGTCGGCGCTGTTGTTCGTGCTCGGCTTCTCCACCGTGTTCGTCGCCCTCGGCGCCAGCGCTTCGCTGATCGGCGGCCTGATCCGCGCCTGGTCGGCCGAACTGTCGATCCTCGCCGGCATCGTCATCATCATCATGGGGCTGCATTTTCTCGGCCTGACCCGCATCGGCCTGTTGATGCGGGAGGGACGGCTGCCGATCCCGAAGCCCGTCGGACTCTGGGGCGCCTACATCATGGGCCTCGCCTTCGCGTTCGGCTGGACGCCCTGCATCGGCCCGATCCTCGCCGCGATCCTCTCGATCGCCGCCGCCGAAGCCACCGTGGCGAAGGGCGCTGGCCTGCTCGCCGTCTATTCCGCCGGCCTTGGCATTCCCTTCGTGATCGCCGCGCTGATGATCGAGCAGTTCTCCTCGCTGTTCGCGCGGATGAAGGGCCATCTCGTGAATGTCGAGCGCGCCATGGGCGTCTTGATGGTGATCACCGGCATCGGCTTCCTCACCGGCGCGGTGTCGAATGTGAGCATCTGGCTGCTCGAGACGTTCCCGGCGCTGCAGACGATCGGGTAGGGAGGAGCGACCCGGCCCTCGGCCCGGATTTTCACGGAAGCCGCGTGAAAGGAACGGTTGACGACCTCAAGTCATGATCTCCGCCACACCGTGAACATCAAACCTTTCCGCGGCTGAAGCGTTGGGGCAGGACAAGCGCAAGATGGAGATCTCGTGACCAAGACAGTACTTCTTGAGCCCTTGGCGAACAATGTGGCTATGGTGGCTTGGCAATTCGTCGGGCAACCGTTGTCGGAATGGCCGCACTGGGTTCAGGCGACCTGCTCGCTTCAGAGGGATCCCGAGGGAAAGTTCGAACTCAGGCACGAGCGTCGCAGCGGCACGCAGATCGTGTATCTCGGCGAATGGCTCGTGAGAGACCTGGACGGCGGCATCGATTTCTACACGGACGCCCAACTCCGGGCACGGTTTGCGACGAAGCGCTGAGCAGGCCGCACAGCACGGGTGAGGCAAAACGCCTCGCCGGCACGGACACACTTCGGATGCAATCTAAGGTAATATTTCATCTTACTGCACCCAGAGGGGCAATTTAAGAAAACATATTCGAAAGCGAGAACTTTAGAGCAATCAGCAAACCCGGCGCCCCTCTCCCTCTCGGCATTTCGCAGGAGCAAGCGATGGGAATCGATGTGAATGTTCAGCCCGGTCACGGCAAAGCCGGACGTCAGCCGACGCGACAATTCCTCGACACGCTTTCCGGACACGACGATCCGGGAATGTTTGGCCGGATGTTTCCGGCGCTCGAACCTCTGGCCGTCGATGATGGCCCGCTGCATGCACTCGCCGATGCGATGAAGGACCTGACGCCGGACGCTGCCGCAGGCGACAACCCCAACGTGCCGGCCGGCTTCACCTATCTCGGGCAATTCGTCGATCATGACATCACGTTGGACCTCACCTCCTTTGGCGACAAGGAGTCCGATCCGACGGCCGTTCAGAATTTTCGCACGCCAGCGCTTGATCTCGACTGCCTTTACGGTCTCGGTCCGGATGGAAGTCGCCACCTTTACGCGCGCAACTCCGCCGGCGACAGCGGCAAGACTCCGGGTCCCAAATTCCTGATCGGAAAGACCGTGAACGTCCCCCTGGGTGGGGTGACGGGAGATCACCGCAACGACCTGCCGCGCAGTCCCGAAGGCTTTGCCCTGATCGGGGACCATCGCAACGACGAGAACCTACTCGTAGCGCAGACCCACGTTGCAATGTTGAAGTTTCACAACAAGGTCTGCGACCAACTTGCGGTATCAGGCAAGCCGCCGGGCGAGATATTCGAGGAAGCGCGTCGGATCGTGACGTGGCACTATCAATGGATGGTCCTGCATGATTTCGTCGAGCGGCTCACCGAGAAGGGACTGGTGGCGAAAATCCTCGAGCAGGGCCGGCGCTTCTACCGCTTCAAGAAGACGCCCTACATGCCTGTCGAGTTTTCCGCTGCGGTCTATCGTCTGGGTCACAGCATGGTTCGTGAGGTCTACAGTCACAACAGTATCTTCACGCCGGGCGGCGTCGTTCCTGGCACGCTCGATCTGCTGTTCAGGTTCACCGGCCTGTCGGGAGGGATCATCGGAGATCTCGCACCCAATCCAATTCAGCCGCCGCTCCCGCTTCCAGTGCTTTCCAGCAACTGGATCATCGATTGGCGCCGCTTCTACGAGATCCTGCCGTCCAACCCGTCGGGGGTCCCGCTCAATCTGTCTCGCAAGATAGACCCCTTCGTCGTGCCGCAGCTCCACACGCTGCCTGGTGACGGCGGTAGCCTGCCATTCCGCAATCTCAAGCGTGGCGTCCTGTTGGGGTTGCCCTCCGGGCAGGACGTCGCCAAGGCGATGAAGATCAAGAATCCTCTGACGCCGACTGAAATATCGAAGGGGACCGACGGCGCAGTCGCAAGGGCGCATGGTCTGCACGAACACACCCCACTCTGGTACTATATTCTGAAGGAAGCGGAACAGAGGGGCGGTGGTCAAAGGCTCGGCCCGGTTGGCGCAACGCTACTGGCCGAGGTCTTCGTTGGTCTCGTTCATGGTGATCACCAGTCCTACCTTTGGCTCAAAGGCAAGAGCTGGAAGCCGACGCTTCCATCAAAAGTACTGGGCGAATTCACGATGGCGGACTTGCTGCGCTTTGTGGGTGACATCAGCCCTATCGACGGCATCTCGACGGTCTAGCTGCATCTCGACGGCCGGACATTTTCAGTGATGCCGCGCCACTGACCCAGTTCGCATAGGAGCGGATTGGGCCGCGGCTTAAGTTGCAGCAAATCGTTCCAGCGCCTTGCGATCAATCTCGATCCCGAGGCCCGGTCTATCGGGGATCCTTACGACTCCCTTCACGTGCTCGATCGGCTCTTTCAGGATCGCCTGCCGGATCGGATGCTCGGTGCGGTCGAATTCGAGCATCGGCTCGAGCGGCGCGAGCGAGGTCGGCGTGTGCGACGGCAGCACGGCGAGCAGCTGGAGCGAGGCGGCGAGGGCGATGCCGGTGCCCCAGACGTGCGGATTGTAGCGGATGCCGAAGGCCTCGCTCATGTCGGCGATCTTCTTGCATTCGGTGAGGCCGCCGGCGGCGCAGGTGTCGGGCTGGGCGATGTCGAGCGCATGCGAGACGAACAGGTCGCGGAAGCCGAAGCGGGTGAATTCGCACTCGCCACCGGCGATCGGAATCGACAGCGCGGACTTTACCGCGCGATAGCCCGCGACATCCTCCGGCGGCACGGGCTCCTCGAACCATCCGATGTCGCAGGGTTCGATCAGGCGTCCGAGGCGGATCGCGGCGACGGCGTCGTAGGCGTGGTTCGCGTCGACCATCAGCGCAACGTCGGGGCCGATCGCCTCGCGCACCGCGCGGGTGGCCGCGGCATCCTCGGCAATGCCGAATCCGACCTTGAGCTTCACCGCGCGGAATCCCTCCGCGACATAGCCGGCTGCTTCCGTGGGAAGATAGTCGCGCGGATCGCCGGATTTGCGCCGGTAAAGGCCGGTGGCATAGGCCCGAACCTCCTTGCGCGCGGCGCCGCCAAGCAGCTGATGGGCCGGTACGCCGAAATGCTTTCCCTTGATGTCCCAGAGCGCGATGTCGACGCCGCTCAATCCCTGGATCACCACGCCCTTCTGGCCATGATCGCGCAGGCGCGCGTAGATCGTCTGCCACAGCACGTCGTTGCGCAGCGGATCCTCGCCAACAAGCCATGGCGCGATATTGTCCACCACCGTTGCTGTCATCCGCGCCGGTCCGTAGCATTCGCCCCAGCCGGTCAGGCCGGCATCGGTCTCGACTTCGACCAGCATCGCTGTGCGCGTGTCGTACCAGGCGCGGGAATAGGCGAAGGGCTGCGAGAGTTTGGCCTGGAGAACGTGGGTGCGAACCCGGGTGATCCTCATTTCTAGCCTCCTCCGGTCACTGCGTCTCGTCGAGTGTGCAGATCACCGTGCAGACGACGCCGCGTGGCAGGAAGTCGACGGTCGCCTCGCCGCCGAGCTGGTCGCGCGCGCTGCGCTCGATCAGCCGCGAGCCGAAACCGCGTTGCACAGGCGCGCTGACCGGCGGCCCGCCAGTCTCGGTCCAGACCAGGCGCAATCGCGGCTTGTGGGAGTCCGGCATGAGCTCCCAGTCCAGCGTCACCTTGCCGGTCTCGCCGGACAGAGCGCCGTATTTTGCGGCGTTGGTTGCGATCTCGTGCACGATCATCGACAGCACCACTGCGAGCCGTGGCGACAGCGGTACGGCGGGACCACCCATGCGAATGCGATCGGGAGCGTTGAGCAGGAACGGCTGCAGTACACGCGCCACCACATCCTTCAGTTCGGAGCCTGCCCATTTCTCCTGGCTGAGAAGGTTATGCGCCTCGGCCAATGCGCCGAGCCGTCCCTCGAACTTGGTGCGCTCGTCCCGGCTGGCGCTGCGAAAGGACTGCACGGCGATCGCCTGCATCAAGGCCAGCGTATTCTTGACGCGATGGTTGAGTTCCTCGATCAGGAGGTTGTGCAGCATCTCACCGCGCGCGATCGTGGTCGCCATCCGTACCGCGAAGGTGAGGCCGACCAGAAGAAGGATGCCGCCGATCAGGCTGGTGATCGCGATGTTGCGCCAGAGCGGAGCGATCAGGGCGCTTTCGGAGACGCCGGCGGCGACGGTCCAGCCGGTGAGTGGTGATCGCGTATAGGCCGAGGTGAGGGCGATCCCGTCGAAGGAAATCGCCGACAGAGTGGCCTCTGGCTGTTGGAATATCGCGTTGTAGAGCGATGGCGAGGCCTGCTTGCCGAAAGGCTCCGCCGGATTCGGCACGCGGCCGAAGATGATCCCCTTTTTGTCCAGCAGCGAGAGGATCCATCTCTCGTCCGGGCGCTGCCTCTCCAGCAGTTTCTGGAACAGGTCGATCGGCGGGCTGAAGGAGAGCGCATAGATCACGTTACCGTCTCGCAGCACGGGAATTTCGACCGTGATGATGGGACGCTTGTTGGTCGATCCCAGAAACAAGTCGGAATATTGCGGAAGCCGGGTCGCAAACACCTGTTCGACGATGTCCAGATTGTTCCGTCGCGGCAGCGCGGACGGCTCGGTCGCGGTGGTGGAAAAGAGCTGGCGGCCACTGCGATCCGAGACCAGCAGGGTACTGTCCCTGCCGTACTGGTCGATGAACCCCTCGGCGAGACGACGGAAGCTCTTGAAATCGTCCTCGCGCAGGGAGTCGCTCAACGCCAGCACCTGCAATCCGCCCGTCATGCGCTGCACCTCGGAATCGAGCACCAGGCGAATGCTGCGGACGGTCTCGAGAACGCGGCTTGTCGCGTCCCTGCGGTCCTGCCGGTAGTTGGAGTAGGCCAGCCCGACCGCGAACACGATCAACGGCAGCGTTGTGCCAGCGACCAGAAGCGCGAGGCGGACCGGCAGGGTGAGTTTTGCCAAACGTAAAGACCCTTGCTGCGGCGCAATGGCGCCAGCCGCCGAGAGCATAAAGCAGCGCAACGAATGCGCCACTGCCGATTTGGTCCTGCGCGAGCCAATTCAGCCCGCGCAACAGGCGGCGCCTACAGGTTGCTCTCGGTGATCGCAGCATAGACCATGCTGCGCAGTTCGCGGCGGATCGGATAGGCGCTCGACGGCAGCACCTGGGTCATGAAGATCGTGATCAGCTCTTCCGCCGGGTCGATCCAGAACGAGGTCGTGGCCGCGCCGCCCCAATTGTATTCGCCCGGGCTGCCCGCGACGAGCGTCTCGGCCGGACGCATGGTCACGGCGAAGCCGAGGCCGAAGCCGATGCCGTTATAGGCCGCCTCCGAGAACATCGAGCGCGACATCTCGGGCAGGGCCCGCCCGCCCGGCAGATGGTTGCTCGTCATCAGCGCCAGCGTCTTCGGGCCGATCAGCCTGACGCCGCCGAGCTCGCCGCCATTGAGCAGCGCGCGGCAGAAGGTGAGATAGTCGGCGACCGTCGAGCACAGACCGCCCCCGCCCGAAATGAACGATGGCGGCGACAGGAACGAACTTTTCGCCGGATCGTCCTGCAAGGTCAGGCCCTCGCGGCGCTGGCCGGCGTGGAAGGTCATGCCGCCGCCGGGGTCGGCCGAGTAGCACGCCGCGAAGCGGTGCGCCTTCGATGGGGGGACGTGGAAGTCGGTATCGGTCATGCCGAGCGGATCGAGGATCCGTTGCTTCAGGAACTGCTCGAAGGGCATGCCCGAGATATTGCCGACGAGATAGCCGACGACATCGGTCGCGACGGAATAGTTCCACGCCTCGCCCGGCGAGAACTCCAGCGGGATCCTGGCCAGGCCATCGACCATGGTCTGAAGCGTGCCGGCTTTCTCGACTTCACCAATCTTCTCGGAGCGATAGGCGGCATCGACGTTTGAGCGCTGCTGGAAGCCGTAGGTCAATCCCGACGTATGGCGCAGCAGGTCGACGATCAGCATGGGCCGGGTCGGCGGGCGGGTCAGGAAGGCCGGCGCGGTGCCGGCCACGAACACGCCGAGGTCCTTCCATTCGGGAATGTATTTGGCGACCGGCTCGTCGATCGCGACGAGACCCTGCTCGACCAGCATCATGAAGGCGATGCTGGTGAGCGGCTTGGTCATGGAATAGATGCGGTAGATGGTGTCGTCCTTGACCGGCACCTTCCGCTCGAGGTCGGCGAAGCCGAGCATGGAGCTGTGCGCAACCTTGCCACGGCGATAGACGAGCAGATGCGTGCCCGGATAGCGGCCGGCATCGACGTACCGGCTCTTCAGATGCGCGTCGACGCGGTCGAGCGCAGCCTTGGACATGCCGACGGATTCGGGCGAGGCGGGGGCAGGGGCGAGCATCGGTTCCTCCAGGCAGTTTGTCCGGAGGTTGATAGCCGAAATGGTACCCGCATTCCAAGCCGGTTGCGCTTAACGCGGCGCGGCCGTCTGGTGTAGGCTGCGCAGCGGAATGCTTCCAGGACGCCCGACGGGCCAACGAGAAAATCGCAGGCAACGCACCATGACCCAGTTCAACGAGACCGATCTCACCGAGGCCGTCGTCGCCAGCTTCGACAAGACGCCGGACCCGCGCGCGAAGTTCCTGCTGCAGGAGCTGGTGAAATCGCTGCACGATTACGTGAGCAAGACCGGTCTCACCTTCGAGGAGTGGGATTATGCCATCGACTTCCTGACCCGCACCGGCCAGAAATGCACCGACACGCGCCAGGAATTCATCCTGCTGTCCGACGTGCTCGGCGTGTCCATGCTGGTCGATGCGGTCAACCATCGCGACCGGGCCGGGGCCACGCAGACCACGGTGCTTGGCCCGTTCTATGTCGGCGAACACAAGGTGACTGCGCATGGCACCGACATTTCTCCGAACAATCTCACGGGGGAGAAGATGTTCGTGCAGAGCCGCGTCACCGATCTGAACGGCAAGCCGCTCGCCGGCGTTCCGGTCGATGTCTGGCATGCCGACGATGATGGTTTCTACGACTCCCAAAAGCCGAATTACGAGGAGGCCGGCGCTTCGGCGCGGGCCCGCTTCATCACGGACGATGACGGACGCTTCTTCTTCAGGACCATCCTGCCGTGCAGCTATCCGATCCCGACCGACGGGCCGGTCGGCGAGATGATCGTCAAGACCGGCCGTCATCCGATGCGACCGGCCCATGTGCACTTCCTGGTCAATGCCCGGGGCCACGAGCCGCTGGTCACCCACGTCTTCATCGGCGGCGACAAATATCTCGATTCCGACGTGGTGTTCGGCGTCAAGGACGATCTCATCGCCACGGTCGAGCCACGCCAGGATCCGGCGATGCCCGACGGCACCAAGGCGAGCGGGCAGTGGCATCTGATGACCTATGAATTCCGCCTCAAGCCCGGTGGCGGCGTTGCGCCCAAGCCGCTCGGGACCAAGACGGCAGAGCCGGCCTGAGGGGCGATAATCCCCCTGCCTTATTTATGTGCGCCGCACAATCTTTGAGCGAATCGCAAATTTCACGGGCGTGCCGGCCCCTGCATCAATCCGGCGCATGCGGATTAAGCGTCTGATCTCAAAGACTTTTCGTTTTGGCTGCGGTTGGCATGAAGCTTGAATTATTCATGCCGACGCCATTGAAGCCGTCCCGCGAGACATCTCATCCGAATTGCTGACGCGACCCGAACGGGGATCTCCCCGTCATGCGTTCGCATGCGCCGTTTTGAGGGCGCCGGACGGACGGGCTGCTCGTGCGTACTGACACAATCATTCCGCAACGACGCAAAGGACGACATCGCCCATGACCAAGCGCATTCGCCGGGCTCCCAGCCTCAGCCGCCGTCAATTGTTGAAGGCCGCCGGCAGCACGGCCGCCTTGCTCGCCGCCGCGAAGATGAATTTTCCCGCCGGCGCCTTCGCCCAGGATGCAGGTCCTGAAGTCAAGGCCGCCAAGCTCGGCTTCATCGCGCTAAGCGATGCCGGTCCGCTGTTCGTGGCCAAGGACAAGGGCCTGTTCGCCAAGTACGGCATGCCCGACGTCGATGTGCAGAAGCAGGCCTCCTGGGGCACCACGCGCGACAATCTCGTGCTGGGCTCCGAAGGCAACGGCATCGACGGCGCGCACATCCTGACGCCGATGCCCTACCTGATCTCGGCCGGCAAGGTGACGCAGAACAATCAGCCGACCCCGATGTACATCCTGGCGCGACTCAACCTCGATGCGCAGTGCATCTCGGTCGCCAAGGAATATGCCGACCTCAAGATCGGCGCCGATGCGTCGCCGCTGAAGGCGGTGTTCGAGAAGAAGAAGGCCGATGGCAAGTCGGCGAAGGTCGCGATGACCTTCCCGGGCGGTACGCACGATCTCTGGGTGCGCTACTGGCTCGCGGCCGGCGGCATCGACCCCGACAAGGATGTCGAGACCATCACCGTGCCGCCGCCGCAGATGGTGGCCAACATGAAGGTCGGAACGATGGACGCGTTCTGCGTCGGCGAGCCCTGGCCCGGACAATTGGTGCATCAGGGCATCGGCTACACCGCCGTCAATACCGGCGAGATCTGGAGCAAGCATCCCGAGAAGTCGCTCGGCATGCGCGCCGCCTGGGTCGACAAGAACCCGAAGGCCGCGAAAGCGATCCTGATGGCGGTGATGGAGGCTCAGCAATGGGCCGACAAGATGGAAAACAAGGACGAACTCGCCACCATCATGGGCAAGCGCCAGTGGATCAACTGCCCGGTCGAGGACATCGCCGACCGCGCCAAGGGCAAGTTCAACTACGGCAACGCCGGCAAGGTGGTCGAGAACTCGCCTCACATCATGAAGTACTGGCGCGACCACGCCTCCTATCCTTTCCAGAGCCACGATCTCTGGTTCATGACCGAGGACATCCGCTGGGGCAAATACGAAGCCGCCTTCGACAGCAAGGCGCTGATCGCCAAGGTGAACCGCGAGGACATGTGGCGCGATGCGGCCAAGACGCTCGGCGTCGCAGCTGCCGACATCCCGGCCTCCACCTCGCGAGGCAAGGAGACCTTCTTCGACGGCAAGGTGTTCGATCCCGAAAATCCTGCCGCCTATCTGAAGTCGCTCGCCATCAAGCGCGTCGAAGTCTGAGCAAGCCGGCGGCCGCCCTCGCGGCGGCCGCTCCATCCTTTGCGAAGCCGGAGAGATAGCGATGAACATGCCTGCCACCAAGATCGAGATCGAGACCGCGACGCCTGCGGCCGCGGCCGCGCCCGTCGTGACCATGACGCCGAAGCGTCCGCCGCGCAGCGAAGCCTATGCGCGGATGGCGCGAGAAACCGCGGTGCGCGTGATTCCGCCGCTGGTTGTGATCGCGCTGCTGACTCTGGTGTGGGAGCTGGTGTGCCGCCGCGCCGGATCGGCGCTGCCACCGCCATCGAAAGTGTTCAAGGATACCAAGGAGCTGATCTTCGATCCGTTCTTCGATCATGGCGGCATCGACAAGGGTCTGTTCTGGCATCTCTCCGCCAGCCTCCAGCGCGTCGCCTTCGGCTATTCGCTCTCCGCCATTGCCGGGATCGCACTCGGCGTGCTCGTCGGGCAGTCGGTCTGGGCGATGCGCGGGCTCGATCCGCTGTTCCAGGTGCTGCGCACGATTCCGCCGCTGGCCTGGCTGCCGCTGTCGCTGGCGGCGTTTCGCGACGGCCAGCCCTCGGCGATCTTCGTGATCTTCATCACCTCGATCTGGCCGATCATCATCAATACCGCGGTCGGCATCCGCAACATCCCGCAGGACTATCGCAACGTCGCCGCGGTGGTGCAGCTCAATCCGCTCGAGTTCTTCTCCAAGATCATGATCCCGGCGGCCGCGCCCTACATCTTCACGGGGCTTCGCATCGGCATTGGCTTGTCGTGGCTCGCCATCATCGCGGCCGAGATGCTGATCGGCGGCGTCGGCATCGGCTTCTTCATCTGGGACGCGTGGAATTCCTCGCATATCAGCGAAATCATCCTGGCGCTGTTCTATGTCGGCATAGTCGGCTTCGTGCTCGACCGCATGATCGCCGGCCTCGGCAAGATCGTCACCCGCGGCACAGCGCAGAACTGAGAGGAGAGGGCACATGACCGCCTATCTGAAGCTCGACCACATCGACAAGGTCTTCACCCGCGGCGCCGCGACGACGGAGGTGCTGAAGGACATCAACCTCACCATCGAGAAGGGCGAATACGTCTCGATCATCGGCCACTCCGGCTGCGGCAAGTCGACCCTGCTCAACATCATCGCGGGCCTGACCGATGCTTCGACCGGCGGCGTGCTGTTGGAGAACCGCGAGGTCAATTCGCCGGGGCCCGACCGCGCGGTGGTGTTCCAGAACCACAGCCTGCTGCCGTGGCTGACCGTGTTCGAGAACGTGAAGCTCGGCGTCGACAAGGTCTTCGCGAAGACCAAGACAAGGGCAGAGCGCGACGCCTGGGTGATGCACAATCTCAACCTCGTGCAGATGGCCCATGCCAAGGACAAGCGGCCGTCCGAAATTTCCGGCGGCATGAAGCAGCGCGTCGGCATCGCGCGGGCGCTGGCGATGGAGCCGAAGGTGCTGCTGCTCGACGAGCCGTTCGGTGCGCTCGATGCGCTGACACGCGCGCATCTGCAGGATTCGGTCATGGCGCTGCACCAGAAGCTCGGCAACACCATCCTGATGATCACCCACGATGTCGACGAGGCCGTGCTGCTGTCCGATCGCATCGTGATGATGACGAACGGTCCGTCCGCGCGCATCGGCGAGGTGCTGGACGTGCCGCTGGCGCGCCCGCGCAAGCGGCTCGATCTGGCCACCAACGCCGCATACCTGAAGTGCCGGCAGCGTGTGCTCGAATTCCTCTACGAGCGTCACCGCTTCGTCGAGGCGGCCTGAGCCGACACGCATGTCGCGTCTCCCCGTGCGCGGGGAGACATCTCTCTGATGATGACGTCCGACCCGTGAACTTTTTCCGCGACGATGCGGACAAAGGCTGACCGAACCAGATCAGGAGACCATCATGACGCCCGCACAGATCACCCTCATCCAGCAGAGCTTCGCCAAGGTCGCGCCGATATCGGAGACGGCTGCGGTGCTGTTCTACGACCGCCTGTTCGAGGTGGCGCCGTCGGTGCGCGTCATGTTTCCGGCCGACATGACCGAGCAGCGCAAGAAGCTGATGGGCATGCTCGCCGCCGTCGTCAGCGGCCTCTCGAACCTCGAGTCGATCCTTCCGGCGGCCTCGGCGCTCGCCAAGCGTCATGTCGCCTATGGCGCCAAGGCCGAGCACTACCCCGTGGTGGGTGAGACCTTGCTGTGGACTCTGGAGAAGGGGCTCGGCGAGGCCTGGACGCCCGAACTCGCCGCGGCCTGGACCGACGCCTATGGCGTGCTGTCCGGCTACATGATCTCCGAGGCCTATGGTGCCTCGTCGCAGGCCGCCGAATAGGAGATGTCGCATTGAGTGAACCGCTGGTCATCGTCGGCAACGGAATGGCGGCTGCGAAGCTGGTCGAGGAGCTCGCAAGTACCGCCCTCGGCCGCTATGCGGTGGCCGTCATCGGCGATGAACCGCGGCTCGCCTATAATCGCGTGCTGCTGTCTTCCGTGCTGGCCGGCGAGACCGGTTCGCACGAGATCGAACTGAAACCTGCGCGTTGGTGGCGCGATCGCGGCGTCACGGTGCGCTACGGCTATCGCGTCACCGAGATCGATACCGGCCGCCGCGAGCTCAAGATCGCGGGCGAGGAGAGCATGCACTATGCGAGGCTGGTGCTCGCCACCGGATCGACGCCGCTGCGGCTCGGAGTGCCGGGCGCGGATCTCCCGGGTGTGCACACCTTCCGCGATACGCGCGATGTCGATCTGCTGCTGGCGCTTGCGGCCGCGCGGAAGCGCGTCGTCGTCATCGGTGGCGGCCTGCTCGGGCTCGAGGCCGCCTACGGCCTCGCCAAGGCCGGCGCACCCGTGACGCTGCTGCATCTGATGGACCGGCTGATGGAGCGGCAGCTCGATGCCCCCGCCGCCGACCTGCTGAGGACGCTGGTCGAACGCAAGGGCATCCGCGTTCTGCTCAATGCATCCACCGCCCGCATCCATGGCGATGCCTGCGTCGAAGCCGTCGAGCTCGCCGACGGCCGCCGCATCCCTGCCGACGCGGTGATCTTTGCAGCCGGCATCAGGCCGAACGTCGCGCTGGCAAAGGAGGCCGGCATCGCCATCAACCGCGGCATCGTGGTCGACGACGTGATGCAGACGGCCTCGCCTGACGTGTTCGCACTCGGAGAATGTGCCGAGCATCGCGGCATCTGCTATGGCCTGGTCGAGCCGGCCTATGAGCAGGCCCGTGTGCTGGCCCGGCATCTCGCCGGCCGTTCCGCGTCCTACCAGGGCAGCGTGGTCGCGACCAATCTGAAAGTGTCCGGCGTCAGCGTGTTCTCGGCCGGCGAATTCATGGGTGGGGAGGGCAGCGAGAGCCTCGTGCTGTCGGACCGCCGGCGCGGCACCTACAAGAAGCTCGTCATCGCCGAAGGTCGTCTCGCCGGTGCGGTGCTGATCGGCGACACCGTCGATGCGCTCTGGTATCTCGAGCTGATCCGCAATCGCGAGAAGGTCGCCGCGATCCGCAGCGACATGATGTTCGGTCGCGCGCTCGCGCGTCGTGCGGAGGCCGCCTGACGATGACGGCGCTCGATCCCGATCTTCGCACCACACGGACGAGCTGTCCTTATTGCGGCGTCGGTTGCGGCGTGCTGGCGACGCCCGATGGCAAGGGCGGCGCGGCGATCGCCGGCGATCCTGATCATCCCGCCAATTTCGGCCGGCTCTGCTCGAAGGGCTCCGCGCTCGGCGAGACCATCGGTCTCGAAGGCCGGCTGCTCCATCCGATGATCCGCTGCAAGGGCGTGCTGGAGCGTGTCGCCTGGAGCGATGCGCTCGATCACGTCGCCCATCGGATGCAGCACATCATCGCGCGCGACGGCGCCGATGCCGTGGCGTTCTATCTCTCCGGCCAGCTGCTGACGGAAGATTACTACGTCGCCAACAAGCTGATGAAGGGCTTCGTCGGCACCGCCAATGTCGACACCAACTCGCGTCTCTGCATGTCGTCCTCGGTCGCCGGCCACCGCCGCGCCTTCGGCGCTGATACCGTGCCGGGCTGCTACGATGATCTCGACCGTGCCGATCTCCTGGTCTTCGTCGGCTCGAACGCGGCCTGGTGCCACCCCGTGCTGTTCCAGCGCATGGTCAAGAACCGGCAGGAGCGCGGCGCGCGCATGGTCGTGATCGATCCGCGCCGCACCGACACCGCGAGCGACGTCGATCTGTTCCTGGGCCTCAAACCGGGCACCGACACCGCGCTGTTTGCCGGCCTGCTGGTCCATCTGTCCGATCATGGCGCGCTCGACCGTGACTATATCTCCCGCCACACCAGCGGCTTCGAGGACGCGCTGGCGCGTGCGCGCAGCATCGCCGGCAGCATCGGTGCGACGGCCCTCGCCACCGGGCTGACCGAGCAGGACGTTGCCGCCTTCTTCAAGATGTTCCGTGACACCGAGCGTGTCGTCACGCTCTATTCGCAAGGCGTCAATCAGTCGGCGCAAGGCACCGACAAGGTCAACGCCATTCTCAACTGCCATCTCGCCACCGGGCGGATCGGCAAGCCGGGCGCCTCGCCGTTCTCGCTCACCGGCCAGCCCAATGCGATGGGCGGTCGCGAGGTCGGCGGCCTCGCCAATCAGCTCGCCGCGCATATGAACTTCACCCCGCCCGACATCGATCGCGTCAGGCGGTTCTGGAAGGCGCCGCGGATCGCCACCCATGAGGGGTTGAAGGCGGTTCAGCTGTTCGAGGCGATCGCCCGCGGCGAGGTCAAGGCGCTCTGGGTGATGGGCACCAATCCGGCCGTGTCGCTGCCCGACGCCGACATCGTGCGGGAGGCGCTGAAGAAGCTCGAACTGTTCGTCGTCTCGGAGAACGTGCTCTCCAATGACACGGTTGCGGCAGGCCCGCACGTGCTCTTGCCGGCGCTGGCCTGGGGCGAGAAGTCGGGCACGGTGACCAATTCCGAACGCCGCATCTCGCGTCAGCGCGCGTTCCTGCCGGCACCGGGCGAGGCGCGGCCGGACTGGTGGATCCTGAGCGAGACCGCGAAGCGCCTCGGCTTCGGCGCAGCCTTCAACTACACGTCCGCCGCGGAGATCTTCCGCGAACATGCCGCCCTCTCGGCCTTCGAGAACGAGGGTAGCCGCGATTTCGACATCGGCGCGTTGAGCACGCTCTCCGACGAGGCGTTCGATGCCCTGACGCCGGTGCAATGGCCGGCCCGGAACGGCGCGGCGCCGGGCGAGCGCTTCTTCGCCGATGGCGGCTTCTACACCAATGACGGCAAGGGCCGGTTCATCGCGCCCGATATTCCGGCGCTGCGCGGCGAGACCGGGCCGTCGCGCCCGCTGCGGCTCAACACCGGCCGCATCCGCGACCAGTGGCACACCATGACGCGCACCGGGCTCAGTCCGCGTCTCGGCGCGCATCTGCCGGAGCCGTTCGTCGAGATCCATCCCGACGATGCCAACAAATACGCCATCGTGCCCGGTGGCTTTGCGCGCATCACCACCGATTACGGCCAGTGCATCCTCAAGGTCGTGGTCAGCGACCGCCAGCAGCGGGGCACGCTGTTCGCCCCGATCCACTGGAGCGCAATGAACGCCTCGCACGGGCGCGTCGGTGCGCTGGTCGCACCGTTCACCGATCCGTTTTCGGGCCAGCCCGAGGCCAAGGCCACGCCGGCCGCGATCACGCCTTACGAATATGTCTTCCGCGGCTTCGCCTTGTCGCGCAGGCCGCTCGATCTGCCGGAAAATCTGTGGTGGACCCGCGCGACCGTGGCCGGCGGTTTCGGCTATCTCTTCGCGGATAATGCGAACCTGTCGCGCTGGCAGCGCTGGCTCGCCGGCGTTGCCACCGAGGACCTCGCCGAATATCGCGATGACGGCGGCGGCGTCTACCGCGCCGCGTCCTTCGACGGCGACCGGATCGAGACCTGCCTGTTCGTCGGCCCCGCGCGCGATGCCGGGGACTGGGAGGTGGTGAAGAGCCTGTTCGCCGCCGACCACGTCAGCGATGAGCAGCGTCGCATGCTGCTGTCTGGCAAGTCGACGGAGGGCACCTCGAGCGGCCCGATCGTCTGCGCCTGTTTCGGTGTCGGCCGCGGCACCATCTGCGACGTCATCGCGGCTGGCGCCCGTAGCCCGGCCGAGATCGGCGCCGCACTCAAGGCCGGCACCAATTGCGGCTCCTGCATTCCCGAGATCAAGCGGCTGATCGCGACGACGGGCGTTGCGGTGAAAGAAGTCCAACTGGCAGGGGCGACGGGTTAGCTCGTCTGCCCAGCAACTCTCGTGCCCCGGACGCAGCGCATCACGAAGTGGTACGCTGCAGAGCCGGGGCCCATCTTCAGGCCGCGTGCTGGCGCATCCGGGACAAGAGAGCTGTTTGGGTTGGGCGCCCGCAGCCATGTCTCCGCCCCAATCGACGCGCCTGGGATTGTGCCCTATGTTGCCGCGCCTTCGCCCTCAACATGCACAAGACCAACAATGATGTACCTGGAAACGCCCCCGCGCCTGATCGAGACCACGCTCTTCTCCGCGATGCCCGACACTTTCCGCCGCAGGGCGCGGAGCGACTGGGCCGATGCCAACCGGCCGGGACTTCCGACCGACAGCTTCATCGAGGGGCCGTCGTTCGACAAAGACGGCAACCTCTACGTCGTCGACATTCCCTTCGGCCGCATCTTCCGCATCGCGCCTGACGGGGCGTGGACGCTGGTGATCGAATATGACGGCTGGCCGAACGGATTGAAGATCACGCCCGACGGCCGCATCCTGGTGGCCGACTACATGCACGGCCTCATGGAGCTCGACGCCGGCGCCGGCCGTATCAAGCCGATCCTGACCGCGCGCAATTCGGAATCCTTCCGCGGCTGCAACGATCTCCACATCGCCTCGAACGGCGAGATCTATTTCACCGACCAGGGTCAGACCGGCCTGCACGACCCCAGCGGCCGGGTCTACCGGCTCGCACCGAGCGGCCGGCTCGATTGCCTGATCGACACCGGCATCAGCCCGAACGGACTCGTGCTCGATCCAACCGAAACGGTCCTGTTCGTCGCCATGACGCGCGACAACGCGGTGTGGCGGCTGCCGTTCATGAAGGACGGCAGCGTATCCAAGGTCGGCCGCTTCTGTTCGCTGTTCGGAACCTCCGGTCCCGACGGCATGACGATGGATGCGAAGGGCCGCCTGTTCGTCGGTCACGCCTCGCTCGGCCACGTCTTCGTATTCGCGCCGAATGGCGAACTGATCGCGCGCATCAAGTCCTGCGCGGGACCGTCCTGCACCAATGTCGCGATCGGTGGCGCCAGGAGGGACAGGCTCTATATCACGGAGTCCGCAACCGGCAGCGTGCTGGTGGCGGATATCGGCGGACTCGCGCCTTGACGCGCGGGCTCTCCCCTGTCCCCGTCCGCGGCGAGAGGGGGAAGACAGAAGAGCGATCGGAACGGACATGAACACACATCCCTTCGGCCAGACCGGCACCAACGTTTCCGTGATCGGGCAGGGCACCTGGTATCTCGACCATGGCGACCGCAGGCGTGCGATCGCGGCGCTGCAACGTGGGCTCGATCTCGGCATGACCCACATCGACACCGCCGAGATGTATGGCGATGCCGAGCTCGTCATCGCCGATGCGATCGCGGGCCGGCGCAACGAGGCCTTCCTGGTCTCGAAGGTGCTGCCGAGCAACGCGTCGCGCCGCGGCACGATCGCGGCCTGCGAGCGCTCGCTGAAGCGGCTGAAGACCGATCATCTCGACTGCTATCTGTTGCACTGGCGCGGCTCCTATCCGCTCGAAGACACCGTCGCCGCGTTCGAAGAGCTGGTGACGTCAGGCAAGATCAGGTCGTGGGGCGTATCGAACTTCGACGCCGACGATCTCGATGAGATGCGGGACGTCGCCGGCGAAGGCCGCATCGCCTGCAATCAAGTGCTCTATCATCTCAAGGAGCGGGCGATCGAGCATGCGGTGATCCCGTGGTGCGAGCAGCACGGTGTCGCGGTCGTCGCTTACTCGCCGTTCGGACACGATGATTTTCCGGAGGCGCGCAGCAAGGGCGGCGCGGTGCTGGCTCGGATCGCGGAGACGCATCGCGCGACGCCGCGCCAGGTCGCGCTGAGCTTCCTCACCAGGGCCGCCGCGGTCTTCGCGATCCCGAAGGCGTCGTCGTCGGATCATGCCGGAGAGAATGCCGCGGCCGGCGATCTCGTCCTGACGGCGGAGGAGATCGTGGCTCTCGATGCGGCGTTTCCGCGCGGCCCGAAGCCGCGCAGCCTGCCAATGCTGTAGTGCAGCAAAAATGTCTTCTGCCCTGTCTTAATGGAAGATTGACGAAAGCGGCTGCCGACGCATATCGGCATCCTGTTTTCGGAAGTTGTGAACGCATTTGGATTATCGTTTTTTACGCCAATTCCGTGATTCTCCATTCTCCGGGTTCCCACCGTGACACCGCCGCCTGCCGCAGCCGCGAGGCTCGACACCATTCCCATGCCCGTGCCGGAGAAGGCGCCGCAGGCGCGCCGCGCGCCCGCGCGCGTCGATCATCCGTTCAAGGGCATCGCGCTGGTGCTGCTGTCGACTGTGTTTCTCGGCTGCTCCGACACGACCGCGAAATATCTCTCCGCGAGCCTGCCCTCGATCGAGATCACCTGGATCCGCTTCGTCACCTTCGCGCTGATGTTCACGCCGGTGATGCTGCCGGGCTCGCCCCTGCACGCGATGCGGACCGAACGGCTGGGCCTGCAGCTGATGCGCGGCGCCGCACTGCTCGGCTCGTCCCTGTTCTTCATTACCGGACTCGGCTTTCTGCCCATCGCGGAGGCTTCCGCCACCGGCTTCGTCTCGCCGCTGTTCGTCACGGCCCTGTCGATCCTGTTCCTCGGCGAGAGGGTCGGCATGCGTCGCTGGGTTGCGACCGCGATCGGACTGCTGGGCGTGCTGATCATCCTGCGCCCGGGCACCAGCGCGTTCCACCTCGCCGCCGTCTTCCCGATCATCTCGGCGCTGTGCTGGGCCGCGGCGCTGATCCTCACGCGCATGATGAGCGGGCGCGAAGCCGTGCTCACCACCATGGCCTATTCGGCGCTAACGGGCGTTGCGATCCTCAGCCTGATGGTGCCGTTCGTCTGGGTCACGCCGAGCTGGAGCGCGATCGGCTTCGGCATCCTCATCGGCGTCTTTTCCACGGTCGGGCAATGGATCGTGGTGCTGGCCTATCGCTACGGCGATGCCTCGGTGCTGGCGCCGTTCTCCTACACGCAATTGCTCTGGGTCAGCATCCTCGGCTACTTGATCTTCGGAGAGGTGCCGGACCTCTGGACCGTCGTCGGCGCCGGCTTCATCGTCGCGAGCGGCCTCTACATCGCCCATCGCGAGCGGGTGCGCCGCTCGCAATTGCTGGCGACGGCCGGCGAGCCGTCCCCGAACGCCTGACGCAATATTCCCTTCCCTGTTTCGTGCTAGCAAGGCGCAAAGCCAGGGGAGGAACCGTGATGCGCGCCGCCATTTTCCGGAACGGTGAGATCGTCGTCGACCGGATCGCCGATCCCAAGCCTGTCGCCGGCCAGGTGCTGGTGAAGACGCTGGCCTGCGGCATCTGCGGCTCCGACCTGCATGCGCGCCAGCATGCGCCCCGCATGGTCGAGATGGCGCGGAAGGTCGGCCGCAAGCCGATGGACCTGGCCCGTGACATCGTGTTCGGCCATGAGTTCTGCTGCGAGATCGTGGAGTTCGGGCCGGGCACGGCGCGGAAGCTCAAGCCGGGCACCCGCGTCTGCTCGATGCCGGCCCTGCTGACGCCGCAGGGCATCGCAGGGATCGGCTATTCCAACGACAATGTCGGCGGCTATGCGGAGGCGATGCTGCTCAGCGAGGCGCTGCTGCTGGAGGTGCCGAACGGCCTTGCGCCCGAACATGCCGCGCTGACCGAGCCGCTCGCGGTCGGCGTCCACGCCGTGGCGAAAGCCAACATCAGGGGCGGCGAGGTGCCGCTGGTGATCGGCTGCGGCCCGGTCGGCCTGGCCGTGATTGCCGCGTTGAAGCTGAAGGGGCTGCATCCGATCGTCGCCGCCGATTACTCGCCGGCGCGGCGTGCGCTGGCCGCACGGCTCGGCGCCGATGTCGTGGTCGATCCCGCGCGGTCGCAGCCCTATGCGACCTGGGCCGAGCATGCGCAGATGTCGGAGGCGGAGAAGGCCGCAAGGCCGCCGTTCCAGGCGATGCTGCCGGCGCTCAAGCCCGCGGTGATCTTCGAATGCGTTGGCGTGCCCGGCCTGTTGCAGCAGGTGTTCGAGGGCGCACCGCGCGATGCGCGCATCGTCGTGGTCGGCGTCTGCATGGAGCCCGACCGGACAGAGCCGATGCTCGGCATCATGAAGGAGCTGAGCGTCCAGTACGTGCTCGGTTACACGCCGGAGGAGTTCGCGGCGTCCTTGCAGCTGATCGCGGACGGCAAGGTCGATGCCGCCGCCATGGTGACGGCGGAGGTGGGCCTCGACGGCGTCGCGAAGGCCTTCGCCGATCTCGCCAATCCCGAGGCGCACACCAAGATCATCGTGCAGCCGTGGCGCTGACGGCTACACCGGCAGCGCGATCGAATACTTCACCTGGCTGAGCGCGAAGCTCGACTCGATCGAGGCGATGCCGTCGAGCCGGGTCAGCTTGGTCTTCAGGAAGGTCTCGTAGGAGGCGAGGTCGGCGGCGACGACGCGCAACAGATAGTCGCGGTTGCCGGTCATCAGATAGCACTCCAGCACCTCGTCCCATTTCGAGATCGCGCGGGCGAAGCGGTTGAGGTCCTCCTCCTTCTGCCGCGCCAGCTTGATCGAGATGAAGACGCTGACATGCAGGCCCAGCGCCTTCTGGTCGACGGTCGCGATGTAGCGCGAGATCACGCCGCGCTCTTCCAGGAGCTTGACGCGGCGGTGGCAGGGCGACACCGACAGCCCGACCTTCTCGGCGAGTTCCTGCATGGTCAGCCGGCTGTCATTCTGGAGCAAAGCGAGGATCTTGCGGTCGATGGCGTCGAGGTCGGTCATTGGGATGAAACCTGCCGATCGTGGAATAATAATGGTAAAATATCCCAATAATTGATTGTGTGGCGCGAAATTTTGAGAATTCTGGCGAACCCGGCAGGCGTATGATCGGCGACCTGCTTTCCGGGAGCAACGCCATGCCTGTCGATTCCGCCCGCCTCGACACCCTGACCGCGCTGGCCCGCAAGGCGCTGTGGCTGTCGTCATGGACCATCCACCACGCCAACCACATCCGCCCGAACACCGACGGGCTGAAGGTCGGCGGCCACCAGGCCTCGTCCGCTTCGCTCGCCACCATCATGTCGGCGCTGTATTTCCACGTGCTGCGCCCCGAGGACCGCGTCGCGGTGAAGCCGCATGCGAGCCCGGTGTTCCACGCCATCCAGTACCTGTTCGGCCGGCAGACCCGCGACAAGCTGGAGAACTTTCGCGGCTTCAAGGGCGCGCAGTCCTATCCGTCCCGCACCAAGGATGTCGACGACGTCGATTTCTCCACCGGCTCGGTCGGCCTCGGCGTCGCACAGACGCTGTTCTCCTCGCTGGTGCAGGACTACGTCACCTCGCATGGCTGGATGAAGGACCGCCGCGAGGGACGGATGATCGCGCTGGTCGGCGACGCCGAGATGGACGAGGGCAACATCTGGGAGGCGCTTGCGGAGGGGTGGAAGCACGGCCTGCGCAACACCTGGTGGGTGGTCGACTACAACCGCCAGTCGCTCGATGCCGTCGTGCGCGAGGGGCTGTGGGAAAAGTTCGAGACCATGTTCCGTAATTTCGGCTGGGACGTGGTGATCGTGAAATACGGCCGGCTGATGCGCGAGGCCTTTGCCGAACCCGGCGGCGAGGCCCTGAAGCGCTGGATCGACAATTGTCCGAACGCGCTCTATGCGGCTTTGTGCTTCCAGGGCGGCGCGGCCTTCCGCAAGCACCTGCACGACGAGATCGGCGACCAGGGCCCCATCACGAAGCTGATCGACCGCCGCAGCGATGCGGAGCTGCTGGCGCTGATGTCCAATCTCGGCGGCCACGACATGGCCAGCATGCTGGAGGCGTTCGAGTCGATCGACCACGACCGTCCGGTCTGCTTCATCGCCTATACCATCAAGGGCGTCGGCCTGCCGTTCCAGGGCCACAAGGACAACCATGCCGGCCTGATGACCGTCGCGCAGATGGAGACCTGGCGCGAGAGCCAGAACATCCGGCCCGGTCATGAATGGGACAGGTTCGAGGGCCTGACGCAGGACGAAGCCGAGCTCGAGGCGTTCCTCGCCCGCGTTCCTTTCAACCGGGACGGCCGCCGCCTGACCGCGCCTGTCGTCGACGTGCCGCGTCAGCTCGCCTTCAAGCCCGCGCCGCAGATGTCGACCCAGCAGGGCTTCGGCCTCGTGCTCAACGAGATCGCGCGCAGCGACAGCGCGCTGGCGCAGCGCATCGTGACGACCTCGCCCGACGTGACGGTCTCGACCAATCTCGGCCCGTGGGTGAACCGGCGCGGCCTGTTCGCGCGCGCCGAGAAGGCGGATCTGTTCCGGAGCGAGAAGATCCCGTCCACCTTCAACTGGGACTTCTCGCCGAAGGGCCAGCATCTCGAGCTCGGCATCGCCGAGATGAACCTGTTCATCATGCTCTCGGCGCTCGGCCTGTCGCACCAGATCAACGGCGAGCGGCTCTTGCCGGTCGGCACGCTCTACGATCCCTTCATCGAACGCGGTCTCGATGCGCTGAACTATGCCTGCTACCAGGATGCGCGCTTCATGGTGGCGGCGACGCCGTCCGGCGTCACGCTGGCGCCCGAAGGCGGCGCGCATCAGTCGATTGCGACGCCCCTGATCGGCATGGCGCAGGACGGGCTCGCCTCGTTCGAGCCGGCCTTCGTCGACGAACTCGCGGTGATCATGGGTTGGGGTTTCGAGCACATGCAGCGCGAGCCGGGTGAGGGCGGCTCGGTGTATCTGCGGCTCTCCACGCGCACGATCGAGCAGGCGCAGCGCATCATGACGCCGGAACTGCAGCAGGGCATCACCGACGGTGCCTACTGGCTGCGCAAGCCGGGCCCCAATGCCGAACTCGTGATCGCCTATACCGGCGCAGTCGCGCCGGAGGCGATCGAGGCAACCGGCCTGATCGGCGAGAGCCGGCGCGATGTCGGCCTGCTCGCCATCACCTCTGCGGACCGTCTGCATGCGGGGTGGACCGCCGCACGGAATTTGCGGCGCGACCGCCGCGGCGTGCAGCATCTCAGCCACATCGAAAGGCTGCTGGCGCCGCTGCCGCGCGACTGCGGCATCGTGACCGTGATCGACGGCCACCCCGCCACGCTCGGCTGGCTCGGCGGTGTCCGCGGCCACCGCGTCGAGGCGCTGGGCGTTGCGCAGTTCGGCCAGACCGGCACCATCGCCGACCTTTATCGCCATTACGGCATCGATGCGAATGCGATCATCGATGCGGCGGAAAGCCTCACCTCCGGCGCGCCGGTGCTGCATCGGAAGATGGCGGTGTAGCGGGAGTAACCGGGGGCACGAGAGCGGGTTCGAGCAGCGTGGTCTCGTGTCCCGGACGCGGCGCGGCATGAAATGACGCGACGCAGAGCCGGGACACGGCTTCTTGCGACCCTGCCACCTTGCCACGTTCCCGCCATCGGCTCATATAACCTCCGTCTGCCGCAAAAGCTGGCCCCGCACATGGCGGGTTCAATTGCCGGTGCTTTCGTGCAAGGATGCCTGCCGAAACGCCCCCTCCAAGCCCCCAAGAAGAGGTTAACAATGGTCAATCGCATGCAATTCTACATCGACGGCGCCTGGGTCGATCCCGCCGTCAAGAAGTCCACGCCCGTCGTCAATCCCGCGACGGAAGAGGCGATGTACGAGGTTGCGCTGGGCTCGAAAGCGGACGTGGACAAGGCCGTCGCCGCCGCCAAGCGCGCGTTTGCGACGTTCTCCCAGACCAGCCGCGAGGAGCGCGTCGCGCTGCTGGCGAAAGTGATCGAGATCTACAAGACCCGCCTCAAGGACATCGGCGCCTCCGTCTCCGACGAAATGGGCGCTCCGCTGCCGATGGCGGAAAAGCTGCAGGCCGGTGCCGGCCTCGGCCATCTCATGACCACGCTCGACGTGCTCAAGAACTATCATTTCGAGGAGCCGGTCGGCACCGCCATGGTGCTGCGCGAGCCGATCGGCGTGGTTGGCATGATCACGCCCTGGAACTGGCCGCTCAACCAAATCGCCTGCAAGGTCGCGCCCGCGCTCGCCGCCGGCTGCACCATGATCCTGAAGCCCTCCGAATTCACGCCGACCTCGGCGCTGATCTTCGCGGAAATCCTCCATGAAGCCGGCGTGCCGAAGGGCGTGTTCAACCTCGTCAACGGCCTCGGCCCCGAGGTCGGCGCCGCCATGAGCGAGCACCCCGACATCGACATGATCTCCTTCACCGGCTCGACTCGCGCCGGCATCGACGTCGCCAAGCGCGCCGCGCCGACCGTCAAGCGCGTCAGCCAGGAGCTCGGCGGCAAGTCGCCGAACGTCATCCTCGATGGTGCCGACCTCACCAAGGCGGTGACCGGCGGCGTGATGCACATGTTCAACAATTCCGGTCAGTCCTGCAACGCGCCCTCGCGCATGATCGTGCCGGCGGCGAAGATGAAGGAAGTCGCCGCGATCGCGAAGGCCGTCGCCGACAAGACCAAGGCGGGCGATCCGCGCGCCGAAGGCACAACCATCGGTCCCGTCGTCAACCGCGGCCAGTGGGACAAGATCCAGGCGCTGATCAAGAAGGGCATCGACGAAGGTGCGACGCTGGTCGCCGGCGGCCCGGGCCTGCCCGAGGGCGTCAACAAGGGCTTCTATGTCCGTCCGACCATCTTCGCCGACGTCACCCCCGAGATGACGATCGCCCGCGAGGAGATCTTCGGACCGGTGCTGACCATCATCGGCGCCAAGGACGAGGCCGAGGCGGTGCAGATCGCCAACGACACGCCCTATGGTCTTGCCGGCTATGTCTACGGTCCGACGGTCGAGGATGCCAAGCGCGTCGGCCGCCAGATCCGCGCCGGCAACGTCAACTTGCAGGGCGTGCCCAACGACCGCACCGCGCCGTTCGGCGGCTACAAGCAGTCCGGCAACGGCCGCGAATGGGGCAAGTTCGGCCTCGAGGACTTCCTCGAAGTGAAGGCCGTCGCCGGCTTCAACGCGGCGTAAGCTGTCGCGCGAGAAACAACGACGCCGGAGCGCGTGATCGCTCCGGCGTTTTTTGTAGCCCGCATGGAGCGGAGCGGAATGCGGGACCGGTCCCCGGATTGCGCTCCGCTCCATCCGGGCTACGAAAGCCCATCCTCCGTCATTGCGAGCGAAGCGAAGCAATCCAGGCTCCCTCCGCGGACACAGTCTGGATTGCTCGTCGCAAGAGCTCCACGTAATGACGAGGAGAGAACTGCGCCTATCCCCCGACCACCCCTTGCGTGTTCACATACAACGCGTAGATCGACTGGCTCGCTGCCATGAACAGGCGGTTGCGCTTGAGGCCGCCGAAGCAGACATTGGCGCAGCGTTCGGGCAGTGAGATGCGGCCGATCATGACGCCGTCGGGCGCGAACACGACGACGCCGTCGAGTTCCGGATCGCCCATGCCCCAGCCGCACCAGAGATTGCCGTCGATGTCGACGCGGAAACCGTCCGGCGTGCCGGGGCCGGCGTCGACGAAGACGCGCTTGTTCGAAAGCGTGTCGCGGGAAGGTGAAACGTCATAGGCGAGAATCTTGCGGGTCGGCACGCCGCGGGATTCGATGACATAGAGGATTTTCTCGTCCGGCGAGAACGCGAGCCCGTTTGGCCCGAGCACACCCTCGGCGACGATCGTGGCTTTGCCGGTCTCCGGGTCGAGCCTGTAGACGTTCATGTCGAGCTCCGGCTCGGACTTGTAGCCCTCGTAATTGCCGAGCAAGCCGAAGGTTGGATCGGTGAACCAGATCGAGCCGTCCGATTTGACCACGACATCGTTCGGCGAGTTCAGCCGCTTGCCGTTGAACTGATCCATCAGCACCGTGATGCTGCCGTCATACTCGGTGCGCGTCACGCGCCGTCCGCCATGCTCGCATGTGACGAGCCGGCCCTGCCGGTCGCGCGTATTGCCGTTGGCGAAATTGGAAGGTTTTCGGAACACCGAGACCGCGCCGGTCTCTTCCTCCCATTTCAGGATGCGCTGGTTGGGGATGTCGCTGCACAGCAAATAGCGCCCGTCGCCGAACCAAACCGGCCCCTCGGCCCAGCGCAGCCCGGTCGCGATCCGCTCCACCGCCGACAGCTTCAGCCAGTATCTTTCAAAACGGGGATCGAGCGCGTGAATGGCTGGATCGGGGTAATAGCTCGCCGGCCGCCAGCCGGGCCGTTCCTGGGTTTGAGACGATGCCTCATTCATGTCGGTTCTCTCGTTTCGTTCCCTCTGGACAATGCTGCTATCATTAGGGACACGTGACGGCAATTCGATTGCAGCAGCGAGGACTGACATGCGCATCTTGATGACGGGAGCTTCAGGCGGAATCGGAACGCGCCTGCGCAAATTGCTGCCGCCGATCTATCCGGACCTCCTGCTCTCCGACATCCGTCCGCCCGCCGATCTCCAGCCGAACGAGCAGTTCAAGGCCGCGGATCTCTCGGACATGGCGCAGGTCGAGGCGATTTGCGAAGGCGTCGACGGCATCATTCATTTCGGCGGCTATTCGGTCGAGGGGCCCTGGAACGACATCCTCCAGGCCAACATCATCGGCGGCTACAATCTGTTCGAGGCCGCCTACCGCAAGGGCGTCAAGCGCGTGGTGTTCGCCTCGTCCAATCATGCCGTCGGCTTCTATCCGCGCCACCACAAGATCGGCACCGACGTCACGCCGCGGCCCGATGGCCGCTATGGCGTCAGCAAGGTGTTCGGCGAAGCGCTCGGCGCGCTCTATGCCGACAAGCACGGCCTCAAGGTCACCTGCCTGCGCATCGGCAACTTCGGCGACATGCCGCTCGACCTGCGCCGGCTCGCGATCTGGCTCAAGCCCGACGATCTGGTGCAGCTGTGCAAGATCGGGCTCGAACATCCCGATATCCATTTCGAGGTGTTCTACGGCGCCTCGCTCAACGAACGCACCTGGTGGGACAATCACCGCGCCTACGAGTTCGGCTATCGCCCGACCGGCCGCGCCGAGGATTTCCGCGACCACGCGCTGGCCGAGCAGGCCAAGCTGAAACCCGACCCGGTCGGTGACCACTTCCAGGGCGGCGCCTTCTGCAGCGACGAGTTCGACGGGGACGAGAGCCGGATCATCGACTGGACCAAGCGGTAGAAAGGCTTTGCCCGTAGCCCGGATGGAGCGCAGCGTAATCCGGGACGATGCCCATCGTCACGTGAAGGCCCCGGATTGCGCTGCGCTCCATCCGGGCTACGCGCTGCTGTGACAGCCGTAGTCGCAATCTCTCAACGCCGTCATTGCGAGCGCAGCGAAGCAATCCAGAATCCCTCCGCGGAAAGATCTCTGGATTGCTTCGCTGCGCTTGCAATGACGTGTTGATGGAGCGGATCGTTACCCGCTCACCATCATTGCAGCCACGAGGTCATTCCAGCCGTCCCTCTCAAAATCCCACGAACGTCGTCGCTTCATCGACCGACTTGCGCTCGGAGACAACGGCGTTGGCGGGAAAGCTGTCATCCGGCCAGCCCAGCGCGATGCTCTTCATGATCACCTGATCATCGGCGATCCCGGCATGCTCGCGCACGACGGGGGATTGCATGATGCCCTGGCTGTTGATCACGGCGCCGAGCCCTCGCGACCAGGCCGCGTTGACGAGCGCGGTCGCCACGGCGCCGCAGTCGAAGGCCGTATCGTCGCTGGTGGCCAGCACGCGATCGTAGGTGATGATCACGCACACCGGCGCGTCGAACTGGCGGAAGCCGCGCAGCACCCAGTCCTGCCGTTTTTCCTTGTCGTCCCGTGCAATTCCCATTGCGCTGAACAACTGCCTGGCGACGCCGATCTGGCGTTCGCGGTGCACGCCCTCGAACGGCTGGCCGGTGCGAAACTCGCGCGAGTGTGGCACGCCCGCCAGATTGCGCTCGGTATTGCCCTTGCGGATGCGGTCCAGCGGCTCTCCGGTGATGACGTAGAAATTCCACGGCTGGGTATTCATCGACGACGGCGCACGCATCGCGAGCCGCAGGATTTCCTTGATCAAGTCCGGCGGGACGGGATCGGGCTTGTAGCCGCGAATGCTGCGCCGGCCGAGAATGACGTCATCAAATTCCATTTTACGGCATCCTGAAATTGGCATGATGCTGCGTTGTCCCTCACAGTGTTGATCCTGTCCATAGCTTTGCGAAGAGATTCACTCCGCCCAAGGGATCGTGTTTTGCTGTTCTATCCGACGACGAAGTTTGGAAGCATTGATGTCGCCAGCATATGGCCAGAATGGTGGCTTGCCCTTCGCTGCGGGATGGAAGCGCCATCCCGTGACTTGGGGGATCGACCGGGTCGCCTTGATCTCTCGTGGTGAAATTGTACGCGGTACAATGACCTGGAGCCCGCGCGAGTCCTCGGCCTTAAGGAAGAATGCAACGGATTGTGCCGCCGTCATGCCTTGCAGCGGCTGGCTGTAATGTCCAACTAGGACATCTTCCGTGTCGTCAATGCGGAATTGGATTCCGCAAGCCAACCGATGGCCGCGGCGCTTCAATTCCCGGAGCCATTGGAAGGTCATCTGAAAATTGGCGACAACGGGTACGCAAAATACGCCACGGTGCGGTGCTGTAGCGTCTGGCGGAGCTGCGAACTGTGTTGCGCGTATGCCTCCACGCAAGATACGGCAAGTCATGCGCGTGTCGGCGATATGGATGAAAGTCGCCATGCAGTTGCTCCAATGTGGATCCGCTCCATTGCTCAGCTTCAAGGTCGGGTGCACACGTTAGGCTTCCCCACTTTCCTCCGCAATCCGGCCCAGATAATCCCTCTTGCTGAACTGCATATGGTCCACGCACAGTTGTGCCAGCGCCCAGCTGTCGCGGCCCTTCAGCAACTCGATCATCAGCTCGTGCTGGCGGCGCGACTGCGCGAGGCCGTCGCGGTCGGCGAGATTCTTGGCGCGCATCGGCAGGGTCAGGTTCATGTAGTCCTGCAGCGAGCGCACGAGGTAGGGATTGCCGCAGGCGGAGAACAGCGCGAGGTGGAAGGCGTCGTTGGCCTCGTGGATGCCGCGCAGGTCCCGCATATCCGCCTTCGCGCAATAGTCGCGTTGCAACGCGGAGAGTTCGTCGATCAGGGTTTGCGGGGCGGGCAGGGGGATCATCAGCGCCGCCTGCCGCGTCAGCATCTCCCGGACCTCGTAGATCTGCCGCACTTCCTCGGCGGAATAGAACCGCACCGTTGCGCCGACATTCTTTTCGCGGCGGACGATGCCGCGCCGCTCGGCCTCCACCAGCGCCTGGCGCACGAAATGGCGCGAGGTGCCGTAGGCCGACATCAGCGCATCCTCGGTGAGGCGCGCGCCCGGCGGCAGCCGGCCGAAGATGATGTCCTCCTCCAGCCGTGCGACGACGTCGTCCGGATCGTCGCGCCGGAGCGTGACGGTCGCCGCATGATGGATGTCGGACATGGCCCTGCCTCCCGGGCTTGGTCCTGCCTGTGGAGCATTGCGGGCCAGAATTGTCAATAATGTGCGACCGCCAAGCGCCATATCGGCGGAAATCGGAGCCAAGTCGTCAATCTTATTGACAATCGAGGGGGCGGCTGTACCACAATAGGCCCGTGAATGGAGTGACGTGATGACGAGTGGCTTGCGCAAGGGTCTGACCAGCTACGGCGATGCCGGCTTCTCGCTGTTCCTGCGCAAGGCGTTCATCAAGGCGATGGGCTATTCCGACGACGCGCTGGAGCGCCCGATCGTCGGCATCACCAACACCTATAGCGACTACAATCCCTGCCACGGCAACGTGCCGCAGATCATCGAGGCCGCCAAGCGCGGCGTGATGCTGTCCGGCGCGATGCCGTTCGTGTTCCCGACCATCTCGATCGCCGAGAGCTTTGCGCATCCGACCTCGATGTATCTGCGCAACCTGATGGCGATGGACACCGAGGAGATGATCCGGGCGCAGCCGATGGATTCGGTGATCGTGATCGGAGGCTGCGACAAGACGCTGCCGGCGCAGGTGATGGCCGCGATCAGCGCCGATCTGCCGACCGTGGTCATTCCCGTTGGCCCGATGGTGGTCGGCCATCACAAGGGCGAGGTGCTGGGCGCCTGCACCGATTGCCGCCGTCTCTGGGGCAAGTATCGCGCCGGCGAGATGGACGATGCCGAGATCGAGGCGGTGAATGGCCGTCTCGCGCCGTCGGTCGGCACCTGCATGGTGATGGGCACGGCCTCGACCATGGCCTGCATGATCGAAGCCATGGGGCTGTCGCTGCCGATGAGCGCGACGATCCCGGCACCGCATGCCGAGCGCTTCCGCCTCGCCGAGGCCAGCGGCCGGGTCGCCGCCGAGATGGCCAAGACCAAGGGGCCGAAGCCGAGCGAGCTGTTGACGCCGGCCTCGTTCAGGAACGCGCAGGTCGTGCTGCAGGCGATCGGCGGCTCCACCAACGGGCTAATCCATTTGACGGCGATGGCGCACCGCTCGCCGCACCGGCTCGATCTCGAAGCCTTCGACAAGATCGGCCGCGAGGTGCCGGTGCTGATCGATCTCAAGCCGTCCGGCGAGCACTATATGGAGCATTTCCATCATGCCGGCGGCGTGCCGAAACTGCTGAAGCAGCTCGGCGATCTCGTCGATCTCGATGCCAGGACCATCTCGGGCGAGAGCTTGCGCGACGTTGTCGCCAATGCCGAGGACGTCCCCGGGCAGGACGCGATCCGGCCGCGCGACAATCCGATCAAGACCGAAGGCGGTCTCGCCATCCTGCACGGCAACCTGGCGCCGCGCGGTGCCGTCATCAAGCAATCGGCCGCGAGCCCGAAGCTGCTGCAGCATACCGGGCGCGCGGTGGTGTTCGAATCGGTCGAGGACATGACCCTGCGCGTCGACGATCCCGCTCTCGACGTCACCGCCGATGACGTGCTGGTGTTGCGCAATGCCGGGCCGAAGGGCGCGCCGGGCATGCCCGAGGCCGGCTATCTGCCGATCCCGAAGAAGCTGGCGCGCGCCGGCATCAAGGACATGGTGCGCATTTCGGATGCGCGCATGAGCGGCACCGCGTTCGGCACCATCGTGCTGCACATCACGCCGGAATCCGCCGTCGGCGGTCCGCTGGCGCTGGTGAATAACGGCGACATGATCCGGCTCGACGTCGCAAAGCGCAGCATCGAGCTTCTGGTCGATGCGGCCGAGCTGGAGCGACGTCGCACCGCCCTGAAGCTGCCCATGGCGCCCGAAGAGGCGCGGCGCGGTTACGCCTGGCTGTTCAACGAGACCATCCTGCAGGCCGACGAGGGCTGCGATTTCGATTTCATGCAGAGGACTGGGAAGACGACCGATACAGGCTGAGCAAACGACGAACGCCCAGACCGCATAAGCGGCCGGCGATAAAACAGGGGGAAACGATGATTGCACGATCCATTCGTGGGCTCGCGGCTGCGGCCGTCATGCTTTTCGTCACGGGGGCCGGGGCGCAGGAGGTAAAGCATTATCGCTTCGCCTATGACCAGCCCCGCAACACCGGCTATTCCATCGCGGGTGACCTGTTTGCCGACAAGCTCAAGGAATTGAGCAAGGGCACCATGATCATCGACCAGTATCCCGGCGCCCAGCTGGGTCAGGAGCCGCAACTGCTGCAGCTCGTGAAGGCCGGCGACATCGAGTTCGCGATCATTTCCTCCGCCAACACCGCGACGATCTCGCCGCAGGCCGGCGTGATGTCGCTGCACTTCCTGTTCCGCGACGAGAACCACGTCATCAAGGGGCTTGCCGATCCACGCGTGTTCGAAGCGCTCAAGACCATGATCGACGAGACCACGCAGGGCCTGCATGTGATTGCGACGGGCTCGCAGGGCGTGCGCCACATGTACTCCAAGAAGGAGATCCACAATGTGGCTGACATCAAGGGCCTGAAGATCCGCGTGCAGGCGACCGCGACCGAGGACACCATGTTCCCGGCCTATGGCGCCCAGACCGTGCACATGCCGTTCGGCAGCGTCTACACCTCTCTGCAGACCGGCGTCGTCGACGTCGCCGAAAACAGCATCAACGTCTACCTCGTCAACAAGCATTACGAGGTCGCCCCGGTGCTCAACATCACCGAGCACGAGGCCAACAACGCACTGGTCTTCATCTCGGACAAGCTCTGGCAGAGCCTGTCGGCGGAGCAGAAGGGCTGGGTGCAGACCGCGGCGAACGAGATCAGCATGAAGGAGCCCGCGAAGGCCTTCGAGCTGGAGCGGACCGCCGCCGAGAAGCTCAAGAAGATGGGCGTCAAGGTGGTCACCGACGTCGACAAGAAGAGCTTCACCGCGATCGCCGACCCCTATCTCGACAAGCTCGCCAAGGATCTCGGCCCGCATGCCGAGAAGATCAAGACCCTGATCCGGTCGGTGAATTAGATTGGCGCTCCCTCTCCCGCTTGCGGAAGAGGGTCGGGGAGAGGGTGTCTCTACGGAGGGATAACACCCCCAGAGGAAAGAACCCTCACCCGCATCGCTTCGCTCCGCGACCTCTCCCGCAAGCGGGAGAGGTGACGCAACCCGCAGCCGGGAGCAACAATGTCCATCGCCGACAAACTGCTGGTGCAACGCCAGCGACACCTGAAATGGCGTTGGCTCGACTGGCTCGAGCTTGCGCTGATGGTCCTCTGCGGCATCTTGTGCTTCGGCTTTTCGCTGTCGGTCACCGCCGACATCGTCACCCGCACGATCGGTCATCCCTGGCTGTGGCTGCAGGAGGTGACCTCGACCTTGTTCATCTACGCCATCTTCGTCGGCACGGCGGCGGCGACGCGTCGCAATGATCATCTCTATCTCACCGCGATATCCGAGGCGATGCACGGCACCTCGCGCCTCGTCGTGGAAGTCATCATCCGGCTCGTTGTGCTCGGCGTCGCCTTCTGCCTGATCTGGTACGGCTACCAGAACTACCTGCGGGGCTTCGGCAGCTTCCGGCTCCCGTCGGGCACGCCGATCGCCTCGCTCTATGCGATCATTCCGATGTCGGGCGTGCTGATCGGCCTGTTCACCATCGAGCAACTGGTCAACGGCCTGCGCAACGGCTTCGATCATCACGAGCCGCTGGAGGACGATGACGCATCGGTCGCCTCAGACGTGCAGATGAGGGCCCAGCCATGAACGCGCCCGTCGTCCTTGGCCTGATGACGATCTGCTTCCTGTCGTTCGGTTATCTCGGCGTGCCCGTGCCGTTCTCGCTGATGGCCGGCGTGTTCGTCGGGGCGCTGCTATCGGACGTCTCGCTCGCGGCGATCATCCAGAAGATCTTCGACGGCGTCGATTCCGAGGCGCTGCTGGCGATCCCGTTCTTCCTGCTGGTCGGCGAGCTCATGAGCTCGGCCAACGTGGTGGTGCGGATCGCCAACCTTTCGGTGTCGCTGGTCGGCCACATCAGGGGCGGGCTCTCGCAGGTCGTCGTCGTCTTCAGCATGTTCTTCTCGGAGATGTCGGGCTCGACCACCGCCGATGTCGCCGTGATGAGCCGCGCGCTCGGCGGTCCGATGAAGCGCGAGGGTTATGAACCCGCCTTCATCGCCGCGATCATCGCGTCGGCCTCGACGATCGCCGCGCTGGTGCCGCCGAGCATCACCGCCGTGGTCTATGGCGCGGTCGGCAACGTCTCGATTGCCGGCCTGTTCATGGCGGGCGTGGTGCCCGGGCTGATGATCGGTTTCGGGCTGATGTTCTACTGCTATTTCTTCGGGCCGTCCGGCCTGCGCAAGCCGCGCGCGCCGCTGCGGCAGGTGGCGTTCGCGGCCGGCGATGCGGCGCTGCCGCTGATGATCCCGGTGATCCTGCTCGGCGGCATTCTCACCGGCTGGTTCACGCCGACGGAAGCCGGCGTCGTCGCCGTGGTCTGGATCGTGGTGGTGGTGATCCCCGCGCTCAATCGCGGGCATATCCGCAAGATTCCGTATGATTTCTGTCTCGCCGGCCTGATCTTCTCGCTGCCCCTGATCACGATCGGCGCCGCCAACGCCTTCGGCTGGATGCTCGCCTATTTGCGCGGCGCCAGCTACATCGCCGATGTCATCACCTCGATGGCCGGCAACGATCCGCATCTGATCATGCTGCTGATGGTGCTGCTGTTCACCGTGGTTGGCGATTTCATCGAGCCGGTCCCCACCATCATCATCTTCATGCCGCTGGTGAACGCGCTGACGGAGGCGGGCGACATCAACGCCGTGCACATGGGCGTGGTGCTGATCGCCACGCTCGCCTTCGGCCTGATCACGCCGCCTTACGGCCTCGTGCTGCTGATGGCCTCGAAATTCGTCGGCGTCAGTTTCGCCAAGGCGCTGCGCGCGGCGCTGCCGATCTATCTGGTGTTCCTTGGGACGATCGCGTTCGCGATCTATTTCCCCAGCGTGGTGCTGTGGCTGCCGCGCCACGTGCTGCCGGAATCGGTCGGCTGCTTCAAGTCGCCGGCGGGCACCGGCTACATCTGTCCTAAGTAGCGGCTTGCGCGACACGCCAGCCGGCCTCGTCGCAGAGGTAGCGGAACGGGATGCCGTGGCTGTTCTTGAAATAACTGCCGGTGAGCGCGTTGGCCATGCCCTGCATCACCGCGTCATGGCAGACGAACAGGAGGTCGTCGCCGGGATGGCGGTCGAGCCACAGCGAAACGCAGGCCAGCGATCGCTCGGTCATGGCGTCCCAGCTCTCGCCATCGCCGCCCAGGATCGAGACCAGTCCGGTCGCCGAATTGACGCCGTGCCTGACCATGACATCGCGCACCGGAAGGCCCTCGAGGCTGCCGAAGTCGAACTCGATGATGCCCTCGTCGATCGCAAGCGGCACCGCGATCGCCGCGGCGATGATCTCGGCCGTGCGCGCCGCACGCACCAGCGGGCTCGCGACGATGCGGCTGATGCCGAGGCCGCGCAGCATCGCGGCTGCCTCCTGCGCCTGCCTCATTCCGTCCTCGTTCAGCGGGTTGTCGGTGCGACCCTGAAACCGGCCCTCGCGATTCCAGTCGGTCGCGCCGTGGCGCAGGCAGGTGAAGGCGCGGGACGGCCTCTTCACTTGCTCTTGCTCGTGAATTTCTTCACCGCCACGCGGAATTCCTCAGTGTTCATCGCCATGATGATCCGGTGCTCCTCGGCGTCGAGCTGCTGCTTGACCGGCGTGGTGGCGGCCTGGTTGACGAGGAGCTTGGTGCCGGCGATCGCCGCGGGCGGGTTCTGCGCCAGGCGCTCGGCGAGCTGCCGCGTCGCCGCCTTCAACTCCGCAGCCGGCACGACCTTGGCGACGAGGCCCCAGTCATGGGCCTGCTGCGCGGTGAAATTGTCCTCGGCGAGGAAGATCTGCAGCGCGCGGCGGATGCCGACGGTGCCGACCATGCCGACCGTCGAGCCGCCGTCCGGCGAGACGCCGATCTTGGCGTAAGCGGGCGTGAACTTGGCGTCCTCCGCGGCGATGCAGAGATCGGTGACGAAGGCGAGGCCCATGCCGGCGCCGGCCGCCGAGCCGTGCACGCTGGACAGCGAGATTTTCGGCATGCGCCTGAGGATCTCGATGAAGGCGTGGTAGTGCTTCAGGAGCTCGCCGACCACCGGCGTCACGGTGCCGGCCTCGGCGGCCGCGCCGATCGTCTGCAGGTCGCCGCCGGCCGAGAAGGCGCGGCCTTCGCCCTCCAGCACGACCACCTTGATGGCGTCATTGCCCTCGATCCACGCCGCCAGCTGTTCGAGCTTCTGCGCGATCGCGAGGTTGATGGAGTTGAAGGCGGCGGGGCGGTTGAGCGTGATGGTCGCGATCGGGCCGTCGATTCGCAGCAGGGCGGGATCATCGGGCGAGGAAACGGGCGCAGGCATGGGACTATCCCCGGCATGAGGAGTGTTGCTGCAACTAAATCGCAGAAGGCGCGGGGAGACAATCCCCGCAAGACGCAGCCACCCTTGCGCAAGCAGGGTCGATCGGCTCAAATGGGGCGCATTCGCCAACGGGACGGACACGAGCGCCGGATCCTCCGAGGCCAGCAACCGACATCATTCGAAGAGGGAGACGACATGGGTCGAGCTCGTGTCTGCGACGGAAGCCTGCTGCCATGACGGACGGTCCCGTGATCATCGTCGGCGCCGGCCATGGCGGTTATCAGGTCGCGGCCTCGCTGCGCCAGGCGGGCTTTGCCGGCCGCCTCTGCCTGATCAATGACGAGGCGCATCTGCCGTACCAGCGGCCGCCGCTGTCCAAGGCCTATATCAAGGGCTCCGCCGGACCCGAGAGCCTGATGTTCAGGCCGGAGAAATTCTACCAGGACCAGAGGATCGAGCTGATCGCCGGCCGCGCCGTGTCGATCGATCGCGCCGGTCGCAAGGTCCTGCTCGCCTCCGGCGACAGCCTGCCTTACGGCCACCTCGTGCTCGCCACCGGCGCGCGCAACCGCCTGCTCGATCTGCCCAACGCCAACCTGCCCGACGTGAGGTATCTGCGCATCCTCGACGAGAGCGAGGCGCTGCGCGGCATCCTGCCGTCGAAGAGACGCGCCGTGATCATCGGCGCCGGCTTCATCGGCCTCGAATTCGCGTCCACCGCGCGGATCAAGGGCCTCGGGGTCGACGTGCTCGAGCTGGCTCCGCGCGTGATGGCGCGCGCGGTCACGGCCGAGGTCTCGGACTATTTCCAGGCGCAGCATCGCGAGGCCGGCATCCGCATCCATCTCGGCGTGCAGGCGACCTCCATCGAGGCTGAGGGCGGCAAGGTCACCGGCGTCTCCCTGAGCGACGGGCGGCATCTGCCGGCCGACCTCGTGGTGGTCGGCGTCGGCGTGCTGCCGAACATCGAGCTGGCGGCGGAGGCGGGGCTTCCCGTCGCGGCGGGTATCATCGTCGACGAATATCTGGCGACTGCGGATCCCGACATCTCGGCCATCGGCGACTGCGCGCTGTTCAAGAGCCCGCGCTTCGGCGGCGCGCTACGGCTGGAATCGGTACAGAACGCCACCGACCAGGCCCGCTGCCTCGCGGCACGGCTCACCGGCGATCGCAAGCCCTACGATGCCCAGCCCTGGTTCTGGAGCGACCAGGGCGAGGACAAGCTCCAGATCGCCGGCCTCACCACCGGCTACGATCGCGTCGTGATGCGCGGCGATCCCGCCAGGAAGGCGTTCTCGGCGTTCTGCTATCACGGCGACAGGCTGCTCGGCATCGAATCCATCAACCGCGCCGGCGATCACATGTTCGGCCGCCGCCTGCTCGGCATGGATCGTTCGATCACGCCGCAGCAGGCCGCGGACGAAAGCTTCGACCTGAAGAGCGCGCTGGCCTGATCAGGCCGCGCCGAGCACGGCTGCCACGTCCTCCGCCGTCGGCATCGACGGCCCGGCGCCCATCCGCTGCACGGAGATCGCGGCGGCCGCGTTGGCAAAGGCGAGGGTGGTCCTGAGCGGTACAGCGTCGGCCAGCTGCGCCGCCAGCGCGCCGACGAAGCAATCGCCGGCGCCGGTGGTGTCGACCGCATCCACGGCACGGCCGGGCACGGCAATCTCTTCGCGTCCGGCGAGCGCCTGCACGCCGCGCTTGCCGAGCGTGACGCAGATGATCTGGTCGGCCCTCGCCTGGATCTGCCGGGCTGCGGCGATGATCCTCGCGGCACTGGTCTCGCCGTCGAGCTCCGTGCCGGCAAGCAAGGCGAGTTCGGTCTCGTTCAGCACCAGCACGTCGACCAATGCGAGCAGGTCGGCCGGCATCGGCTGCGCCGGTGCCGGGTTCAGCAGCGTGATCGCCTCCGCCGCGCGGGCCCGTGCAAAGAACGCGGCAATCGTCGGCAGCGGAATCTCGAACTGGCTGACCGCGACGTCACCCTTCAGCAGCGGGACGACGCCGATATCGTCGACGCCGACCAGCGCGTTGGCGCCGGGAACGACCACGATGGTGTTGTCGGCCGCCGCGACCGTGATGATCGCCGTGCCGGTGTGCGCCTCGGCGGTATCCTGGACATAGCCGAGATCGACGCCCTGCTCGCCGAGAAAGGCCTTCAGTTCGGCCCCGAACGCATCCGTGCCGAGCCGTCCGACCAGCGTCGTCCGCGCGCCCAGCCGCGATGCCGCGACGGCCTGGTTGGCGCCCTTGCCGCCGGGGAAATACAGCACCTGCTTGCCGGTGACGGTCTCGCCCACCCGGGGATGGCGGTCGGCCGTCGCGACCACGTCCATGTTGATGCTGCCGGCGACGACGACGCGCCCCATGCCGGTCTAGACCTTGACCTCGAACTCGTGCCGGACCTTGGCGATGTCGACCAGGGTCGGCAGGCCGGCCTCGTTGCCGAGCCGCTGGATCTTGAAGGTCGAGGCGGCGCGCGCGAAGTCGAAATGCTCGCGCCAGCTTTTGCCGGGATGGGCGAGGTAGGAATAGACATAGGCGCCGTGGAACACGTCGCCTGCGCCGTTGGTGTCGATCACGCGCTCGCGCGGAATCGGCATCGCCGGCATGGTCTCGACCGCGCCGGTCTCGTTGTACCAGAGCAGGCCCTTCTCGCCCATCGTGACGCCGCCGATCTTGCAGCCGCGGCTCTTGAGATAGTCGAGCATCTTCTCGGGCGTCAGGTCCATCTGCTCGCACAGCCGTTCGGCGACGATGGCGACGTCGATGAATTCCAGCAGCTCATGCGTGTTGGTGCGCAGGCCGCCGCCGTCGAGCGAGGTCAGGATGCCGGCCTCGCGGCAGACCTTGGCGTAGTGGATCGCGGCGTCGGGCTGGTGGCCGTCGACATGCAGCACGCGGCAGCCGCCGAGATTGAGGATCGGGAACGGATGGATGTGCTCGTCGTCGCGGCAGCGCACGATGGCGCGCTTGCCGTCCTTGGGCATGATGAAGGACAGCGAGGACTGGTTCACCTTGCGCGGATGCAGCGAGATGGCATATTTCGCGCACATGTCCTGGAACATGCGTCCCAGCCAGTCATTGGCCGCGGTGGCGACCAGGTCGGGCACGATGCCGAGCTTGGCGCAGCAGAACGCGGCCGTCACCGCGTTGCCGCCGAAGGAGACCGCGTAATCCCGTGCCACATGCTTTTCGTCGCCGGTCGGCAGATGGTCGGTGATGAAGACGACGTCGATATAGGTCTGTCCGATGAAGAGAGCCTGCATTGATTGTCCGTGATGCGCTTAAGGTCCCGTCCGGCGGACTTACTCTAGCACCGGTTCCGCCCCGGGGCCGCTGAAATTATTCGCAAAACCGCCGTCCGTAGCGCTTGAGGTCAGCATGGCGCCGGAATACGACCATGAGAGGGCCGCCGCAACGGCCATGCCGCGCGAGGGCCGGTCGGCTCCGGTTCCCGTGCGCCCGGAGGGATGGGAAGATGATTACGGGCCTTGATCACGTCGTCGCTCTGGTCAGGGATATCGGTGCCGCCAAGGCCGCCTATCAGACGTTGCTGGGCCGTGCGCCCGCCTGGCAGAATTCGGGCGACGGTGCCGACCGCGTGCTGTTCACGCTTCAGAACGTGACGATCGAACTGATGGCGCCGAGCGGCTTCAGCGTGACCGCCGACCGCATGCGCGCATTGCTCGACGACCATGAAGGCCTGCTGGCGAGCCTCTGCTTCCGGGTCTCGGACATGGGCCGGATGCACCGTCGTCTCGAGCGCGTGGCGCTGCGGCCCGATCCCGTCACCGAGGTCGAGAGCAGCGATGATGTGAGCGGTGCAGTGCTGCACTGGAAGCGCACGCGGGCAGCGACGGAGGTGACGCGCGGCGTGCGCATGTTCTTCCTCGAGCTCGACAGCGAGCGGCCGCTCTCGGCCGTGACCGACATCGCGCCGATCGAAGGCCTCGACCACGTCGTCATCACCACCGAGGACTCCGATCGCGCCGCGGCGCTCTACGGCGCCCGGCTTGGTCTCGATCTCGCCCTCGACCGCTCGCACCAGGACTGGGGCCAGCTGATGTTCTTCCGCTGCGGCGATCTCGTCGTCGAGGTGGTGCGCCGGCCGGTGGCCGGCGGCGATGCCACGCACGACCGTCTCTGGGGCCTGAGCTGGCGCGTCGCCGATATCGACGCCACCCGCGCCCGCCTGATCGCCAGCGGTCTCGACGTCACCGAGGTGCGCAACGGCCGCAAGCCCGGCACCCGCATCATGACCGTACGCAACGGCACCTGCGGCATCCAGACCGTGCTGCTGGAGCGCTCGCCGAAGCCGGCGGATTGAGTGGTGATACCTCCGCCGTCATTGCGAGGGGCGAAGCGACGAAGCAATCCAGACCGTTTCCGCGGTTGCAGTCTGGATTGCTTCGCTGCGCTCGCAATGACGGCGGGTGCGTGGTACATGGCTAGCAATATTCACCCAGCGAGCACCCCGGTTTGGCGAAGGCAAAGCAGACTCTGAAATGGCAGCGCGACCCCGAGGGGATGCGGCTGCGCATTCTCGAAGCCGCCAAGCAGGAGTTCTCCACCCACGGCCTCGCCGGCGCGCGCGTCGACCGGATCGCGGCCAAGGCCGGCGCCAACAAGCGCATGCTCTACTACCACGTCGGCAACAAGGACGAGCTCTATCTCGCGGTGCTCGAAGGCGCCTATGACAAGATCCGAAGCGAGGAGCGGGGGCTCGATCTGGAGCATCTCGAGCCGCCCGAGGCGATCCGCCGGCTGATCGAGTTCACCTGGAACTACTTCCTGCGCAATCCGGAATTCCTGTCGCTGCTGCAGACCGAGAACCTCGCGCGCGCCAAGCACCTGAAGCGCTCGGCCAAGGTCAAGTCGATGCACTCGCCCTTCGTCGAGATGATCCGCACCGTGGTGCGCCGCGGCGTCGCGAGCGGTGATTTCCAGGTCGAGGTTGATCCGGTCCAGCTCTACATCTCGATCGCCGCGCTCAGCTTCTTCTATCTCTCCAATTCGGCGACGCTCAGCGTCATCTTCGGCCGCGACCTCCTGGACAAGAAGGCCAAGGACGAGCGGCTGGCCCACATGGTCGGCCTCGTCCTGGCCGCGCTGACCGGCCAGTCGGTCGCGCTGTTCGACATTGCCAAGCCGGCCAGGCCGCGGGCCGCGGTGGCGCAGGCAGTGTAGTCCAGAGCCGATTCGGCTCTCCTTCATTCCGCGACAAAGCCGCGCTCTCGCACCTTGCTCCGCAATGACGACGAGGCTCCCGTCGGCAACCCACTCTCTCATGCCGGGACGCAGCGCAGCACGTCAGTGATGCGCTGCAGAGCCGGGGCCCATGCCACCCGTGATGTGCGGGGCTCCTGGGTCCCGGCTTTGCGCAGGGGCACTGCGCGCCGCGGCGCGTCCGGGACGCGAGAGCACCATGTCCGCCCCGCACGGCGCGAGGAACCCCGCCGCAAAACGCCACAGGGAATCCGCTGGACAGTATTTATCCAACGGGTTAATTTCTCCCCAGAACCAAGAAAGACGACCGGGAGCGAGACGTGGCTGAAATGAAGCCGCAAGGTGCGGTGTCCAAGATCGTGAATGCGGCCTGGCTGCGCCCGTTCCTGTTTCTCGTCTTCATCGTGGTGGCCTGGGATCTCGCGATCCGCATCTTCCGCATTCCGGCCTATCAGATCCCGTCGCCCGGCGACGTCGTCGCGGTGCTGCGCACCGAATGGCCGGAACTGCTGCGGCAGTCCTGGCCCACGACCTACGCCACCGTTTGCGGTTTCCTGCTGTCGGCGCTGTTCGGCATTCCCGTGGCCATGCTGATCGCGGGTTCGAAAACGGTCGAAAGCTATGTCTATCCGCTCCTCGTGTTCTCGCAGTCCGTGCCGAAGATCGCGATCGCGCCGCTGTTCGTGGTCTGGTTCGGCTTCGGCATCATTCCCAAGGTGATCTCCGCCTTCCTGCTCGGCTTCTTTCCGGTCGTCGTCTCGGCGGTGCAGGGCTTCAAATCGGTCGATCCTGACATGGTCGATCTCGCGCGTGCCATGCAGGGCAGCCGTTTTCAGGTGTTCCGCGCCGTGAACCTGCCGCATGCCTTGCCCGCGATCTTTTCCGGCCTGAAAGTGTCGGTGACGCTGGCCGTGGTCGGCGCGGTCGTCGGCGAGTTCGTCGGCTCCAACTCCGGCATCGGCTACGTGATGCAGCGCTCGATCGGCACGTTCGACCTGCCGACGATGTTCGCCGCGCTCGTCATCCTGGCGCTGCTCGGTGTCGTGCTGTTCTGGATCGTCGATCGGATCGAGAAGCTGGTCATTCCCTGGCATGTCAGCCAGCGCGAGGACGTGATTTTCGCATCGTGAGCGAAGCAACGAGCGGCCGGTCAAGGTCGTCGCAACAACGCAAAGGGAGAGTGGCGATGAGGATGTGGACAGGAGCCGTCGCGGCGGCGCTGATAGCCTTCACGGCGATGCCGGCGCAGGCAGCCGACAAGGTCGTGCTGATGCTGAACTGGTACGTCTATGGCGAGCACGCGCCGTTCTATTACGGCAAGGCCAAGGGCATCTATGCGGCCGAGGGCATCGACCTGGAGATCCAGGAAGGCCGCGGCTCCGCTGCGACCACGCAGGCCGTCGCCGCCAAGACTGCCGATTTCGGCTATGTCGACGTGCCCACCATGATGCGCGCCGCGATCAAGGGCGCGCCCGTGATCGCGACCGGCGTGCTGCTGCAGACCTCGCCGATGTCCGCCATGGGCTTCGCCGACAAGAACATCAGGAAACCCGAGGACATCAAGGGCAAGACGGTGGCGATCACGCCGGCCGATTCCATGACCCAGATCTGGCCGCTGTTCCTGAAGAAGACCGGCCTGAAGGAGAGCGACTTCCAGACCGTCGCCGGCGACGGCCAGACCAAGCTCAACGCCGTGATCAACGGCCAGGCGGATTTGCTGCTCGGCTACGTCATGGACCAGTCGATGAAGATCAAGGACGCCACCGGCAAGGACGTCTATCCGATCAAGTTCGCCGACTACGGCATCAACATGGTCTCATCGGGCATCACCGCCAATGCGGACTATGTGAAGGCCAATGCGGATCTGGTCCGCCGCTTCATGTCGGCGACGACCAAGGCCATCGAAGCGGCCGAGAAAGAGCCGAAGGCCGCGGCGCAGTCGATCCTCGATGCCAATCCCAAGGGCGGCAAGATCGACACGCTGACGCAGGGCTTCGAGCTGACCATCCCGCTCTACCGGACCGCCGAGACCAAGTCCAAGCGGCCGTTCCAGGTCACCGACCAGAACATGGCAGAGACCGTCAATCTGCTGGTCGAATATGGCGGGCTGGATGCCAAAGCCAAGGACAACCCGAAGGCCTTCTACACCAACGACTACCTGCCGAAGGGCGACTCGTGAGCGAAAACTTTCCGTTGTCGTCCCGGCGAAAGCCGGGACCCATAGCCACCAGCCTCGATCGTTGCCGAAGGTCTCTCCCCGCGTGCTCACATGCAACAGCACGGCGTATGGGTCCCGGCTTTCGCCGGGACGACGGGAGGAGAGCGCTGCGATGAACGCTGCGAGCAAACAAGTCGAGCTCCAGCCCGCCGCACATCTCCGCTTGGTCAGCGACCGGGCGGGCGGTGCATCCGGCATCAGGCTGTCGGGCGTCTCGAAGACCTACCGGACGCGCGACGGCGATGTGCCGTCGCTGCGGCCACTGGACTTCCACATCAACGACGGCGAGTTCTTCGTCGTGGTCGGGCCTTCCGGCTGTGGCAAGTCCACGCTGCTCAAGCTGATCTCGGGGCTGCTGCCGCCCACGACCGGAGACATCCTGGTCGAGGGCGAGAAGGTGACGTCGCCGCACGGCAATGTCGGCATCGTGTTCCAGAACGCCCTGCTGCTGCCCTGGCGCAACATCCTCGCCAACGTGATGCTGCCGATCGACATGAAGAAGCTGCCGCGGCAGGAATATCTCGATCGCGCCAAGGCGCTGTTGAAGATGGTCGGGCTTGAAGGTTTCGAGAAGAAGCTGCCCTGGCAGCTCTCCGGCGGCATGCAGCAGCGCGCCTCGATCTGCCGTGCGCTGGTGCACGATCCCAGGATCATGCTGATGGACGAGCCGTTCGGTGCGCTCGATGCGCTGACGCGCGAGCGCATGAACGTGGAACTAATGCGAATCCAGCGCGAGACGAAGAAGACGGTGCTGCTGATCACGCATTCGATTCCCGAAGCCGTATTCCTCGCCGACCGCGTGCTGGTCATGACCGAGCGTCCCGGCGCGATCGCCGCGATCTACGACGTCCCGCTGCCCCGTCCGCGCTCGCTCGATGTGATGGCGGACCCGGTCTTCACGGAACTGGTGCAGCGCATCCGCAAGCATTTCTTCTCGCAAGGCGCGCTGGATTAGGACGATGGGATACCTTTCTGGCGACCACCAAGCTGGTGCGCTCCCTCCCCCGCCTGCGGGGGAGGGTTGGGGAGAGGGTGTCTCCGCTCGCGAGAAGCCCCAAGAGGAGAAAGCCCTCACCCGGCGCTACGCGCCGACCTCTCCCGCAAGCGGGAGAGGCGAGTCGCCCGCGGCCGTACCGCTCGCACCAAGTTCGCCTCATATCGTTGTCGCACCATGTCGCCCCGCCTGAAGCTGCGAGACATCGCCTTCTTTGAACGACCCGTACAGTTCGCGCGGCCGTTCCGCTTTGGCGCGATCACGATCAACGCGACGCCGCAGCTCTTCGTGCGGGTCGAGATCGAAGTCGAGGGCAAGGGCACCGCAATCGGTGCCAGCGCCGAGTTGCTGGTGCCAAAGTGGTTCGACAAGCGGCCGGAGCTGTCGCCGGCGCAGACGGTGGACGAGTTGCGCCGTTCGCTTCAGATCGCGCGGGGGCTTTATCTGGCGGAGACGGGTTTCCGGCCGGCGTTCGGTCTCCATGCCTCGTGCATCAGTGCCCAAATCAAGGCGTGTGCGAACGAGGACATTCCACCACTCGCGGCGAGCTATGGTCCCGCGGAAATTGACAAGGCGATCCTCGACGCGCTGCTGCGCGCGGTCGGCAGCAGCTTCTTCGACGGAATGGTCGGCAACATCGCAGGGATCGACGGTCGCATGTCGCTCGATCTGACGGGCACCGATATCGGGGCATTTCTGAAAGAGTGCACCCCCGTGCCGCGCGTCGCCGTCAGGCACACGGTTGGTCTCGATGACCAGATCGAGGGCGAGGGAGGCGTGGCCGACGCACGCGAAAATGCCGGCGCTCGCTACTTCAAGCTCAAGCTGTCGGGCAATCCGGAAGCAGATGCGTCGCGTCTGGTGCGGATCGGAGAGGAGCTCGGCACGCTTCGGTACGACTACAGCGTCTCGCTCGACGCCAACGAACAATACGCCGATCTGGCAGCCCTGCGCGCGCTGGTCGACAAGCTCGATCGCGATGCCGCGCTGAGGCCTATTGCGGCCCGGCTTCTCTATATCGAGCAACCTATGCCGCGGGACATCACGTGGGAGACCGCACTCGGATCGCTTGCCGAGCGGGCTTTCATTATCGACGAGGCGGACGATTCCTACGATGCTTTCCCGAAGATGAGGCCACTCGGCTATCGCGGCATTTCCTCGAAATCCTGCAAGGGCCTCTATAAATCGATCCTCAACGCGACGCGTGCCGCACAATGGACGACGGGTGCAGAGACATTCTTCGTCACCGGCGAGGACCTGACCTGCCAGGCGGGCCTTGCCGTGCAGCAGGATCTAGCGCTCGGCGCCTTCATCGGCATCACTCATGCCGAGCGCAACGGCCATCATTATGTCGATGGTTTCGGAGAGGCCCCTGCCGCCGAAGCTGCGGCCTTCGCGGCCGCGCATCCCGATCTCTACGCCGATGCCGGGCAGGGCATCCGGCTCTCCATCCACGACGGCGATCTCCTGACGGGATCGCTCAACACGGTGGGTTTTGCCACGTCGGTCCACCCGGACTGGTCGGCATTGCGCCCGCTCGAACAGCCAAAATCTCAGGAGCAATTGGCATGACCACGCAACGCCTCGGCCTCATCATGAACGGCGTCACCGGCCGCATGGGGCTCAACCAGCATCTGATCCGCTCGATCGTCGCGATCCGCGAGCAGGGCGGCGTGCGCCTGAAGAACGGCGATCGCGTCATGCCCGATCCGATCCTGGTCGGCCGCAGCGCCGAGAAGGTCGAGGCGCTCGCCAGGCGCTACAACATCACGCGCTGGACCACCGATCTCGACGCCGCACTCGCCGACAAGAACGACATCATGTTCTTCGATGCCGCGACCACCCAGGCGCGCCCTGGCCTGCTCACCCAGGCCATCAACGCCGGCAAGCACGTCTATTGCGAAAAGCCGATCGCGACGAACTTTGAGGAGGCGCTCGAAGTCGTCAAGCTCGCCAACGCCAAGGGCATCAAGCACGGCACCGTGCAGGACAAGCTGTTCCTGCCCGGCCTGAAGAAGATCGCCTTCCTGCGCGATTCCGGCTTCTTCGGGCGCATCCTCTCGGTGCGCGGCGAGTTCGGCTATTGGGTGTTCGAGGGCGGCTGGCAGGAGGCGCAGCGGCCGTCCTGGAACTATCGCAGCGAAGACGGTGGCGGCATCATCCTCGACATGGTCTGCCACTGGCGCTACGTGCTCGACAATCTGTTCGGCGAGGTCGAGAGCGTGATGTGCATCGGCACCACCGACATTCCCGAGCGCTACGACGAGCAGGGCAGGAAGTACAAGGCGACCGCGGATGATTCGGCCTACGCGACCTTCCAGCTCAAGGGCGGCGTGATCGCCCACATCAACATGTCATGGGTGACGCGTGTCTATCGCGACGATCTCGTGACATTCCAGGTCGACGGCACGCTGGGCTCGGCCGTGGCCGGTCTTTCCGATTGCGTGATCCAGGCGCGGCAGGCAACGCCCCGCCCGGTGTGGAACCCGGACGAGAAGCGGCTGCACGATTTCTACGGCGACTGGCAGAAGCTGCCGGACAACGTCTCCTACGACAACGGCTTCAAGGAGCAGTGGGAGATGTTCATCCGCCACGTCTACGAGGACGCACCCTACAAGTTCACGCTGCTCGAAGGCGTCAAGGGCGTGCAACTGGCCGAGTGCGCGCTGAAGAGCTGGAAGGAGCGGCGCTGGATCGACGTCGCCCCGATCAAGGCGTGAGGTCTGTCGCGTAAGCTCCGATGTCCACCAAGCCGTCATTGCGAGCGAAGCGAAGCAATCCAGAGTCTTTCTGCAGCGGCAGTCTGGATTGCTTCGTCGCTTCGCGCCTCGCAATGACGGGGAGAGGTTCGAAACCATGAACAAGCCCGTCCAACCCATATCCTCCTTGTCGCTCAAGCTGCCGAAAGCCGATCGGTCGATCGAGGCCTATCGTCTCGCAGCCTCGCGCACCTTTCCGGCCAGGCTGGAAGGCACGCTGAATCGCATCGCCTTCTCCGCCGTCCATACGGTGGTCGATCCCTTCGCGGACAACGATCCCTGGCTGTCGGTGGCCGTCGATTGGGACAAGACGATCGCCTTTCGCGAACACGTCTGGGATCTCGGCCTGGGCGTTGCCGAAGCCATGGACACCGCGCAGCGCGGCATGGGGCTGGACTGGCCGACCTCGCTGGAACTGATCACGCGCTCGGTCGCGGCCGCGAAGCGGCGCAATGCGCTGGTGTTCTCGGGCGCGGGCACCGATCACCTCGCGGTCGAGGATGCCAAAACCGTTGATGACGTGATCCGCGCCTATGAGGAGCAGATTTCGGCGGTCGAGAAGGTCGGCGGCCGCATCATCCTGATGGCCTCGCGTGCGCTGGCCAAGCTCGGCCGCAATGCCGACGACTATGCCAGGGTCTATGACCGCGTGCTGTCGCAGGTCCGCGAGCCCGTGATCATCCACTGGCTCGGCGACATGTTCGATCCGGCGCTGTCTGGCTATTGGGGCACTGGGGATCTCGACAAGGCCATGGACACGGCCGTCGCGATCATCAATGCCAACGCGGTCAAGGTCGACGGCGTCAAGGTTTCGCTGCTCGACAAGCAGCGCGAAATCGACATGCGCCGGCGTCTGGACAAGCGCATCAAGATGTATACCGGCGACGATTTCAACTATGCGGAGCTGATCGCCGGCGACGACCAGGGCTTTTCCCACGCGCTGCTCGGCATCTTCGACGCGATCGCGCCGGCAGCGTCCTACGCGCTGTCGCGGCTGGCGGCCGGCGACGAAGCGGGCTTTCATGACGTGCTGGGGCCGACTGTGCCGCTGTCGCGCCACATCTTCAAGGCGCCCACGCGCTTCTACAAAACCGGCGTCGTCTTCATGGCCTATCTCAACGGCCATCAGGATCATTTCACCATGGCCGGCGGCCAGGAGAGCGCGCGCTCGATGCTGCATCTGGCCGAGCTGTTCCGTATGGCTGATCAGGCGGGCCTGCTCGCCAATCCGGAACTGGCGACGCGGCGCATGAAGACCGTGCTGGCCTCGCATGGGCTGGAGCAGTGATGCGCGATTTCTCCTCCGATCATCGCTGGCTGTCGCTGAACACGGCGACCGTCCGCAAGCAGGGCGATCTCGTCGCGATCATCGACGCCTGCGCCCGGCACGGCATCCGCGCCATCGATCCCTGGCGCGACCAGGTTGCAACCGTCGGTCTCGACCGCGCCGCGCGCGCGGTGCGCGAGGCCGGTCTGGAGCTTTCGGGCTATTGCCGCGGCGGCATGTTCACCTCGGACGCATCGCGCCGGGGCGAGGTGCGCGACGACAACAGGCGCTGCGTCGACGAAGCAAAGGCGTTGGGTGCGTCCTGCATCGTGCTCGTCGTCGGCGGCCTGCCGCAATATTCGCGGCCCGGCAGCGCGGCGTCGAAGGACATCGTGGCGGCGCGCGGCCAGGTGGAGGACGCGCTGGCCGACATGCTCGACTATGCCAGGCAAGCCAAGCTGCCGCTGGCGATCGAGCCGCTGCATCCGGCCTACGCGGCCGACCGCGCCTGCGTGAACACCACGAAGCAGGCGCTCGACATCTGCGACCGGCTCGATCCGCAGCGCAGCGGCATGCTCGGTGTCGCGCTCGACGTCTATCACATCTGGTGGGACCCGGAGCTGATGGGGCAGATCGCGCGGGCCGGCAAGGATCGCCTGCTGGCCTTCCATGTCTGCGACTGGCTTGTGCCCACCAGGGACATCCTCAACGATCGCGGCATGATGGGCGACGGCGTCATCGACATCCGATCGGTGCGCGCGGCGGTCGAAGCTCAAGGCTTCGCCGGCTATTCCGAGATCGAGATCTTCTCCAACGACTGGTGGGGCCGTCCGATGGACGAAGTGCTGGCCACCTGCATCGCGCGGCACAGGACCATCGTTTAGGTATTCAAGCACCTCTCATGGCTACTTTGCATGGGGTTGTTTTGGTGCGTTTCGCTGAAACACTCAGCCGATCGTGCAAGGCACGCTGGCAAAGCCGCGGAACCGGACCCGTCCGCCCCGCACCGGCTGGCCGCTCACCGCGTAGTTCGGGAAGCGTGCCAGGAAGCGCGAGATCGCGATGGCGCCTTCGAGCCGCGCCAGCGCCATGCCGGCGCATTGATGTGCGCCGGTGGCGAAGGCGAGATGGCGGTTCGGCGTGCGCGCGACGTCGAAGGTCTCGGGATCCGGGAATTGCGCGGGGTCCCGGTTCGCGGCACCGATGCACAGCGTGACCGGCGTTCCCGCCTCCAGCATGACGCCGCCGAGTTCGATCCGCTCCGTGGTCATGCGGTTGCCGAGCTGGTTCGAGCTCTCGTAGCGCAGCACCTCCTCGACCGCCGTCCTGATCAGGTCGGGATTGTCGATCAGCCGCTGCTTCTGCCGGGGATGGCGATCGAGCGCCACGAGGCCGTTGCCGATCAGATTGGTCGTGGTCTCGTGGCCGGCATTGAGCAGGAAGATGCAATTGTGCAGCAGCTCCTTCTCGGTCAGCCGCTCGCCGTTCTCCTCGCCCTGGATCAGCCGCGTCAGCACGTCGCGCTCGGGATTGCCGGGCCTCTGCCGCCGCCGCGCCACCAGCGTCGCCAGATAGGCGAGGAAGTCATTCACCGCCTTGTTGCCGCGCGCGGCCACCTCCGGCGAGACCACGGGCTCCAGTGCGCCGAGGATCGCGAGCGACCAGTCCCGCAAGGGGCCGCGCTCCTCGTGCGGCACGTCGAGCAGATTGCCGATCACCTCGATCGGGATCGACGAGGCGAAATCCTCGATCAGCTCGCAGCGGCCTTTCGCGGCGATGGCGTCGAGCAGGCCGTCGACCAGCCTGACGAGGTCGGGCTCCATCCCCGCGATCGCCCGCGGCGACAGCGCGCCCATGATGAGCCGGCGCACGCGGGTGTGCGAGGGCGGGTCGTTGAACACCAGGCTGGTGGTGTGGTGCTCGTAGAGCGGCGTGTCGCCATATTTGGGCGCGAACTCGCGCTTCTTGTCCGAGCTGAACGCCTTCGTGTTCTTGTAGGCCGCGACGAGATCGTCATAGCGGGTCAGGAACACCGAGCCGTTCGGCAGCCGCTTGACCGGCGCGTTCTCCCGCAGTGCACGATAGGTCGGGTAGGGGTCGTCGTAGAATTCGGGCGTCAGCTTCTCGAGGTCGAAGCCGGCCGCCAACTCCTTCGCATCTGCGTTCATCCCGTTATTCTCACCGGTTAAAGCCGATATGCCGTTTTTGTTGTTTTGATCGACGCGCGCCTGCGTCTACAGTCCTGCTCTATCTGCTAGCCGACCGGACAGGAAAATGCACGCCCGCGCTGACGCAGCCGACCCGGCCCCGAGCTGGCCCGACGACATCTTCACAACGCTGGAGCGCTTCGACGTGCGGCAGGTGCCGTACGTGCCGGACGCCGGACATTCCAGGCTGATCCAGCGCGTGCTGGGCGCCTCGACGATGCGCGGCATTCCGCTCACGACGGAAGAGGAGGGCGTGGCGCTCCTCGCCGGCGCCTGGGCCGGCGGCCAGCGCGGCGTCTTGCTGATGCAGTCGAGCGGCGTCGGCAATTGCATCAACATGCTGTCGCTGATTCCGATCCTGCGCTTTCCGTTCCTCACGCTCGTCACCATGCGCGGCGAGTGGGGCGAGTTCAATCCGTGGCAGGTGCCGATGGGATCGACCACGCAGGGCGTGTTCGAACTCTCCGGCGTTCAGGTGCTGCGCGCCTCGCACGCGTCTGAAGTGCCCGCGGTGCTGGAGGCCGCCGCTGCGCAGGCCTACAATGCGCTCACGCCCACCGCCGTCCTGCTGTCGCAGCGCCTGATCGGCGCCAAGGTTTTCACCAAATGAGCAAGGCCAATCTCCTCGACCGCCGTGAGGTCGTCGCCGCGCTGCTGGCGAACCGCGGCGAAGTGGTTGCCATCGGCGGCCTCGGCGCCTCCACCAACGACATCAGCGCCGCCGGCGATCACGCGCGCAATTTCTATCTCTGGGGCGGCATGGGCGGCGCGGCGATGATCGGGCTCGGCCTCGCGCTGGCGCAGCCGCAGCTGCCGGTGCTTGTCATCACCGGCGACGGCGAGATGCTGATGGGGATGGGCAGCCTCGCGACCATCGGCCTGCAGAAGCCTGCCAACCTCTCGATCATCGTGCTCGACAACGAGGTCTATGGCGAGACCGGCGGCCAGACCAGCCACACCTCCGCGGCCGCCGATCTCGTCGGCGTCGCCAGGGCCTGCGGCATCGGCGACAGCCGCGAGATCTCCACCATGAGCGAGATCGAGGCCTTCGCCAAATCGGTCCACGACGTCTCGGCCGGGCCGCGCTTTGCGAATGTGAAGATCGATCGCGCCAATGTCGAACGTATCCTGCCGACCCGGGACGGGACCTTCATCGTGAACCGGCTCCGTGGCGACCTCGGCTTCCAGCCGATCTAGGTCACGCCACATCTTGGTGCGGAACCGGCTACGCACTGAGGTTGCGTTGCAGTATCTTGCTTGACTTTACCGTGGGTGAGTGCTTACTCACCCCGATGAGCTCATTGCGAATGACGGGCGATCTGAGGCGTCAATTGATCCTCGGCGCCGCGAAGCGTTGTTTTGCCCGACACGGATATAACGGCACCACGACGAAGAGCGTGGCGGCCGCTGCGGCCATTTCGGAAGCGTTGCTGTTCAAGCATTTCCCTTCCAAGGCCGCTCTTTACGCCGAAATCCTGAGCGACGAATGCGAGGCCGATCCGGCGCTCGCGGAACTCCTGGAGCGAGAGCCGTCGACGGCGACGCTGGTCGAGATCATTCACGGCATGGTCGAGCACTTCTTGCACGCCGCCAACGGTCCCGACCGGGAGGAAGAGCAGCGCCTACGCCTCGCCGCCACCAGCCATTTGGATGACGGCGAGTTCGCCCGCCTGCTGTACAAGAAGATCGAGGGCCTGATCGGTGCGGTCTTCGTCGCCTCGCTCGAACATGCCGTCGCAGCGGGCGACGCGAGGCGGTTCGAAGGCGAGCCGCTCAATCTGTTCTGGTTCGCTCATCATACGATGATGACGGCCGCGCTGACCCGGCTGCCCGCGACGCCATGCCTTTCCTATGGTGGGACGCGAGCTCTCGACCGGCAGCTGTGTGAGTTTCTCTTGAGGGGTATCGGACTTACCGACGCCGCAATTGCTACGCATTTGGGCCACGATCAGGCCACTTGTGCGGGCACTAAGGCGATTGAAGAAAGCGCATGACATGAACATCGTAACCGAACACAAGATTTCGGGCGAACCGATCGAAAGCAAGGGTCCCAAGCGTCCGGTGCGGCCGGTGCTCTGGTTCATCATCGTCGGTGCGCTGCTGGCCGCGCTGGTCGGCGGCCTCGTCTGGTTCAATTTCTTCCGCGGCCAGATGATCAAGCACTTCCTCAGCATGAAGCAGCCGCCGATCGCGGTCAGCGCGGCCGAGGCCAAGACCGAGGTGCTGCCGAACCTGCTGACCGCGGTCGGCAGCCTCGTTGCCGTGCACCAGGTCGATGTGTCCGCCGACGTCAATGGTCGCGTCACCGAGATCAAGTTCCAGCCCGGCACGCGTGTCGAGGCCGGCACGCCGCTGGTGCAATTGTTCGACGCGCCGGAGCAGGGTGATCTCGCCAATTACAAGGCGCAGGCGACCGTCGCCCAGCTCTCGCTCGATCGCGCCAAGCAGCTGGCGTCCCGCCAGTTCGGTCCGCAGGCCACGGTCGATTCCGCGCAGGCGGCCTACGACCAGGCGCAGGCCGGCATCGCCAAGACCGAGGCGCTGATCTCGCAGAAGCTGGTGCGCGCGCCGTTCGCCGGCGATCTCGGCGTCCGCAAGGTCGAACTCGGCCAGTATCTGACCGCCGGCACGGCGATCGTGTCGCTGACCGATCTGTCGGAACTGTGGGCCAACTTCACCGTGACGGAAAAGGACTCCGCCAGCCTCAAGGTCGGCCAGGCCGTGCGGCTCAAGGTCGACGCCTATCCGGGCCGCACCTTTGACGGCAAGATCACCACGATCGAGCCGCAGATCTCCACCGATACGCGCAACATCCGCGTGCAGGCCACGATCGCCAATCCCGAGAGGATCCTGAAGCCGGGCATGTTCGTCACCACCACCGTGGTGCTGCCGGACAAGCCGGCCGTGATCACCGTGCCGGAGACGGCGGTCGACTACACGCTGTACGGTGACTCCGTGTTCGTGATCACCGAGAAGAAGGAAGAGGACGGCAAGACCAGCCTCTCCGCGGTGCGCACCTTCGTGCAGACCGGCAACCGGCTCGATGGACGCGTCGAAATCGTGAAGGGCCTGAAGGCGGGTGACAAGGTCGTCGCCGTCGGCCAGCTCAAGCTGCAGTCGGGCGCGGCCGTCTCGATCTCGACCGACCCCACGCCGCCGATCCCGGCAACGCCGCCGCGCTACTGACCGCATCGGCGTGATCCGGCCCGGCCGGATCACGCCTCTTCAGACATCAAATTCGAGATCGCCGCGATGGCCCTTACCGATATTTTCATCAAGCGTCCGATCCTGTCGGTCGTCGTCAGTCTGCTGATCCTGCTGATCGGACTGCGCGCGGCGATGGTGCTGCCGATCCGGCAATATCCCAAACTGTCGAACACGGTCATCAACATCACGACCGTCTATCCCGGCGCCTCCGCGGACCTGATCCAGGGCTTCATCACGACGCCGATCGAGCAGGCGGTCGCATCCGCCGAGGGCGTCGACTACATCACTTCCTCCTCGGTGCTCGGCACCTCGACGATCCAGGTCTACATCAAGCTGAACTTCGATCCGAACCAGGCGCTCACCGAAGTGCTGGCGAAGACGAACTCGGTCAAATACCTGATCCCGAAGGAATCCAACGACCCGATCGTCACAAAGACCACGGGCCAGACCACGGCCGTGATGTATCTCGGCTTCTCCTCCGAGGAGCTGTCGGGTTCGGCGATCTCGGATTATCTGACGCGCGTGGTGCAGCCGGTGCTGTCCACCGTCGATGGCGTCGCCTCGGCGGACATCCTTGGCGGCCAGACCTTCGCAATGCGGCTTTGGCTCGATCCGCAGAAGATGGCGGGCCGCAACGTGTCGCCGGCCGACGTCGCTGCCGCCATCGCCGCCAACAACTTCCAGTCTGCGGCCGGCCAGACCAAGGGCTATCTGATCGTCTCGAACGTCTCGACGAATACGGGTCTCACCGACGTCAACCAGTTCAAGAAGATGATCGTGAAGGCCAAGGATGGCGGCTTCGTCCGGATGGAGGACATCGCCACCGTCGAACTTGCGGCCCAGAGCACGGATGCGAGCGTCGCCTTCAACGGCGAGCACGCCATCTTCATCGGCGTGCAGGCGACGCCGCAGGGCAACCCGCTGACGCTGGTCAAGGGCGTACGCGCGCTGTTCCCCGAACTCGAGCGCAACCTGCCGCCGTCGATGAAGATGAAGGTCGCCTACGACTCGACCAAGTTCATCCAGTCTTCGATTGACGAGGTCGAGAAGACGCTGGGCGAAGCCGTGATCATCGTGATCGTGGTGATCTTCCTGTTCCTGGCCTCGTTCCGCTCGGTCATTATCCCCGTCGTCACCATCCCGCTGTCGATGATCGGCGTCTGCACGATGATGCTGGCGCTCGGCTTCAGCTTCAACCTGCTGACGCTGCTTGCCATGGTGCTGGCGATCGGCCTCGTGGTCGACGACGCCATCGTGGTGGTGGAGAACATCCATCGACATCTCGAGGAGGGCAAGACGCCGGTCCAGGCTGCGCTGCAGGGCGCACGCGAGATCGTCGGGCCCGTGATTTCGATGACGATCACGCTGGCCGCCGTGTACGCGCCGATCGGATTCCTCGGCGGTCTCACCGGATCATTGTTCCGCGAATTCGCCTTCACGCTGGCTGGCTCCGTGATCGTCTCCGGCGTAATCGCGCTGACGCTGTCGCCGATGATGTGCTCGGTGCTGCTCAAGAACACCGAGGAAGGCCGCTTCGCCAAGCTGGTCAACAGGGTGTTCGGCGCGATGACGCGCTGGTACGGTCGCAGGCTCGACCGTTCACTCGACTACAAGGCCGTGACCGGCCTGTTTGCGCTGACGATCCTCGGCCTCGTCGGCTACCTCTACATGAACACTTCGAAGGAGCTGGCTCCCGAGGAAGACCAGGGCATCGTGTTCGCGGTGACCAAGGCGCCGAAATACGCCAATATCGACTATGTCGATTTCTACGGCGAGAAGCTGGACAAGAAATTCGAGAGCTTCCCCGAGACCGATCTGCGCTTCGTGCTGAACGGCATCAACGGTCCGCAGGGCGGCATCGCGGGCATGCTGCTCAAGCCCTGGGACGAGCGCAAGCGGTCCTCGATCCAGCTGAAGCCGCTGGTGCAGGCTGAACTCTCCAAGATCGAGGGCGTGCAGGCCTTCGCGTTCAACCTGCCGCCGCTTCCGGGCGGGCCCGGTGGCCTGCCGGTGCAGATGGTGATCAACTCCACCGCCAGCTTCCAGACCGTCTATGAACAGATGGAGAAGCTGAAGGACGCCGCGCGCAAGAGCGGCCTGTTCATCGTCTCCGACAGTGACCTCGCCTACAACCAGCCGAACGTGGAGGTCACGATCGACAGGACTAAGGCCCAGGATCTCGGCGTCAACATGCAGAATCTCGGCGGGACGCTCGCGGTGCTGCTCGGCGGCAACTACGTCAACCGCTTCAACCTCGAGGGCCGCTCCTATCAGGTCATCCCGCAGGTGCCGCGCGCCAAGCGCCTGTCGCCGGATTCGCTCAGCGGCTACTACGTGACGACCAGCAGCGGCCAGCAGCTGCCGCTGTCGACCTTGGTCTCGATCCGGACCAAGACCGATCCGAATTCGCTGACGCACTACAACCAGCTGAATTCGGCGACCTTCTCGGCCGTGCCGATGCCGGGCGTGACGATCGGCTCCGCCGTGGACTTCCTCGAGAGCGAGGCCAAGAAGCTGCCGGCGGGGTTCAGCCACGACTATCTGGCGGACTCCCGGCAATATGTTCAGGAAGGCAACCAGCTCGCGATCACCTTCGGGTTCGCCCTGGTCATCATCTTCCTGGTGCTGGCGGCGCAGTTCGAGAGCTTGCGAGACCCGCTGGTGATCATGATCTCGGTGCCGATGGCGATCGTTGGCGCGCTGATCCCGCTGTTCTTCGGCGCAGCGACCATGAATATCTACACCCAGGTCGGGCTGCTCACCCTTGTCGGCCTGATCACCAAGCACGGCATTCTGATGGTGGAGTTCGCCAACGAGCTCCAGATCAACGAGCGGCTCGACCGCCGCTCGGCGATCGAAATGTCGGCCCGCATCCGTCTCCGGCCGATCCTCATGACCACCGCCGCGATGGTCACCGGCCTGATCCCGCTCCTGACCGCGACCGGCGCGGGCGCCGCCAGCCGCTTCTCGATCGGCCTCGTGGTCGTCGCCGGCATGTCGATCGGCACGCTGTTCACGCTGTTCGTCCTGCCGGCCGTCTATGTCGTCCTGGCCACCGACCACCGTGCAGCCGCGTCCTCCGAGCGCAACAAGCAGATCGCCGACCTCGACCTCGAGGACAAGGCGCTGCGCACGACCTGAACGCGGACGCATCCCGACCATCGAGCGGCAATGGCCATGGCCATTGCCGCTTTTTCTTTGAGCCTGCTAGACTTGGCCGGCGCAAAAGCGGAGGGGCTGGTTACGCATGATGAGGCGGCGCGACTTCCTGGCGGGGATCGGCGGCATGGTGGCTTTGCAGCCCTGTCCGGCTGCCGCCGAGCGGATTTATCACCTGGGCACGCTGACCCCGATCGCGGCGATCACGCAGGAGAGCCCGGGCGGCAGGATTCTGACGAGGACGCTCGGCGAGCGCGGCTTCAACCTCGGCCGCAATCTGACGATCGAGGCCCGCGGGGCAGCCGGCGATCTCGCCAAGCTTCCGGGGATGATTGCCGAATTGAAGGCGGGCGGCGCCGACGCCATCGTGATCATCGGCTATCCGACCGCCATGGCCTGCAAGGCCGCGGGGGTGCCGACGGTCGCGGCGAGCGGCATTGGCGATCCCGTCGAGACCGGTCTCATCGAGAGCCTGGCTCATCCGGGCGGCAGCATCACCGGCATCTCGGACGTCGCGGCGACCCTGAGCGCCAAGCGGCTGGCGCTGTTGAAGGAGATGTCGCCGAAGCTGAGCAGGGTGGCCATGCTCTGGAACAAAGACGACCTCGGCATGACCATGCGCTATCAGGCCTCGGCCAAGGCAGCCCAGGCCCTCGGCCTGACCGTACAGGCGCTCGGCGTCCGCGAACCTGACGATTTCGACGAGGCCTTCGGGCAGATGAATTCGGATTTGCCCGACGGCATCCTGATGGTGGCGGACGCACTCACCAACCTCAACCGCAAGCGGGTCTTCGAGTTCGCAGCGTCACGCAGATTGCCGGCCATCTATGAATACGACTTTCTGGCCCGCGACGGCGGATTGATGTCCTACGGACCGGACTTCACCGAATCGTTCGAGCGGGCAGCGGCCCTGGTGGCGCGGATCTTCGGCGGCGCCCGGCCCGGCGACCTGCCTTTCGAGCAGCCCACCCGCTATCCGCTGGTCATCAATCTCAGGACGGCAAAGGCTTCCGGTCTCGACGTCCCGCCAACTCTGCTGGCCATCGCGGATGAAGTCATCGAATAGTCAAGCCTCGGCTGCGCAAGACAAGGCCCGGCCTTCTTGGTAGGTTCCAGGGCATGAGCATCTCACTCCATCCCGACACCCCCCAAGCGGGGAGACTGCCGAGCGCAGCAACGGGAGACGCCGTGCCCGGCCAGCCGGCACGGCGAGGGATCAGGAGCCGGCTCTTCACCAAATATGTCGTGCTGTTCGTGGCGGTGGTCGCCGTCGCGCTGCTCGCCAACGGCCTGTTCGAGGTTCTGTTCTACTATCGCGAGCACAAGGCCGCGCTCGTCCGGGTCCAGCACGAGCAGGCCGAGGCCGCCGCCGCCAAGATCGGCCAGTTCGTCAAGGAAATCGAGAGCCAGCTCGGCTGGACCACCCAGCTGCCCTGGTCGGCCGGGTCGATCGAACAGCGCCGGTTCGATGCGTTGCGGCTGTTGCGGCAGGTGCCGGCCATCACCGAACTCGCCCAGTTGGATTCGACCGGCAAGGAGCGCCTGCGGGTGTCGCGGCTTGCGATGGATTCGATCGACAGCGGCGTCGACCTGTCGAAGGATCCGAAGTTTACGGAGGCCGTGGCCCGCAAGGTCTATTACGGCCCGGTCTACTTCCGGCGGGAATCGGAGCCCTACATGACGCTGGCGCTGGCCGGCGGACGCAAGGACGCGGGCGTCTCCATCGCCGAGGTCAATCTCAAGCTGATCTGGGACGTGGTCTCCCAGATCAAGGTCGGCGAGCACGGGCATGCTTATGTGGTCGGTCCGCAGGGGCGTCTGATTGCCCATCCCGACATCAGTCTCGTGCTGCGCAACACCGACATGTCGGATCTGGCCCAGGTGCGCGCGGCACAGGCCAGCGGCGGCGTGATGCCCGATGCGCTGCAGGAGGCGGTGAATATCCAGGGCCGCCAGGTCCTGACCGCATCGGCGCCCATCGAGCCGCTGCACTGGACGATGTTCGTCGAGCTGCCGGTCGAGGAAGCCTATGCGGCGCTCTATGCCTCGCTGCAGCGGCTCGCGCTCGTGCTGCTCGGCGCCTCGATCTTCGCGGTGCTCGCGGGAATCTTCCTGGCGCGCCGCATGGTCGGCCCGATCCAGGCGCTGCGCAGCGGCGCCGAACGGATCGGCGGAGGCGATTTCTCCCAGCGCATCTCGATCAAGACCGGCGACGAGCTCGAAGGGCTCGCCGACCAGTTCAACGACATGGGCGCCCGCCTGCAGGAATCCTATGCCGACCTCGAGCACAAGGTCGAGCGGCGGACCGCCGAACTGCGGCAGTCCCTGGACGATCTGCGCGCCGCGCAGGACCGCCTGGTCCAGACCGAAAAGCTCGCCTCGCTCGGCCAGCTCACGGCTGGCATCGCGCACGAGATCAAGAATCCACTCAACTTCGTCAACAATTTCTCATCGCTGTCGGTGGAGCTGATCGAGGAGCTGAACGACATCCTGAGATCGGCCAAGCTCGACGACAAGACCCGCGAGGATGTCGACGAACTGACCGGCATGCTCAAGGGCAATCTCGACAAGGTGGTGCAGCACGGCAAGCGCGCGGACTCCATCGTCAAGAACATGCTGCTGCATTCGCGCGAGGGCTCCGGGGAGCATCGCCCCACCGACATCAATGCGATCGTCGAGGAAAGCCTCAATCTCGCCTATCATGGCGCACGGGCCGAGCGGGCCGGTTTCAACGTCACGCTCGGCCGCGATTTCGATCCGGCGGCGGGGCAGGCCGACATCTATCCGCAGGAGCTCACCCGCGTCTTCCTCAACCTGATCTCGAACGGCTTCTATGCCGCGGCCAAGCGCAAGGAGAGTGCGCCCGACGGTTTCGAGCCGACGTTGAGCGCGTCGACTAGAAATCTCGGCAACAAGGTCGAGATCCGGATCCGCGACAACGGCACCGGCATTCCCGCCGACGTCAGGGAGAAGATGTTCAACCCGTTTTTCACCACCAAGCCGGCGGGCGAGGGGACCGGTCTCGGCCTGTCCATGAGCCACGACATCGTCGTGAAACAGCATGGCGGTACGATCGACGTCTTGACCGAGCCGGGCGCATTTACAGAATTCATTATCACGCTGCCGCGCACGATGGCGGCGGAGCGTTTGACCGGAGGCACGACTTGAACGTTTACATCCTTGTCGTCGATGACGAGCCCGATGTAGAGGCGCTGTTTCGGCAACAGTTCCGGCGCGAGCTGCGTGCCGGCCGCTTCCAGATGGAATTCGCGCAATCCGCGCCCGAGGCCCTGCGACTCGCCGCCGAGGTTCGCGATCCCTCGCTGATCCTGATCCTCTCCGACATCAACATGCCCGGCATGAGCGGTCTCGACATGCTGCCGCAGGTTCGCGCCCAGCATCCCGACGTGCCCGTGATCATGATCACGGCCTATGGCGATGCCGAGACGCGCCGCAAGGTGATCGAGCGCGGTGCCGTCGGTCTGCTCACGAAGCCGATCGACTTCGCGCTGCTCAAGCAGGAGATCGACACCCGGCTCGGGCAGGCTGCATGACGGCGACCATCCTCTTCGTCGACGACGAGCCCGATCTCGAAGCGCTCGTGCTGCAGAAATTCCGGCGGCAGATTCGCGACGGGCACGTCACCATCCTGTTCGCGCGCGACGGCCTCGAGGCGCTGGAATCGCTCGCGCAGAATCCGCAGGTCGACATGGTGGTCTCCGACATCAACATGCCGCGCATGGACGGACTGTCCCTGCTGCAGAAGATCCAGGAGACCGAGGACAAGAAGTCCACCGTCATCGTCTCCGCCTATGGCGACATGGGCAACATCCGGACCGCGATGAACCGGGGGGCGTTCGACTTCCTCACCAAGCCGATCGACTTCGCCGACCTCGAGGCGACGATCGAGAAGACCATCCGTCACGTCGAGATGCTGCGCGAGGTGCGCCGCCGCCAGGCGGAGGCCGAGCGCGCCCATGCCTCGCTGTCGCGCTACTTCTCGCCGGAGATCGCACGGCGTCTCGCCGCGGATGCCGGCAACGACGGCATGGAGGTGAAGTGGCGCGAGGTCGCCACGATCTTCACCGACATCACCGGCTTCACGACACTGGTCGAGAGCGCGGAGCCGGGCACCCTCGGTGAACTGCTCAACGAGTATGTCGGCGGCATGACCGAGATCGTCTTCGCCCATGAAGGCACGGTGGCCAAGATCATCGGCGACGCGATCCAGGTTCTGTTCAATGCGCCCGGCGACCAGCCGGACTATGCAACCCGCGCGGTGGCCTGTGCCCACGATCTCGATGCCTGGGCGCAGGCATTCTGCGCGCGATGGAAAGCGAAGGGCGTCGATTTCGGCGCCACCCGGATCGGTGTCCATGCCGGGCCGGCGCTGGTCGGCAATTTCGGCGGCAGCCGCTTCTTCGACTACACCGCCTATGGCGACACTATCAACACCGCGGCGCGGCTGGAGTCCGCCAACAAGCATTTGGGCACCCGCATCTGCGCCAGCGCCAGCATCGCGGCGGCGGCGGAGAACTTCCAGGGGCGGCCGGTCGGTGACCTCGTCCTGCGCGGCCGCAAGGAGCCGCTGCGCGCCTTCGAGCCGCTGCGGCCGGACCAATTCGCGGCGCCCGCGACGACGCAATATGGCGAAGCCTTCGCCCGGATGGAGGGCGGCGATGCCGCCGCCATGCCGGCCTTCGCGGCGCTGGTCGGCACGCATGCCGACGACGCGCTGGCCGGCTTTCATCTGAAGCGCTTGCTCAACGGTGCCAAGGGTGCCCGCATCCAGCTGGACTAGGAGGTCCGATATGATCAGGGAGTTCGCCGCCGGCAATTACAAGTTCATCCCGGCCCTGTTCCAGTACTCGTCCGGTGCTGCCGCGAATGACGGCTACGAGATCGAACGCGTCCGCTTCGACCGCCTGGTGCCGCTGGCGGAAGGCTTTGCGCTCGCTGCGAAATTCATGCAGGAGGCGGGCCGCCCCCTGACGGCGTTCTGCGCCTGCGAGTTGCGCTCGCCGGCTGCTTTCAGCGAGGACGGTTTCCGCGCTTTCAATCTTCACTATGTGAAAACACTGACCGAGTGGGGCATCTTCGACGGCACCACCAACCCGGTGGCGCGCAGCAATGTCTGTCCCGAGATCGACCCGCCCGCCGAACCCTCCTTCTACGCGTTCTCTTTCACGCGACCGACGCGCGCCGGGACCCCCACATTCGTCGTCGCCGGCGGCGCCGAGGCGCGCGAAGGCAGTGGCACCTATCCCGAGCGAATCGTCCGTTACCGCGAGGTCGGCCCGGACGCCCTGCTGGAGAAGGTGCGCATGACGACCTCGCACATGAAGAAGCGCATGGCGGAGTTCGGCGCCGGCTGGAACGATGCGACGGGGGTGCAGGCCTATTCGATCCGCGATTTCCATCATGCGCTTGCGGACGAACTCGTTCGCCCCGGCGCGCTGCGTTCCGGCCTGACCTGGCATTTCGCAAGGCCCCCCGTCGTCGATCTCGAATTCGAGATGGATTGCCGCCGCGTGATCCGTGAGGTCGTGATCTAGAACATGATGGAAATAGGTCTCGGTGGATTGCCGAGGTCCACCTCTCCCCAGCGGGGAGAGGTCGGATTGAGGAGCAATCCAGGTGAGGGACCGCAGCGTTCGGTGAGACCGCAAGCCCTCGCCCGGATTGCATCTTCGATGCAATCCGACCTCTCCCTACGGGAGAGGTATGGCTCGCACGGATTCAAGAAAGTTCATTAGCGCTGCTTCGGGTCGAGCGCGTCACGCAGGCCGTCGCCGAGCAGGTTCAGCGACAGCACCACCAGAAAGATCGCGAGGCCCGGCCAGATCGCCATCCAGGGCGCCTGGGTCAGGAAGCGTTGCGCCGCATTGAGCATGCTGCCCCAGGAGGGGGCGGGTGGCTGCTGGCCGAGTCCGAGAAACGACAGCGCCGCCTCCGCGATGATGGCGGCTGCGATCGAGAGCGTTGCCTGCACCAGGAGAGACGGAAGGATGTTCGGCAGGATGTGCGACACGGCGATCCGCCAGGGCGGGTTGCCGAGGGCGCGCGCGGCTTCCACATAGTCCTCGGCCTTGACGCTCAGCACCTGTCCGCGAGTCAGGCGGATGAAGATGGGGGTGGCCGAGATGCCGATGGCGATCATGGCGTTGCCGAGGCTCGGGCCGAGGAAGGCCGCCAGCGCGATCGCCAGGATCAGGAACGGGCAGGCCAGCATCGCATCGGTGATCCGGCTGATCAGGGCATCGACGAATCCGCCGCGATAGCCGGCGAGGAGACCGAGCGGCACGCCGATACCGAGCGCGATCGCGACGGAAATCAGGCCGGCGAGCAGCGAAGCGCGTGCGCCGTAGACGACGCGACTGAGGATGTCGCGACCGAGGTCGTCGGTCCCGAACCAGTGCGCGGCGGTGGGCGGCTTGCGCACCAGGCTCCAGCTCGTCGCGATCGGATCGTAGGGCACCAGGAGCGGGGCAAGCGTCGCGCCCACGATGAAGATCGCGATCACGACCAAGCCGAACACCGCGGCCTTGCGCTTGAACAGGCGCCGCCGCGCGCGTCGCGCCGGGCTGTCGAGTTCGTAAGGGTCTGCCGCGGGGCCGGGCAGCACGACATCGGTCATGGCATCAACCCCGCAGCCGTGGATTGACGAGGACGTAGGCGACGTCGGCAACCAGGTTCAGCGTGATGTAGACCGTGGCCGTCACCAGAACGACGCCCTGCACCACCGCGTAGTCGCGGTTGAACACGGCGTCCACGATCAGCTTGCCGAAGCCGGGAATGGAGAAGATCTGTTCGGTCAACACGGCGCCCGACAGCAGCGTGCCGAGCTCGAGCGCGCCGAGCGTGATGATCGGCGTCAGCGCATTGCGCATCGCATGTTTGAGGATGACGGAACGCTCCGACAATCCCTTGGCGCGCGCGGTGCGGACATAGTCACTCTCCAGCACCTGCAGCATGGCGCTGCGGGTATGTCGCATCAGGATCGCGGAGATCGCGTTGCCGAGCACGAAGGCCGGCATGATGGTGGCGGCGAGGCTGGCGCGCCAGTTCTCGGTGAGCGGCACGTAGCCGGAGGCCGGCAGCCAGCCGAGATGGATCGAGAACAGGAAGATCAGCAGGATTCCGAGCCAGAAGTTCGGCGTCGAGATTCCCCACAGCGCAAACAAATTGGCGCCATAGTCCCAGGCCGTGCCCTTCTTCACCGCCGAGACGATCCCGGCGGGAATGCCGATGCAGAATGCGATCAGGATCGCCATCGAGCCCAGCTGCAGGGTAACCGGCAGCTTCTGCGCGATCAGCTCGCGTACCGGCATCTTGTTGCGCAGCGACTCGCCGAAATTGCCGGTGAGGACGCCTTTCAGCCAGTAAACGTATTGGACGGGGATGGGCTGGTCGAGCTTGTATTGCTGCCGGATCTGCTCGATCACGGCGGGGTCGCGCTCCTCGCCGGCCATGACGAGGGCGGGATCGCCGGGCAGCAATTGCTGCAGCGAGAAGATCAGCACCGACACGAAGAACAATGTCGGCACGATCTGCGCGATCCGGCGGGCGAGGAAGTTCAGCATGGTACCGGTCGCTTGGTGCTGGCGGCTGCGCTCACTTGAACTTCAGCCCGACCACCCGCACCAGCCCATCCGGCATCTGCCTGTAGCCTTCGAGTTTCTTGGTGTGCGCGATCAGCAGCTTGCGATGGTAGATGTAGATGATCGGGAGATCGTCGAGCAGGATCTTGGTCAGCTTCTCGTAGATCGCCTTGCGTGCCTCGACATTGGACGTCATGCGTCCGTCTTCCATCAGCTTGTCGGCCTCCGGATTCGAATAGACGCCGTCGTTCTGCGGCGCCTTGCTGCGCATGAAGATGTAGGAATTGCCGTCCGGATCGATGCGGCCGCTCCAGTTGATCTGGAACACCTGGAATTCGCCGGCCTGGGCCTGCTTGAAGGTGGTGGCGAACTCGACCGCACGGATCTTGATGTCGAAGCCGGCTTCGGCGGCCATCGACTGGATCACCTGGGCGACCGCTTCGTTCTCGGCGCCCTTGGGGATCATGTAGTCGACCGTCACGGGTGCCGTGACGCCGGCTTCCTTGAGCAGCGCCTTGGCCTTGGCGATGTCGCGGCCACGGACCGGGAAGGCCTTCTGGTAATAGGGATGGGTCGGGCTGACCCACTGGTTGCCGGGCGTGAACTCACCGTTGAAGACGACCTGGTTCAGCGCCTCGCGGTCGATCGACAGATCGAGCGCCTGGCGCACCTTGGCGGACTGGCTGAGCGGCCCCTTGGCCTTGTCGTTGCCGACATTGATGGTGAGGCCGAGATAGCCGAGCTCCGGCGCGGTCGACAGCACGAGGCGCGAATCGGCGCGCACATCCTTGATGTCGGTAGCGAGCACGCGCTCGATCAGATCCAGACCGCCGGATTTCAGGTTGGCGAGCCGAACCGTGGCATCGACGATCGGCAGGAACACAACACGGTCGATGTGGATGTTGTCCTTGTTCCAGTAGTCGGCGAACTTCTCGAACACCATGCGGTCCTGCTGGACGCGTTCGACGAATTTGTAGGGACCGGCGCAGACCGGATTCAGGCCGAACTTGTCGCCGGCTTCCTTCGCCGCCTTCGGCGAGACCATCATGCCGGAGCGGTCGGTGAGCTGGGCGATCAGCGGCGAGTAAGGCGTCTTCAGCACCAGCTTGATGGTGAGGGGATCGACCACCTCGACATGGTCGACGCTGGCGAGCTCGGACTTCCGGAAGGAGGTCGGCATCGTCATGTGACGCTCGAGCGAGAACTTCGCAGCCTCCGCGTCGAGCGGCTCGCCGTCATGGAACTTGACGTTGGGGCGCAGCTTGATCGTCATCTCCTTGCCGTCCGCCGAGGTCTCGTGGGACAGCGCCAGCTGCGGCACGATGTTCAGCTTCTCGTCGATATCGAAAAGCTTGTCGCAGAAGGCTGAGAACACGATGCGGCCGACATAGGTGCGTCCGATGCTGGGATCGAGGATATCCGGGTCCTCCGCGAGACCGATGCGCAGCGTGGTCTGGGCGTGGGTGGTGCCAGCGAGCGACGTCAGCAGGGCCGACGCCAGAATTGCCAAACGCACGAGACGCATCGTTCTCAACCTCTGTTTTGCGGACTGGCCTGGGTTTGCTTCCAATCAACTAACCCCGCCGCCGCGGACTGCTTCCCGGCCGCCGCTGAAGGCGGCGACCAATTTTTCGAGGACGGGGGAGAAGCCGCCGTCCGCGGGCACGATCGCCGCGGAGGAGGGTAGTTCCGCCGTCCGATGGCATGCCGTTGCATGTCCGATGCCATCGGATGCGAGGACCGGCATGTCGCTGCGGCAGCGGTCGACGACATAGGGGCAGCGGGTGTGGAACCGGCACCCGGACGGGGGATTGAGCGCGCTGGGAATCTCGCCCTGCAGCACAATCCGGCTGCGCTTTGCCTGCGGTTTAGGCACGGGGATCGCGGACAGCAGCGCGCGGCTGTAGGGATGGCGAGGTGCTGCGAACAGCCCGTCGGCGTTCGCGGTTTCGACGATCTGGCCGAGATTCATCACGGCGACATGGTCGGCAATGTGTTTCACCACGGCCAGGTCGTGCGAGACGAAGATGTAGGCGAGACCAAGCCGCTCCTGCAGCTCGCGCAGCAGATTCAGGATCTGCGAGCGGATCGAGACGTCGAGCGCGGAGACGGGCTCGTCGCAGATAATGAGCTTCGGCTCGACCGCCAGCGCGCGGGCGATCGCGATGCGCTGGCGCTGGCCGCCGGAGAATTCGTGCGGATAGCGGCGGGCGAGGCGCGGCTCCAGCCCGACCAGTCGGAGGATCTCCTCGACGCGCTCGCGCCGCCGCGCGGCCGGCACCAGATCGTGCAGCGCCAGCGGCTCGGTCAGGATCTGGCCGACCGTCATGCGCGGATTGAGCGAGGCGTAGGGATCCTGGAAGATGATCTGCGCCTCGCGGCGGAAGGCGCGCAGCGCCACAGCGTCGAGCGCCAGCAAATCGCGGCCCTCGAAGCGGATCTTGCCCGCATCCGGTTCGATCAGCCGCAGCACGAGACGGCTGACGGTGGATTTGCCGCAACCGGACTCGCCGACCAGCGCCAGCGTCTTGCCGGCCTCAAGCGAGAACGAGACGCCGTCGACCGCCTTGACATGCGCCAGCGGCCTGCCGAACAGCGAGCGCTCGGCGACGAAATGCTTGACCAGCCCTTCGACTTCGAGGAGTGCGGTCATCTCTGCTCCTCGCGACTGGCGATCTCGTGTCCCGGGCGCGGCGCAATGCGAAGCGTCGCGCTGCTGAACGGGGACCCAGCTCGTTGCCACATGGGCCCCGGTTCAGCAGTGCAGCACGGCGCTTTGCTTGTGTTGCACTGCGCCCGGGGCAAGAGAGGAGCAAACAGCGCCATCAGGTCACCAGGGCTTCGAGCGGCGCGCGGATGCAGCGCGAGAGGTGGCCGGGGCTGACTTCGACCAGCGGCGGCGGCGCAGTGGTGCAGGCGTCGCGCATGAACGGGCAGCGCGCGGCGAAGCGGCAACCCGCCGGCGGCTGCGCCATGTTCGGCACCATGCCCTCGATGGTCGCGAGCTGCTCGGTGCGATGGTCGAGCCGCGGGATCGAGCCGAGCAGGCCGACGGTGTAGGGATGCTGGGGGGCGGCGAAGAGATCGTCGACCCGGGCACGCTCGACGATTTCGCCGGCATACATCACCGCGACCTCGTCGCAGACCTCGGCGACCACGCCGAGATCATGGGTGATCATGATGATCGCTGCGCCGCTGGCGGACTTGAGCTCGCGCATCAGCTCCAGGATCTGGGCCTGCAGCGTGACGTCGAGCGCCGTGGTCGGCTCGTCCGCAATCAGGAGGCGGGGATCGCAGGCCAGCGCCATGGCGATCATGACGCGCTGGCGCATGCCGCCGGAGAGCTTGTGCGGATAATCGTCGATCCGCCGTTCCGGCGAGGGAATGTGGACACGGCGCAAGAGCTCGATGGCCCGCTCGCGCGCGCTGCGGCGCGAGCCGCCGCGATGGCGCAGGATGGTTTCGACGATCTGGTCGCCGATGGTGAAGCTCGGATTGAGCGAGGTCATCGGCTCCTGGAAGATCATCGCGAGCCGGTTGCCGCGCAGATCGCGCAGCGTCGCGTCCGGTGTCGTCAGGAGGTCGAAGCCGTCGAAGCGGATTGCGCCGGAGATCTCGGTGCTGGCCTTCGGCAGCAGTCCCATGATCGCCAGCGAGGTCACGCTCTTGCCGCAGCCGGATTCGCCGACGAGGCCGAGCGTGGCGCCGTTGGCGACACTGAGATCGACGCCGTCGACGGCGTGGGTGACGCGGCCGTCGTCACCATGGAAGCGAATGCGCAGATCGCTGATCTCGATCAGAGGAGGCGCGCTCATGACGGCCGTGCCCGCGCCGCGGCGATGCTGGCGTCGATGACGCTACGATCGGTGTTGCCGGCCGGATTCTGCCGCGTCGGCATCGATCCGCGGAAATGCACCCAGAGTTCGTGGCTGACGCGCTCCAGCCGCTCGAGTTCGCCGAGCGGATCGGGATGGTCGTCGGCGCGAATGTCGAGCGCCGGCCATTCGTCCTCGCCGTGGATCAGCAGCGCCGCGGACTGCTTGCCGCGCTTGTCGCCCCCGGCGGCTTCGCCCGCGCGCATCGCCGCGAGCAGGCGACGAGGGAAGGGCAGGCGGTCATTGGCAATGTAGGTCCTTGCAGTCTCATCCAGCACGTCGGCGCCGGCCAGCATGTTGCCGGCGATCGAGAAGCCGTCGCCCGCAAGGTGCCCGCACCAGTCGACGCAGTCGCGCCCCGTATGCGCCGCAATGGCGCCGCTGGCGTCCATGATGTGGACCTGCCGGCTCTCGCGACCGTCGTCGGCGGCAAGCAGGGCGGCGAGGATGTCGTGCGGATTGAGGCCCTCGCGCAGCAGCTTGACGCCGTCGATGCCGTAATAGGGATTGATGAAGGCCTGCGTTGCGATGGCGCCGAAGCCGGCGGCGATATAGGGCACGCGGGCGCCGACCGCGAAAAACCGCGTCGCGACGGCAATGCCGAACTGGCCGGTGGCAGGATCTCGCGCGATGATCGACCAGGTCATGTGCTGCCTTCAGCGTCCCGCGGCATAGCCCTGCATGCCGCGTGGATTGGCGGCGGCGCGCCGGCGGACGCCGACCCGCGAAGCCGCCGTGAGGCGGCCTTCGGACCAGTCGGGCCCGACTTCGACGATATGCCCGCGCTCGCGCAAATTCTCGATCGTCGCCTTGGGCACGCGGTTCTCGACCACGAGCACGCCGGGGCGCGCGGTGCGCGGCCAGAACGAGATCGGGAAGTGCTCGGAATGCCAGGCCGGCGCGTCGATCGCTTCCTGGAGATTGAGGTTGCAATGGACGTGGCGCAGGAAGAACTGCGTGATCCACTGGTCCTGCTGGTCGCCGCCCGGCGAGCCCCAGGCGAGGTAGGGCTCGCCGTCGCGGAGCGCCATGGACGGCGAGAGCGTCGTGCGCGGCCGCTTGCCCGGCGCGAGCGAGCTCGGCTGGTTCTCCTCCAGATCGAACATCTGCGCGCGGCTGCCGAGGCAGAAGCCAAGCTCGGGAATGATCGGCGAGGATTGCAGCCAGCCACCCGACGGGGTCGACGACACCATGTTGCCGGCCTTGTCGATGATGTCGAAATGCACGGTGTCGCCGCGCACCTCGCCGAAGCGTCCAACCGTCGGTTCACCCGCGCCCAGCGCGCCGACCGCCTCGCGTTGGCCTTCGGCTCGACGCAGCTTGACCACGCCGCCAAGGCCCTCGACCGTGCCAGGCCGGAGATCGAGCGAGGCCTTGTCGGTGACGAGCTTGCGGCGTTCGTCGTTGTACGCGTCCGACAGCAGCGTTCCGATCGGGATCTCGCTGAACTCAGGGTCGCCGTAGAATTTCTCGCGGTCGGCGAAGGCAAGCTTGGCGCATTCGATCTGGAGATGGATGAACTCCGGTCCCGTCGGGTCGAGGCCGTCCAGCGCAAAGCCCTTCAACAGCGCGAGCTGCTGCAGGGTCACCGGCCCCTGGCTCCAGACGCCGGCCTTGCAGACGGTATAGCGGCCGTAATCGTAGGTGAGGGGCGCCTCGACGGTCGGCTGCCAGCGCGCCATGTCGTCGGCCGAGAGCACGCCGCGATGCGGCGAGCCGCTGACGTCCATCACCTCCTGCATCCGGCAGAATCGGTCGATGGCCTCCGCGACGAAGCCGTGCGACCAGGCCTTTCTGGCACGCTCGATCTCGGCGTCGCGGCCACCGCCGCCGCTTTCGGCCTCGTTCAGGATTCGGGCATAGGTTGTGGCCAGCGTCTTGTTGGTGAAGAGCGTGCCGGGCTTGGGTACTTCGCCATTCGGCAGATAGACGGCCGCCGAGGTCGGCCAATGCTTGCGAAACAATTGCTCGACGGTCTGGATCGTCGCGCAGGCGCGCTCGACCAGCGGGTAGCCGTCGCGTGCATAGGAGATCGCAGGCTCCAGCACGTCGCGCACGCGCATCGTGCCGTAATCGCGCAGCAGCATCATCCAGGATTCGAAGGTGCCGGGAACGCAGGCCGCGAGCAGGCCGGTGCCCGGCACCATGTCGAGGCCTTCGCTCTTGTAATGCGCGATGGTGGCGCGCGCCGGCGCCGGGCCCTGGCCGCAGATCACCTCGGTACGGCCGCGCTTGACATCATGGACGATGATCGGGACGTCGCCGCCCGGGCCGTTCAGATGCGGCTCGACCACCTGCAGCGTGAAGGCGGTGGCCACGCCGGCATCGAAGGCGTTGCCGCCCTTCTCGAGAATGGCCATCCCGACGGCCGTGGCGATCCAATGCGTCGTCGCGACGACGCCGAAGGTACCTTCGATCTCGGGGCGCGTCGTGAATGGATCGGGATTGATGTTGGACATGGGCAACCTCAGTATCGGCGCGCGCAATTGATCACAGTCGATGGCGCGATGCCACATGCAGGGGCCGCATGGCACGCGCGCGTCAAGCTGGCACCGGTGCGGTGTTGACGGCGTGGCAGGCCACGCCGTCGATCAGCGCCGGGGGGGCCTTTCGGCACAGGTCGAAGGCGAGGGGACAGCGTGGATTGAAGGCGCAGCCCGAGGGCGGATTGATCGGGTTCGGGATCTCGCCCTTCACCGGGATGCGCTGGCGACCGCTCATGGCCAGATCCGGCACGGCGCCCAGCAGCATCTTGGTGTAGGGCATGCGCGGCCGGGCGAACAATTCCTTGCCTTCGGCGATCTCGACGATGCGGCCGAGATACATCACCCCGACGCGGCTCGCCATGTGGCGGACGACGGCGAGGTTGTGGCTGATGAACAGGTAGGTCAGACCGAACTTGTCCTGGAGGTCGCGCATCAGGTTGAGGATCTGCGCCTGCACCGAGACGTCGAGCGCCGAGGTCGGTTCGTCGCAGACGATGAACTCGGCCTCGGAGGCGAGCGCCCGCGCGATTGCGATACGCTGCCGCTGGCCGCCGGAGAACTCGTGAGGAAATTTCAGCCGATCGTCGGGATGCAGGCCGACGAGGCTGAGAAGTTCGCCGACGCGAGCCTGGATGTCGCGCTCGCCCTGGATCAGATCGAAGGCGCGGATCGGCTCGGAGACAATGGCATCGACCCGAAAGCGCGGGTTCAGGCTCGCATAGGGATCCTGGAAGATCATCTGGATGCGGCGGCGCAGCTTGCGGCGTGCGCCTGCCTGCTTCGGGTCCGTCATCGAGATGCCGTCGATCAGCACCTCGCCCGAGCTTGGCGGCAGCAGGCCGACGACCATGCGGGCCACCGTGGTCTTGCCCGAGCCGGATTCGCCGACCAGCGCAAAGGTCTCACCCTTGCGGATGTCGAAGGTGACGCCGTCCACCGCCTTGAGAAATTCGAGATCCGCACCCTCGAGCACTCGGTTGAGCCAGGGCTTCGAGACGTCGAAGACGCGCCGGAGGTTGTTGGCCTTGACGAAGGGCGCGCTCATGCCGCGCTCTCCGCAGGCACGTCGTCGTAGAGATGGCAGGCCACCGACTGCGCGCCGCGCGGCATCGGTTCGGGCCGATCCACACGGCAACGGTCGAAGGCGGCAGCGCAGCGCGGGTTGAACGAGCAGCCCGGCGGAATCGCAGACAGTCTGGGCATCGAGCCCGGGATCTGGACGAGGCGCTTGTCGTCGCCTGCGAGCGTGGGGATCGCGCCCATCAGTCCCTTTGCGTAGGGATGGAGCGGCGTCTTCACGACGTCCTGCACCGGGCCGATCTCGGCAACACGTCCGGCATACATCACCGCGACCCGGTCGGAGGTCTCGGCGATCACGCCCATGTCGTGGGTCACCAGCATCACGGCGGTGCCGTGGTCGCGGCCGAGCCGCTTGATCAGCGAGATGATCTGCGCCTGGACCGACACGTCGAGCGCCGTCGTCGGCTCGTCGGCGATGATGAGTTCCGGCTCGGCACAGATCGCGAGCGCAATCACGACGCGTTGGCGCATGCCACCTGAAAACTCATGGGGATAGCCGTCGATGCGCTTGTCCGGGGCGGGGATGCCGACCTCGGCCAAAAGGTCGATGGCGCGTCGCCGCGCGGCGGATTCTGAGAGGTTCAGATGCGTCCTGATCGTCTCCACGATCTGGTCGCCGATCCGGTAGAGCGGATTGAGCGAGGTCAGGGGATCCTGGAAGATCATGCCGATGCGCTTGCCGCGGATGCGGCGCATCTCCTCGGGCGCAAGATTGTCGATGCGCAGTCCGCCGAGGCGGATCTCGCCGCCTGCGATGCGTCCGGGCGGATCGATCAGGCCGATCACGGAGAGGCCGGTCACGGACTTGCCGGCGCCGGATTCGCCGACGACGCCCAGCACCTCGCCCTTGGCGATGTCGAAGGAGACGCCATCGATCGCGCGCAACGTGCCGCGGCGGGACGCGAACTCGACCTGGAGATTGCGGACGGAGAGGACGGGTTCGCTCATGGACGCTGCACGCTCATCGGAGTTTGGGGTTGAGCGCGTCGCGCAACCAGTCGCCGAGCAGGTTGATCGACAGGATCAGAGCCGCCAGGGCGATTCCGGGGAAAGCGACGATCCACCATTCGCCGGCGAACAGATAGCCGTTGCCGATGCGGATCAGCGTGCCGAGCGACGGCATGGTCTCGGGCATGCCCGAGCCGAGAAACGACAGCGTCGCCTCGGTGATGATGGCGAGCGCGAGGTTGATGGTGGCGATCACCAGCACAGGCCCAGTCGTGTTTGGCAGCACGTGGCGCAGCATGATCACGGGGGCCGGCAGGCCGATCAATTGCGCGGCGGCAACGTAATCCTTGTTCTTCTCGACCAGGACCGAGCCGCGCACCGTGCGCGCATATTGGACCCAGAAACTCAGGCCGATCGCGAAGACCAGGACCGCCAGCATGCTCATCTCGTCGAGCTTGTTGCCGAAGACCGATTTGGCGATGCCATTGATCAGCAGCGCAATCAGGATGGCCGGGAAGGACAGCTGCACGTCGGCGATGCGCATGATCAAACCGTCGACGGCGCCGCCGAAATAGCCGGCCGTGAGCCCAAGCAGGATGCCGAGCGCGCCCGAAAGAATGACTCCAAGCACGCCGACCAGCAGCGAGATGCGCAAGCCATAGAGGATGGCGGAGAGAACATCGCGGCCCTGCTCGTCGGTGCCGAGCAGGAACGGGCTCTGGCCGTCAGCCGTCCACAGCGGCGAGATACGCGAGTTCATCAGCTGGAGCTGAGCCGGATCGAACGGATTCTGGACGGACAGCAAGGGAGCGAAGATCGCGACCAGGAAAAAGAGCAGCGTCACCCCGGCCGCGACCATGGTGATCCTGGAGCGGCGGAACGAATGGAACAGATCGCTGTCGAGCGCGCGCCTGAAGCGGCCCGGCGCCGCGGCACGCTTTCCGGCATCGTGCGGAACGACGGCCTCGCTCATCTCAATGCGCCCGGCTGACCGTCGAGCGCAGTCGCGGATCGACGATGGTGTAGAGGATATCAACCACGAGATTGATGGTGACGAAGATCAAGGACACCATCATCAGATAGGCAGCCATGATCGGGATATCGACGTTCTGGACGGCCTGCACGAACAGGAGTCCCATGCCCGGCCACTGGAACACGGTCTCGGTGATGATCGCGAATGCAATTACCGAGCCAAATTGCAGCCCCGCCACGGTGATCACGGGAACGAGTGTGTTGCGCAAGGCATGACCGAAATGAATCGCGCGCGTGGTCAGGCCGCGTGCGCGGGCGAAGCGGATGTAGTCGGTGCGCATCACTTCCAGCATCTCCGCCCGGACCAGCCGCATGATCAGCGTCATCTGGAACAGGCCGAGCGTGATCGAAGGCATGATCAGCGCCTTCAGGCCGGAGAGCGTGAGCAGTCCCGTCGTCCACCAGCCAATGCGCACGACGTCGCCACGGCCGAACGAGGGCAGCCATCCGAGGGTCACCGAGAACAGGTAGATCATCAGGATGCCGATCAGGAAGGTCGGCAGTGAAATGCCGATCAGCGAGACGGCCTGGAACAGATGCGAGAGCCAGCTGTCGCGGCGCAATGCGGAATAGACGCCCATGAGGATGCCGCTGACCATGGCGAAGACGGTCGCGCAGATCGCGAGCTCCAGCGTCGCCGGCATCCGCTCCATCAGCAGGTTGGTGACAGGCAGGCGGAACTGGTAGGACACGCCGAACTTGAACTGCGCCGCATTGCCGAGATAGCGGCCGAACTGCACGATCACGGGATCGTCGAGACCGAGGGACTTGCGGATCGCGGCGCGCTCGGCGCCCGAGGTGTCCATGCCGACCATCTGGTTCACGGGATCGCCGGCGAAGCGGAACATCGAGAACGAGATGACACCGACGGCGATCATGACGCCGATGGCCTGAATGGCCCGGCGCAGTGTGAAAGCGAGCATCTGTTCCTTTCACATCTCTTCAATGGCGAGCTTCTTGCGCAGCCCGAAAAACCTATTTCGGAGGCCGGTCCCGGAAGGCTTGGCTTCCGGGACGTCGCAACGTGTCGACACCTACTCGCCCTGCTTGGTCGCCCAGTAGAGCAGGACCTGGTTGTCCGCGCGCTGGGTCAGTTTCACCTTCTTCGACACGCCCCAGGCGAGCGCTTGCTGGTGCAGCGGGATATAGGCCCAGTCCTTGATCGAGACCTCGAAAGCCTGCTTGATCAGGAGATCGCGCTTGGCCGTATCGGGTTCGAGGAGAACCTTGTCGGCGAGCTCGTCGAACTGCCTGTTGCAATAGCCGGCCAGATTGGCTTCGCCGCGGTTGGGATCCTTGGGATCATCCCGGCAACCCATGATGTCGTGGAGCACGTTCTGGGAATCGAGCGTATCCGGGGTCCAGCCCAGCATGAACAACGAGGTCTTGTAGCCGCCCGGCTTCAGCACCTTGGCGAAGTACTGGGCCTTCGGCTGCGCCAGCAGGTCGACCTTGATGTTGATGCGTGCGAGCATGCCGACGATGGCCTGGCAGATCGCTGCGTCGTTGACGTAGCGGTCGTTCGGGCAGTCCATCGTCACCTCGAAACCGTCGGCATAGCCGGCGTCGGCGAGGAGCTTCTTGGCGGCGTCGGGATCGAACTTCGGCCGGGTGAAATCCTTCGCGGAGAAAATCTCAGGCGCGACCATCAATGCGGACGGCGTGGAGAGCCCGCGCATGACACGATTCTTGATCAGGTCGACGTCGATCGCCCGGTAGACGGCTTCGCGTACGCGCACGTCCTTGAAAGGGTTCTTGCCCTTGACGCTGGAATACAAGAGCTCGTCACGCGCCTGATCCATGCCGACGAAGAGCGTACGCAGTTCGGGTCCCGTCAGCACGGTGGCGTTCGGGCTCGCCTTGACGCGCTCGATGTCCTGCACCGGAACCGGCTCGATCACGTCGACCTCGCCCGACAGAAGCGCCGCGACACGGGTGGCGGGGTTGGCGATCGGCGTAAAGACGATCTCCTTCAAATTGTGTTCCGGCTTGCGCCACCAGTTCGGATTGGGCTTGAAGACGGTCTTCACGCCCGGCTGGTGGCTCTCGATGATGAAGGGGCCGGTGCCGTTTTCATGAAGGGCGGCGTAGCTCGGCGTCGTCGCGGCCGCGGGCGTCGGTGCCACTGCATCGTTCGCCTCTGCCCATTTCTTGTCCATGATGTACCAGGTCGCCCACAGTGCCGTCAGGATCGGATTGGGCGAGCTCAGGATGAAATCGACGGTGTAGTCGTCGATCTTGACGACCTTGGCATCGGCGGGAACGCGGCTCTGAAAGTTCGAGCCTTTCGCCCGTACGCGCTCGGCAGAGAACACGACGTCGTCGGCGGTGAAGGGGTCGCCGTTGTGGAATTTCACGCCTTTGCGGAGGTGAAAGCGCCAGCGCGTCGGCTCCGGCGTTTCCCAGCTTTCGGCGAGCGCCGGGATGATCTTCAGGTCCTTGTCGCGGGCAACCAGGCCCTCATAGACATGGCCGAGATGCGCGCTGGTGGTCGATTCATTCAGCGTGTAGGGGTCGAGCGACTTGAGCTCACCCTGGTTGGCGTAGCGGAGTGTCTGGCCCGACGCCGGCGCGACCGCCAATGCAAGCACACCGGCGAGCGTCGCCGCAAAAACACCTCGCCCCAGTGATCGACCAACTGACATTCTTGACCCTCTCCATTCCGCCGCGCCCGTGATTTTTGATTGTCAGGCGGACGGTTCAATCATGTTGCCCAGAGTTCTCGACCCGTGCAAGCGGCATTCCAGCAAGGAACGCGCCAAGTTGCGCCGCTGTGCAGCATCGAGATCGAAGGTCCCGGCCGCGGGCTTTCCAGCGGCCGGCCCGGGCTGCTTCGCGATCATTCCGGTTGACCATAACTGCCGATAAGGGGCGGCGGGGGGTACCCTGGGCCTCGGTTCGCTTGCGTTGCCCGTCGCATCGCGGCGATACTCGGTGACGCCGCTCGAATCCCTCCGGAGAGGTCATGAAAGTTAACATCGAAATCGACTGCACCCCTCTCGAAGCGCGTCAGTTCTTCGGATTGCCCGATGTCGCGCCGATGCAGACCGCCGTGATGGACAAGCTGCAACAGCAGGTTCTCAGCAATATCGAGAAGGTCTCGCCGGAATCGCTGATCCAGAGCTGGTTCACCTTCGATCCCAAGATCGCCGAGCGGTTCCAGGACATGTTCGTCACCATGGCGGGCCTCGGCGGAACGCGCGGCGGCGACAAGAAGAAGTGATGGCGACCGGGCCGGACCAGCCGCAGGCGTCGGGCCGGCTGCGGCGGCCGAGCCTGGGTCTGCTGCTCGCCGAGGCGAGGGGGCTGCTCGAGTTCAATGCCAGCCTGTTGCTGTCGCCGCTCTTGATGCAGGCGCCGCGGGGCGACGGTCATCCCGTGCTGGCGCTGCCCGGCTTCCTCGCCAGCGATCTGTCGATGGCGCCGATGCGGCGCTATCTCGGCGCGCTCGGCTATGATGCTCAGGCCTGGCGAATGGGCCGCAATCTCGGCGGTCTCGGCCGGATGCGCGACGCTTTGCGCGCCCGCCTCATCGAGATCCACACGTCGACGGGGCGCAGGGTGAGCCTGGTGGGCTGGAGCCTCGGCGGCGTCTATGCCCGCGATCTGGCGCTGCGGGAGCCGGACCTGGTCCGCAGCGTCATCACCCTCGGCAGTCCCTTTGCCAACGACGTGCGCGCGACCAATGCCACGCGGCTTTACGAGATGCTCTCCGGTGAGCGGGCCGAGGATTTCGCCGAATTGCGGGAAGCGATCGCGGGCGATCTTCCGGTCCCGGCGACGTCGATCTATTCGCGCGGTGACGGCGTCGTGAACTGGCGGACCTGCCTGCTGCGCCCAAACCACCGGGCCGAGAACATCGAGGTGCTGTTCGCAAGCCATATCGGGCTCGGCGTGAACCCTGCGGCCTTGTGGGCCGTGGCCGACCGGCTGGCTCAACCGGAGGGGGAGTTCCGGCCATTCGACCGGGCCGGGCCGTTTGCCATTGCATACCCCCCGCCGGAACAGGCAATATCGGCCTGACGAGAAGCGCCGCCAAGGTGCCCGTCACCACCCACGGGAGGGACACATGGCCGACGGTAAGAAGCTGTCGTCACTGGACGCATCGTTTCTGTATCTGGAGACGCCGGAGATGCCGATGCATGTCGGCAGCATGGCGATCTTTCGACTGCCGGACGACTACAAGGGCGACTTCTTCGAAGACTTCAAGGCGATGATCGTGTCGCGCCTGCATATCGCGCCGATCCTGAAGGCGCGGCTGGAGAAGGCGCCGCTCGACATCGACCATCCCCATTGGGTCGAGGACGACCAGTTCGACATCGACCGTCACATCTTCCGCGCCAGCCTGCCGGCACCGCGCGATCGCGCCACGCTCGAGCGCATCGTCGGCTGGATGCATGCCAAGCTCTTGAACCGTGCCCGGCCGCTCTGGGAGTTCTACGTGTTCGAGGGCATGAAGGACAACGAGGTCGGGCTTTATTCCAAGATGCACCATGCCGCCATCGACGGCGGTGCCGGAGCGGCGCTGACCAGCATGATCTACGATATCACGCCGATCCCGCGGAAGGTCGATCCGCCGACGAGCGCTGCCAAGGCGGAGCAGCAGCCGCGCGACATCGCCGCGAACCTGCTCGATTCCTATCAGCAGCTGTTCAGCCAGTCGCTCGACGCGTCGGCGGCGGCCAAGAACCTTCAGCTGCCGCGGACCGGCAAGAGCGACATCGGTTCGATCCTGTTCGACAACGCGATGTACCAGATCGAGAGCGCGGTACGCTTCGCCGGCAACATTCCGACCGTGCTGAAAAGCGTCTCAGACGTCCTCGGCAAGGTCGCCGATCCCAAGTCGCGCGAGAGCCTTGCCAGCATGGTGTCGCCGCCGACCATGCTCAACAAGACGATCTCGTCCGAGCGCAGCTTCGCCGGCGTCTCGATCCCGTTGTCGCGGGCGAAGGCGGTCGCCAAGCAGGCCGGCGGCAAGTTGAACGACGTGGTGCTCGCGCTCGCCTCCGGCGTGGTCCGCCGCTATCTCCTGCAATACGGCACGCTGCCGGCGAAGTCGCTGACGGCCGCCGTGCCGATCTCGTTGCGCGAAGAGGGCAATACCGAAGCCAACAACCAGGTGTTCGGCATGATCTGCGCGATCGCCACCAACATCGAGGATCCCAAGGCGCGGCTGGAGGCGATCATCGCGCAGTCGACCAAGTCGAAGGAGATGTCGCATCCGCTGCGGGCCCTGATGCCGCAAGTCTCCAACATCTCGATGCTGGGGGCGCCGATCATGGTGCAGATCCTGGCGCTGCTCTACAGCCGCTCGAACCTCTCCGACGTGCTGCCGCCCGCCGCCAACATCACCGTGTCCAACGTGCCGGGGCCGCGGCAGACGCTCTATGCGGCAGGCGCCGAGCTGCTGCACATCTTCCCGGTGTCGATTTCGACCCACGGTCAGGCGCTCAACATCACCGTGCAGAGCTACCGCGATCAGCTCGATTTCGGCTTCATCGTCGGCGCCAACATCATCCCCCATGTGCAGGTGATGTGCGACATGCTGCCGGACGAATTTGCCGCGCTCGAAGCGGCGTACGCACCGCCTGCCGCCGAGATCAAGGGCGCCGCCGAATAGGACATTCTCAGGAAAGACGATCATGATCGAAATGCCGCCGCTCAAATTCGCGACGACGAACGGAATCCGCATGGGCTATTACGAGGCGGGACCGGTCACGGACAAGCCGCCGATGGTGCTGTGCCACGGCTGGCCGGAGCTCGCCTTCTCATGGCGCCACCAGATCAAGGCGCTCAGCGAGGCCGGCATTCGCGTGATCGCGCCCGACCAGCGCGGCTATGGCGCGACCGACCGGCCCGAGCCTGTCGAGGCCTATGACATGGAGCACCTGACCGGCGATCTCGTCGGGCTGCTCGATCATCTGGGAATCGAGAAGGCGATCTTCGTCGGGCACGACTGGGGTGGCTTCGTCGTCTGGCAGATGCCGCTGCGGCACCCCTCCCGCGTGGCCGGCGTCGTCGGCGTCAACACGCCACATTGGGACCGTGCCCCGATCGACCCGATCGCGTTGTTCCGCCAGCGCTTCGGTGACCAGATGTATATCGTCCAGTTCCAGGATCCGGCGCGGGAGCCGGACCGCATCTTCGGCAGTCGCGTCGAGCAGACATTCGACGCCTTCATGCGCAAGCCTTTGGCCCGGCCGGAAGCCAAGCCGACCGAACCGCCCGTCGCTGGCGTCGGCGCGTCTTCCAAGACCAATCTCGCGTTTCCGCAGATGATCGCCGCCTATGACGCAAGGTACGATCCGCGTACGCCGATCCTGTCGGCGGAGGAGAAGAAGGTGTTCGTCGATACCTTCACGAAAACGGGCTTCACCGGCGGCATCAACTGGTATCGCAACTTCACCCGCAATTGGGAGCGTTCGGAGGGGCTCGACCATCACATCCGTCTGCCGTCCCTGATGATCATGGCCGAGAACGACGCCGTGCTGCCGCCGTCGGCGGCCGACGGCATGGAGAAGCTGGTGCCCGATCTCGAGAAATATCTGGTGAAGGACAGCGGCCACTGGACTCAGCAGGAGAAGCCGGAAGAGGTCAGCGCCAAGCTCATCGAATGGCGCAGGAAACGATTTGGCTAGCAGCCGTCATTGCGAGCGAAGCGAAGCAATCCAGCATGTGTCCGTGGTGGAAGTCTGGATTGCTTCGTCGCTTCGCTCCTCGCAATGACGACGTTGAAGACCGAGATTGGGGGAAACGTATTTAATGCCAACCAGGAACCGACTCGATCCCATTCCGCATCCGCCGACCAAGCCGGTGGTCGGCAACATGCTGTCGCTGGACTCGTCAGCGCCCATTCAGGACCTGACGCGGCTGGCGAAGGAGCTCGGGCCGATCTTCTGGCTCGACATGATGGGATCCCCGATCGTGGTCGTCGCCGGCCACGATCTGGTCGACGAGCTCTCCGACGAGAAGCGATTCGACAAGACCGTGCGCGGCGCGCTGCGCCGCGTGCGCGCGGTCGGCGGCGATGGCCTGTTCACCGCCGACACGCGCGAGCCCAACTGGAGCAAGGCGCACAACATCCTGCTGCAGCCGTTCGGCAACCGGGCCATGCAGTCCTACCATCCGAGCATGGTCGACATCGCCGAGCAACTCGTCAAGAAATGGGAGCGGCTCAACGCCGACGACGAGATCGACGTCGTCCACGACATGACCGCGCTGACGCTGGACACGATCGGCCTGTGCGGGTTCGACTATCGCTTCAACTCGTTCTACCGCAGCGACTACCATCCCTATGTCGAGTCGCTGGTGCGCTCGCTCGAAACCATCATGATGACGCGCGGCCTGCCGTTCGAGCAGCTCTGGATGCAGAAGCGGCGCAAGACGCTTGGCGAGGACGTCGCCTTCATGAACAAGATGGTCGACGAGATCATTGCCGAGCGTCGCAAGAGCGCAGAGGTTGCTGACGACAAGAAGGACATGCTGGCGGCGATGATGACCGGCGTCGACCGCTCGAGCGGCAAGCAACTCGACGACGTCAACATCCGCTACCAGATCAACACCTTCCTGATCGCGGGTCACGAGACCACCAGCGGCCTTTTGTCCTACACGCTCTATGCTTTGCTGAAGCATCCGGAGATCCTGAAGAAGGCCTATGACGAGGTTGACCGCGTGTTCGGTCCCGATGTCGAGGCGAGGCCGACCTATCAGCAGGTCACCCAGCTCACCTACATCACCCAGATCCTGAAGGAAGCGCTGCGGCTGTGGCCGCCCGCGCCGGCCTACGGCATCTCGCCGCTTTCCGATGAGACCATCGGCGGCGGCAAATACAGGCTCAAGAAGGGCACCTTCATCACTATCCTGGTGACGGCGCTGCATCGTGATCCCGCGGTGTGGGGCCCGAACCCGGATGCGTTCGATCCCGAGAATTTCAGCCGCGAGGCAGAGGCGAAGCGGCCGCTGAATGCCTGGAAGCCGTTCGGCAACGGCCAGCGCGCCTGCATCGGCCGCGGCTTTGCGATGCACGAGGCCGCGCTCGCGCTCGGGATGATCCTGCAACGCTTCCGCCTGATCGACCATCAGCGCTACCAGATGCATCTGAAGGAGACGCTGACCATCAAGCCGGAAGGTTTCAAGATCAAGGTGCGTCCACGTGCAGACCGGGAGCGCGGAGCCTTTGCCGGTGCACCGGCTGCGGCGTCGATGCCCGGCATGAGCGCGCCGCGAGCTGCGACCCGGCCGGGCCACAATACGCCGCTCCTGGTACTCTACGGATCCAATCTCGGGACCGCCGAGGAACTCGCCACGCGCGTCGCCGACCTCGCCACGGTCAACGGGTTCGCCAGCAGGCTCGCCCCGCTCGATGAGGCCGTCGGCCAGCTGCCGCGGGAGGGCGGCGTCCTGATCTTCTGCGCCTCCTACAACGGTGCGCCGCCGGACAACGCCACGCAATTCGTGAAATGGCTGCAGGGCGAGGGCGCCAGGGACGAACTGGCGCAGGTGCGTTACGCCGTCTTCGGCTGCGGCAACAGCGACTGGGCGGCGACCTATCAGTCGGTGCCGCGCATCATCGACGAGCGGCTGGCCGCCCGCGGCGCCCGCAGCGTCCATGCGCGCGGTGAGGGCGATGCACGAAGCGACCTCGACGGCCAGTTCGAGAGCTGGTTCGCAGCGCTCGCCCCGGCGGCGATGAAGGAGTTCGGGCTCGCCGCGGAGTTCAGCCGCAGCGCGGAGGATCAGCCGCTTTATTCGGTCGAGCCCGTAGCCCCGGGCGCGGTGAACACCATTGCGGCGCTCGGCGGTGCCGTCGCCATGAACGTGCTCGCCAACGACGAACTCCAGAACAGGAGCGGGCCGAATCCGTCAACGCGTTCCACGCGGCACATCGAGGTGCAGCTGCCGCAAGGCGCAAGCTACCGCGTTGGCGATCATCTCAGCGTCGTGCCGCGCAACGATCCGGCGCTGGTCGATGCCGTCGCGCGCCGCTTCGGTTTCTTGCCGGCGGACCAGATCCGGCTGCGCGTCGCCGAAGGCCGACGTGCGCAACTGCCGGTCGGCGATACCGTTTCGATCGGGCAGCTGCTGACCGATTTCGTCGAACTCCAGCAGGTCGCCACGCGCAAGCAGATCCAGATCATGGCCGAGCACACCCGCTGCCCGGTCACCAGGCCGAAGCTGCTCGCCTTCGTGGGCGAGGAAGCCGGTGCTGCGGAGCGCTATCGCGCCGAAATTCTTGCCAAGCGCAAATCGGTGTTCGACCTGCTGCTCGAGCATCCGGCCTGCGAGCTGCCGTTCCATGCCTATCTGGAAATGCTCTCGCTGCTGGCGCCCCGGTACTATTCGATCTCGTCGTCGCCCTTGGTCGATGCCGGGCGCTGCAGCATCACCGTCGGCGTGGTCGAGGGAGTAGCTGCTTCCGGGCGCGGGACCTACAAGGGCGTTTGCTCGAACTACCTGGCGGACCGCCGGACAGGCGATGTGATCTACGCAACGGTGCGCGAGACCAAGGCCGGTTTCCGGCTGCCGGAGGATTCCGCACGTCCCATCATCATGATCGGGCCGGGCACGGGCCTTGCGCCATTCCGCGGTTTCCTTCAGGAGCGCGCCGCGCGCAAGGCCAAGGGCGTCACGCTTGGTCCTGCCATGCTGTTCTTCGGCTGCCGCCATCCCGACCAGGATTTCCTCTATGCCGATGAATTGAAGGCGCTGGCGGCGAGCGGCATCACCGAGCTGTTCACGGCGTTCTCGCGCGCGGACGGACCGAAGACCTATGTGCAGCACGTGCTTGCCGCGCAAAAGGACAAGGTGTGGCCGCTGATTGCGCAGGGCGCGATCATCTATGTCTGCGGTGACGGTGGCCGGATGGAGCCCGACGTCAAGGCCGCGCTGGTCGCGATCCACCGCGACAAGACCGGTGCCGATGCCGCCGCGGCCGCGCGATGGATCGAGGAGATGGGCACGACGAACCGCTACGTGCTGGACGTCTGGGCGGGATCGTAGGTGGCGGAATGGGGCCGACCTTCCTGCGGCCGATCTTCATGCTAAACGTCTCCCATGATTCCCTGGCAAAAACTCGATACCGCCAAGATCCCCGGCTCCGACGAGGAACTCCGCCTGATGCGGCGGGGCAAGGAGTTCTCCATCAAGCTCGGCACCAACGAGCTGATGAACAACCGCCTGTCAGGGTCGGAGGCCGCGCTGGCGACGCTCGCGGCGAAGCAGATCGAGAAAGTCGCAAAGCCGGTCGTCCTGATCGGCGGCCTCGGTATGGGCTTTACGCTGCGCGCGGCGCTGACCGTGCTGCCCGGCAAGGCGAAGATCGTGGTCTCCGAGCTTGTCCCCGCCGTAGTGGCCTGGGCGCGTGGTCCGATGGCCGAGGTCTTTGGCGATTGCCTCGACGATCCCAGGGTCAGCATCCGCGAGATCGATGTCGGCGAAGTGATCCGCGCCAAGAGCGCCGCCTTCGATGCGATTCTCCTCGATGTCGACAATGGGCCGGAAGGACTGACCCGGAAAGGCAATGATGCGCTCTACAGCGCGAGCGGGCTCAAGGCGGCGAAAACGGCGCTGCGGCCTAGCGGCGTGCTCGCAGTGTGGTCGTCGGGACCGAATCCGGCCTTCACCAAGCGCCTCAAGACCGCCGGCTTCGACGTCAACGAGATCAACGTCCGCGCCACCGGCAGTGGCGGCGGCGCGCGCCACGTGATCTGGATGGCGAGAAAGGGCTAGGAATTCGGCCCGCTCGATCTGTCAAAACATCGTATTGCCGTTCGCCGGATTTTCCGGAATCGGCTGCACGACGTCCCAGTGCTCGACGATCTTACCGTTCTCCAGCTTGAAGATGTCGACGATCGCATTTCCTCTCGTGCCGGGTTCACGAACGGCGTGAACGTGGAGGATGACGTAGTCTCCGTCGACGAACGAGCGCTTGATCTCGCTGTGCGAGTTCGGGAACTTATCACGCAGGAAGCCGATGAACTTGCGAAAGCCGTCGGGACCGTCTGCGGCATTGGGATTGTGTTGGACGTAGCGGTCTCCGACATAGGCGAGGGCGGCGTCGGCATCCTTCTGATTGAGACCCTTCTCGTAAAAGGCGATGACGGCGCTGCGGTTGGCTTCGTCCTGCGCGCTGCCGGCGGTCGCTTCGCCTCTCCCGAGAGACAGCACAAGAAGGGAAGCCGCAATCATTGTGACGGAACGGATGACGAGATGCATAGGAACCTCCGCGAAATCGCAGCCTCTGCCTGTGTTTGATGGGCTTCTATAGCCGTCGTCCCGGCGTTCGGTAAGACAGTAACCGAAAGCTCACATGGTCACCGCGGAGAGACCTGCGTCGGTCTATGCCGCCTGCGCCGCCGCGCCATGCGCATGCTTGTCGATGGCGTCGATGATGTCGGGCCAGAACCGCATCGGCAGCGCGTGGCCCATGCCGTCGATCATCAACAGCTTGGCATTGGGAATCGACGCGGCCGTGTCCTTGCCGGCTTCGGGCCGAACCAGCGGATCGACCGTGCCGTGGATCACCAGCGTCGGGGCCTTGACCGCATGCAGGCGTTCCTTGCGGCTGCCGGAGGCGAGCACGGCGCGGAGCTGACGTCCGACGCCGGCCGGATTGAGCCCGCGCGCGAAGGTGCGCTCGGCGCGGCTGGGATCGAGCGCCTCCTCGTCCGGGAACGATCCTGCGCGTAACACTTTCCAGGTCCGGCAGAACCGGACGATGTACTCTTCTTTGGTTCGCGGCGGCGGGGCCATCAGCATCGCGGCGGCTTCGCGGGTCGGCGGCGGCAGGCGCGGATTGCCTGTTGTCGACATGATCGAGGTCAGCGAGCGCACGCGATGCGGAAACGATAGCGTGACCTCCTGAGCGATCATGCCGCCCATGGAGGCGCCGACGAGATGCGCCGACTTGATGTCGAGGGCATCCAGCAGACCGATCGTATCCTTCGCCATGTCGATCAGCTTGTAGCTGGCATCCACCGGAATCCTGAGAAAGCGCAGCTTCAGCAGTTCCAGCGGGGTGAGACGCTTGCCCCCGGTCATGTGGCTGGACTTGCCGATGTCGCGATTGTCGAACCGGACGACGCGAAAGCCGCGCACGGCGAGCTGTTCGCAGAACGCGTCGTCCCAGTGGATCATCTGCGCGCCGAGGCCCATGATCAGCAGCAGCGGCTCGGCATTGTCGTTGCCGAAGATCTCGTAGCAGATGTCGATGCCGTTGGCGCGGACGGTCTGGGGCGGCTGGTGGGCAGTCACGGGCGGCGTTCCCCTATGGCTTCGGATGATCGCTGTATCGCACGGTTCAGCGCGGCAAAGAAGCACGTTGTGCACCGCACCGAAAGTCGGGCCCGTTGACCCGTCTCGTGCAACGGTGTCGTATGGCGAAAAAAGAGGGGGCTGAAGCTCCGGCGTCAGGAGGGAACGATGACCGACAAGACCCACGATCCGGTCGCGATGTGGCAGACCATGGTCGGCGAGATGGAGAAGGGCTTCAACGCTTTCGCCAACAAGGCCATGGCTTCGCCCGAATTCTCGCAGGCGATGAATCGCGCAGGTGGCGTTGCAGCAGGCGCCCAGAAGCAGCTCGGCGAACTCATGGAGAAGTATCTTGTCGCCATGAACCTCCCCAGCCGCGAGCAGGTGACGGGCCTTGGGGAGCGGCTGGCCTCGATCGAAGCGCAGATCGGCGAGATGAAATTCATGCTGGGGCAGTTGGCGTCAGGCGCCGGAGTCTCGCAGCCATCCGATGCCGTGCAGCGGCCGCCGCGGACGAAGCGTCCGCCTCCGGAGAACGGAGAGCAGGCATGAACGCGACGGCGGGACTCGACCTCGCGTCCATCCCGGAGCGGATCCAGGCGGAGGTGCAGCGCGCCATCCAGCGCAGCATCAAGGGCGTCGAGTATATCTCCAGCTCCGGGCCGGCGCTCGGCGCGACCCCGAAAGACGTGCTGCAGTCGCGCGGCACGATGAGCCTCTATCATTACCGGCCGATGTCTGACGAGATCTACCGCGTGCCGGTGCTGATCGTGATGGCGACGACCAATCGCGGCTACATTCTCGACCTGGTGCCCGGTCAGAGCTTCATCGAGTTCCTGCTCAGGCGTGGCTACGACGTCTACATGCTGGACTGGACCGCGCCGCGCCCGGAGGAGAAGAACCTGCGGATGGAGGACTACGTCCTCGACTTCATTCCGGATTGCGTGCGACGCGTGCAAGCCGATTGCGGGGAGCGGGATGTCTCCGTCATCGGCTATTGCTTCGGTGGCGTGCTGTCGCTGCTGTACGGCGCGATCCACAAGGACGGGCCGATGAAGAACCTGATCTGCTTCACGACGCCGATCGACTTCCGCGAGATGAAGCTGTTCTCCAACTTCTCCGATCGCCGCTATTTCGACGTCGACCGTCTCGTCGACAGCGTCGGCAACGTGCCGCCGGAGATGATCCTGTCCTCGTTCGAAATGCTGCGCCCGGCCTCGCGCACGGCCAGCCAGATCCAGCTCTGGGAGAACATCTGGAACGACGAGTTCGTGAAGTCCTACCGGATGTTCGATCGCTGGGCGACGGATACATTGCCGCTGGCCGGCGAATATTTCCGCGCCATCACCAAGGACCTGATGTGGGACAACAAGCTGTTCAACGACACGATGTCCGTCGGCGGCCGCGCGGCGAGGCTTGAGAACATCACGGTGCCGATCCTGCATGCGGTGGCCGAGCATGATCACATCGTCCCCTATGACGCGGCGAAGCACCTCATCGCCAGGGTCGGTTCTGCCGACAAGGAAGAGGTCATCCTGAAGGGCGGGCACGTCTCGCTGGTCGCCGGCGCCAACGCGGTGAAGCGGCTTTGGCCGAAACTGGACTCCTGGCTTGGGAAGAGATCGACATGAGCGAGCAGCGTTCCTATCCGCGCCTGATCAACACCGACGCCGGCTCGATCGAGATCCGCCTGATGTCGGCGGCGGACGAGGCCGCCATGCTGGCCTTCGGCAAGGGCCTGCCGAGCCACGACCTGTTGTTCCTGCCCCGCAACATCAGCGAACCGAAGGTGCTGTCGGCCTGGGTCAAGGAGATCGAGCGCGGCGCGATCACGAGTCTGCTTGCGGTGAAGGATGGCAAGGTCGTCGGCTGTGGCACGCTGGTGCGCGACCCGCATTCCTGGTCGCCGCATGTCGGCGAAATCCGGATGGTGGTGTCACACGCCGTCCGCGGCAAGGGGGTCGGGAAGGTGCTATCGCAGGAGACGTTTGCGCTCGCACTGGGGGCCGGCCTCGAGAAGCTGTCGGTCCAGATGACGGTTGACCAGCAGGCGGCGATCGCGCTGTTCGAGAGTCTCGGCTTCAAGGCGGAGGCCTTGCTGCGCGACCACGTCCGGGATGTCGATGGCAAGACCCACGATCTCGTGGTGCTTGGCCACAACGTCGCGCAGGTGCGGGCCCAGATGGAGGCCTATGGGCTGCCCGGGGCCGTCGAACGCTGAGCGGCGCGCCCGGATCGAAAAACTGGAAAACAACCCCATGCACAGGAGGCGTCAAGCCAGGAAGGCAGCAGTCTGCCGGTTTATAAGGCGGTTCACGGTTTCGTGATATCGCAGTGCAGCAAAGATGTTGCATCGCACCATTAACTATGCCATATAGGAGATGCCCCGGGCCAATACGGACGGGGTGAGCCCATAGCTCAGATCAATGAGGATGGAGAAACCCCATGACCACCGAAACCAATACCCCTTTCGAGGGCTTCAAGGACGCCTTCAAGAACATCCAGAACCTGGAAGTTCCCGAGGCTGCCCGTGAGTTCGTCAAGAAGACCGCCACCACGGCCAAGGATCGTGCCGCCGAAGTGTTCGCAGGCTCCGAGCGGGTGACCGCCGCCGTCGAGAACGCGGTGACCGAGTCCGTCGCAGAGGCCGGCAAGATCAGCCGCAACATCCAGCAGGCGATTTACGAGGACGCCGAGGCGTTCTTCTCGGGCATCGACAAGCTGGCATCGGCCAAGTCGATCAGCGAAGCCGTCGAGATCCAGTCGGGCCTGCTCCGCTCGCGCGGCGAAGTGTTCGTCTCGCGTGCCAAGGCCACCGCCGACTATCTCGGCAAGCTCGCCGCCAACAGCGCCAAGACGGCCCAGGACAACTTCGCCAAGGTCTACAACAAGACCGCCTGATCCGGCGCAAGCCAAACTGAATTCGAGGCCCGCTTCGGCGGGCCTTTTGTTTTGCGCTGCAGCCGTCATTGCGAGGAGCGGAGCGACGAAGCAATCCAGGATCGTTCTGCGGAAGGAGTCTGGATTGCTTCGCTTCGCTCGCAATGACGAGTAGGGTGATGCAGTCATGGCTTCGAGAAGCACCTTCTCCTTCGACACCCCCGGCGACACGGAACGCGCGGCCGAGCTGCGTCGCGTCAAGGCGCTGGCGACGCTCGTGCTGGCCTCGACACTGGCCCTGTTCGTCCTGGCGAAATGGCTGCTGCCGGTGCATCCCGTGTTCGGTTTCATCGCCGCCTTCGCGGAGGCCGCGACCATCGGCGGGCTGGCCGACTGGTATGCGGTGGTCGCGCTGTTCAAGCGGCCGCTCGGCCTGCCGATCCCGCATACGGCGATCATCCAGAGCAACCAGGCCCGCATCGCCGACAAGCTCGGCGAGTTCATCCAGGTGCATTTTCTGGCGGCTGGGCCGGTCGAGGCCAAGCTGAAGCAGATCGATTTCGGCAGCTTCGTCGCCGACTGGCTGCGCGACCGCAAACGCAGTGAAGATCTGGCGCGGTTTGCATTGCGCCTGTTGCCGGAAGCTGTCGCGGCGACGGAAAACTCGGGGCTGATGACATTCATCAGCCGCAGGATCTCCGCGCAACTGCAGTCGATCGATCTCGCACCGCTCGCCGCGGGCACGCTGCGCGGGTTCGTGGCGGAGGGACGGCATCAGATCCTGTTCGACGACCTCCTGCGCGTGATGCACGAAACGTTGAACCAGACCGAGACCATGGCGATGATCCGCGACAAGGTGCGCGCGGAGTTGCCGACGCTGCTGAGGCTCTACCGTGCCGACAGGTTTCTGGTGAACAAGATCGTCGCCACCGCGACCGCCTTCTTCGAGGAGGTGCGCAACGATCCACAGCATCCGTTCCGCGGCGAATTCGATCGCATGGTGCTGACCTTCGTCGACCGTCTCGGGACCGACCCGGCGTATATCGAGCGCATCGACGGATTGAAGCGCGATCTTCTTGCCCGGCCCGAGCTTGCGGATCTGGCGCGCACCATGTGGGTCAATTTGCGCTCGTTCATCGAACGCAGCGCCAGTGGAGAGACGCAGATCCTGCAGCAGCATCTGGCCGGCATGTTCGTTGCCGCGGGCGATGCGCTGACGGGTGATGCCGAATTGCGCGGCGAGATCAACAAGGGGCTGGTGACCGTGCTCCGCAGTTTCGTCGAGGACCAGAAGAGCGGCGTCTCGACCTTCATCTCCGATCAGGTCAAGGCCTGGAACATGACGCAGCTGATTTCGCTGATCGAAATCAACATCGGGCGCGACCTGCAATACATCCGTTTCAACGGCTCCCTGATCGGGGGGCTCGCCGGGCTTGCGCTCTACTCCGTAGAATTCCTGCTGAGATGGCTGTGACTTTTGCGTCACGTCCGCCGGTCCATGCTCAGGGCCTCTTGTGGCCCCGCGTTTCTCCGGCTTGAATGGCTGGTGGCTTGTGCCTAGCTGATTCATGTTGCGCTGCGGAACGTAAGCGAAGCCAGCGTGTTGGGAATTCATTGCCCTGTGCCGGCATGGCGGCCGGATCTCCGAAGGACCATTTGATGACCGCGACTGCCCAGACGCTTCGTCCGCCGTCCCGTACCCTGATGTTTCTTGAAGGACGCGCGCTCCACGAGTTCGGTGCATTCCTTGGCGCGCTGCCGCTGCTCAGCCTCGCGCCGCGCGGGGACGGACATCCGGTGCTGGTCCTGCCGGGCCTCGTGGCATCCGATGCGTCAACGCGCGCGCTGCGCGCGTTTCTGGCGGGCAAAGGCTACGCCGTCAGCGGCTGGCGGCAGGGCCGCAACTATGGCCTGCGCGAGGGCGTGCAGGATGCCATGGTCGATCTGGTTCAGGAGCTCAACGACAACCACGGCCGCAAGGTCAGCCTGGTCGGCTGGAGCCTCGGCGGCCTCTATGCGCGTCAGCTCGCCAAGATGATGCCGGACCGCGTGCGCCAGGTCATCACGCTCGGCAGTCCGTTCGCCGGAGATCCGAAATCCACCAATGCCTGGCGTGTCTATGAATGGGCGAGCGGCCAGAAGGCCGACCAGGTCGATCCGCGCTTCGGCAGCGACCTCGCCGTTCCGCCGCCGGTGCCCACGACGGCGATCTTCAGCCGCACCGACGGCGTCTGTGCCTGGCAGGGCTGCATGGAGAAGAGTGGCGGCGAGACCGAGAGCATCGAGGTCGATAGCAGCCATTGCGGCATGGGTCATCATCCCGCCGCCGTCTATGCAGTCGCCGATCGCCTCGCGCAGAAGGAAGGCCAGTGGCGTCCCTTCGACCGCAGCGGCTGGCGCAGCCTCGCTTATCCCGATCCGCACCGGTGATCGCTTGCCTTTCCCGCGCTCGCGGGGAGAGCGATCGGAGATGGTATTCTCACCGTGCCGTCATCGGCGGTGTGCTCCCTCTGCCGATTGCGGGGGAGCGGGTATCTCCGCGCCGGAATTGTCGGGAATTGCGGAAGATATCCCCGCGGGGTGAAAACCCTCACCCGCAGGCGGGAGAGGCGGGAGCAAGCCGCGCAGTTCTCCTGAAATCCATATGTGATTGCCTTCGCTAGGAACGGGGAGAGGGAAAGCAACGGCGTCGCCACCGTCCATTGTCGCGCACGCGCCAAACGCGCTATGGCTCGCGCATGGCCCATCCGCTCTCCCGCATCATCGACCAGCTCAAGCGTGAGCCGTCACGCACCGGCTCCATCGTCATCACCGTGTTCGGCGATGCCATCGTGCCGCGCGGCGGCTCGGTCTGGCTCGGCACGCTGCTGGAGTTCTTCGAAGGCCTCGACATCGATGCGGGCGTCGTGCGCACGGCGATGTCGCGTCTCGCCTCCGATGGCTGGCTGGCGCGCGAGAAGGTCGGCCGCAACAGTTTCTATCGGCTTGCCGACAAGGGCCGGCAGACCTTCGAGGCCGCGACGCGGCACATCTACGATCCGCCTCCGTCGGATTGGACTGGCCGGTTCGAACTGCTCCTGATCGGCAACGGAGACGATCGCGACCTCGCGCGCGATGCGTTGCGCAATGCGGGCTTCGGAACTCCCTTGCCCGGCGTGTGGGTGGCGCCGGCGGGCGTGCCGGTACCGGGTGAGGCGGCCGGGGCGATCCGGCTGGAAGTCTCGGCCGAGGACGACGATGGCCGCCGCCTGCTCGAGGCGAGCTGGCCGCTGGAGCGCACAGCTGACGCCTATCTGAAATTCATGAGAATGTTCGAGCCGCTGCACGCTGCGATCAGGCGAGGGGCGGCGCTCTCCGATGCCGAGGCCTTCACCGCGCGCATCCTGCTGATCCACTATTATCGCCGCGTCGTGCTGCGCGATCCGCTGCTGCCCGAAAGCCTGTTGCCGGGGGATTGGCCGGGCAGGGCCGCGCGCACCCTCTGCGGCGAGATCTATCGCGCGCTGCTGGCGTCCTCCGAGCACTGGCTCGATGTCCATGGCACCAACGAAAAGGGGGCGTTGCCGCCGGCCCGAAAGCTTCTCGACCGGCGGTTCGAGATCTGACGACGTGTTACAGAAATATCTTGCATGAGATGAATTTTGATATACATTGCCTTCCAATAAAACGGGAGGACGCGCATGTACACCCAGGCGCTGAACAATGCCGAGGCCGATGATCGCGGTCTCGAGGACGCAGGCCTGGCCGCGACGTTCCAGGCCCGTATCGATGCGGAAGAGCGCATCGAGCCCAACGACTGGATGCCGGCCGCCTATCGCAAGACGCTGACCCGGCAGATTTCCCAGCACGCCCATTCCGAAATCGTCGGCATGCTGCCCGAGGGCAACTGGATCACGCGGGCGCCGACGCTGCGCCGCAAGGCCGCGCTGCTCGCCAAGGTCCAGGACGAATGCGGGCATGGCCTCTATCTCTATGCCGCCGCGGAAACGCTGGGCACCTCGCGCGAGGAACTCGTGGATGCCATGCTGGCGGGCAAGGCCAAATACTCCTCGATCTTCAACTATCCGACGCTGACCTGGGCCGACATCGGCGTCATCGGCTGGCTGGTCGACGGCGCCGCAATCATGAACCAGATCCCGCTGTGCCGCTGCTCCTATGGCCCCTATGCGCGCGCCATGATCCGCGTCTGCAAGGAGGAGTCGTTCCACCAGCGCCAGGGTTACGAGATCATGGTGACGCTGTGCCGTGGCTCCGACGAACAGAAGGCGATGGCGCAGGATGCGTTGAATCGCTGGTGGTGGCCGGTGCTGATGATGTTCGGGCCGCCGGATGCGGCGAGCCAGCACAGCGACGCCTCGACCCGATGGAAGATCAAGCGCTTCTCCAACGACGAGCTGCGCCAGAAATTCGTCGATGCCACGGTGCCGCAGGCGCACTATCTGAACCTCACCATTCCCGATCCCGGCATGACGCAGGATGCCGACGGACACTGGCGCTACAGCGAGATCGACTGGACCGAATTCAAGCAGGTGCTGGCCGGCAACGGCCCGTGCAACCGCGACCGCATGGCGGCGCGCCGCAAGGCGCACGAGGATGGCGCCTGGGTGCGCGAGGCCGCGGCCGCCTATGCCGCGAAGCGCGCCCATCGTCAGACCGCACAAGCCGCAGAATAGGGAGAGATCGCGATGGCCACGCCGAACACGCCGCTCTGGGAAGTCTTCATCCGCAGCCGCAATGGTCTCGCCCACAAACATGTCGGTTCGCTGCATGCAAGCGACGCCACCATGGCCCTGCAGGCCGCGCGCGACATCTACACCCGCCGCGGCGAGGGGCTCTCGATCTGGGTGGTGCCGTCGGCCGCGATCACCGCCAGCGATCCCGCTGAAAAGGGGATGATGTTCGAGCCGGCGGAATCCAAGGTCTACCGGCACCCCACCTTCTACGAGGTGCCCAAGGAAGTGGGGCATATGTGATGCCCGTCGCCAACATCACCGTCACCGAGACGCCCCTGGTGCTCTACACGCTGCGCCGTGCCGACGATGCGCTGATCCTCGGGCATCGCCTGTCGGAATGGTGCGGCCACGCCCCGATGCTGGAAGAGGACATGGCGCTTTCCAACATCGCGCTCGACCTCATCGGCCAGGCCCGCGAACTCTACAGCTACGCGGCAAGGGCCGAGGGGCGGGACAATGACGAGGACAAGCTCGCCTATCTGCGGGATGTCCGCCAGTACCGCAACCTGCTGCTGGTCGAGCAGCCGAACGGCGACTTTGCCCAGACGATGGTCCGCCAGTTCTTCTATTCCGCCTTCGCCGATCTGTACTGGCGCGCGATGATGGGATCCAGCGATCCCACGCTCGCCGCGATCGCCGCGAAGTCGGAGAAGGAGAGCGCCTATCACCTGCGCCACGCCTCGGAATGGATCATCCGGCTCGGCGATGGCACCGACGAGAGCCATCGGCGGGCGCAGGCCGCGATCGATCACCTCTGGGCCTTCACCGGCGAGATGTTCGCGGTGGATGCCGACGAGCGCGCGCTGATCCAGGCCGGTGTCGCCATCGATCCCGGGGTGCTGCGGGGGCGCTGGCAGACGACCGTCTCCGGGATCTTCGGCGAGGCCACGCTCGCGCTGCCGCAGAACGACTGGGCGCAGCAGGGCGGCCGTTCCGGCCGGCATAGCGAGCATCTCGGCCATCTCCTCTCCGAGCTGCAATCGATGCAGCGGACCTTTCCGGGGCTGACATGGTGACCGCGCTCGACCATGACGCCGCAGCGCGCCTGCGCGCCTGGGAGGCCGCCGCGAGCGTGGTCGATCCTGAAATCCCGGTTCTGACGATCGCCGATCTCGGCGTGCTCCGCGATGTCACGGTCGACGGCGAGCAGGTCGAGGTCGCGATCACGCCGACCTATTCCGGCTGCCCGGCGATGAAAATGATCGCGCTCGAGATCGAGGTGGCGCTGGAGCGCGCCGGCTTCCATGCGCCGCGGATCCGCACCGTGCTGTCGCCGGCCTGGACGACCGACTGGATGAGCGAGGAGGGGCGGCAGAAGCTCCGTGCCTACGGCATTGCACCGCCGCAAGCTGCGAGCTCGCGACGCGCGCTGTTCGGTGGACAAGCGGTCGCGTGTCCGCAATGCGGCTCGGAGAACACCGAGCTGTTGTCCGAGTTCGGCTCGACCTCCTGCAAGGCGCTCTGGCGCTGCAAGACCTGCCGCGAACCCTTCGACTATTTCAAGTGTCATTGATCTGAGCAAGATGCCAACCCCGTCGTCATTGCGAGCGCAGCGAAGCAATCCAGAAATGTATCCGCCGAGACAGTCTGGATTGCTTCGCTTCGCTCGCAATGACTGCATGGCGAAAACCTAGGGTATCATCGATGTCCTTAGCCGCACCACGTTTCCATCGCCTGGCCGTCGACGATCTCCGCCGGGAGGCCTCCGACGCCGTGTCGATGACATTCGCGATTCCCGCCGAGCTGAAGAGCGACTACGCCTTCACTCCGGGCCAGTACCTCACGCTGCGCACGATGCTCGATGGAGAAGAAGTCCGCCGCTCCTATTCGATCTGCTCCGGCCCCGACGACGGCGAGATCCGCATTGCCGTGAAGAAGGTCGATGGTGGCGCGTTCTCGAACTGGGCTGCGGAGGACCTGAAGCGAGGCGACCAGCTCGACGTCATGACGCCGACCGGGCGCTTCGGGCTGGTTCCTGCTGCCGATGGCGGCCGCATCCATGTCGGCTTTGCCGCCGGCTCCGGCATCACGCCGATCCTGTCGATCGTCAAGGGTACGCTCGCCCGCGAGCCGGAGAGCCGGTTCTTCCTGTTCTACGGCAACCGCGCCACCGACCGGATCATGTTCCGCGAGGTGCTGGAGGAGCTGAAGGACCGCTTCATCGATCGCCTCTCGATCTTCCATGTCATTTCCGGCGAGGAGCAGGACATCCCGATCCTGCATGGCCGGCTCGACGGCGAGAAGGTGAGGGTGGTGCTGCGGTCGCTGGTCCCCGCGGCGAGCGTCGATCATGTGTTCATTTGTGGCCCACTCGGGATGAGCGAGGAGATCGAGGCGACCTGCCGCCAACTCGGCATCGCCGAGGAACGGATCCATGTCGAACGTTTCGTCTCGGAATTCGGCGGCAAGCCGCGGCCGAAGACCATCGTCGCGCCCGATGCGCCACCCAAGGCTATCGCCTCGCTCATCATCGACGGCAAGCGGCGCGACGTGCCCGTCGCCGAGGGCGAGGCCATTCTCGATGCCGCGCTACGCGCCGGTGTCGATCTGCCCTTCGCCTGCAAGGGCGGGATGTGCTCCACCTGCCGCGCCAAGCTGGTGGAGGGCGAGGCCCCGATGGACATCAATTATTCGCTGGAACCGTGGGAGCTGAAGGCCGGCTTCGTGCTGACCTGTCAGGCCAAGCCTGCATCCGGACGGGTCGTGGTCGACTACGACCATGTCTGACCCGGCGCGTCGCACCGCCGCAAGGCTCTTGCGCCGCCTGATTTGACAGCGCCGACCATCCAGCAGAACATCACGAGAAAATCGTCGGGGAGAAGCGCGTGACCGTCAAACCTGCCTTGTCGCCTGAGGATATTGCGAGGGCCTGCGCCGATGCGATGTGGGCGGAGGACGATGCGTCCAAGGGCCTCGGCATGGAGATCGTCGAGATCGGGCCGGGCTTTGCGACGCTCGCGATGACGGTGCGGCCCGACATGGTCAACGGCCAGCGCATCGCCCATGGCGGCTTCATCTTCACGCTCGCGGATTCCGCCTTTGCGTTTGCCTGCAACTCGCACAATGCGCGCGTGGTCGCGGCGCAGGGGCAGATCACCTTCATCAAACCCGGCAAGCTCGGCGATCGCCTGGTTGCCACGGCGCGCGAGATCACCCGCGGCGGCCGTTCCGGCATCTACGACGTGCGCATCACCGTCGGCGATACCGTGATCGCCGAATTCCGCGGACATTCGCGGGTCATTCCGGGCGCGTGGCTGCCCGAACAGGATCAGCAAGACAAATAAAAGAACAAACACATGGTGTGGGGAAACGAGGATGGCTCTGACGAGGCGCAAGGCCGGCGGCAACGAATATAGCCCGGACATGGACGCGCAGGAACGCGCATCGCGCGACGAGATCATGGCGCTGCAGACGCAGCGGCTGGCCTGGTCGCTGAAACATGCCTATGACAATGTCGCGCATTATCGCCAGGCATTCGACAAGGCCGGCGTACATCCCGTCGACTTTCGCGAATTGTCTGACCTCGCGAAATTCCCCTTCACCGTGAAGACCGATCTGCGCGACAATTATCCGTTCGGCATGTTCGCCGTCCCGCGCGAAGAGCTGGTGCGGGTGCATGCCTCGTCCGGCACGACCGGAAAACCGATCGTCGTCGGCTATACGAGGCGCGACATCGAGACCTGGTCGGACGTGATGGCGCGCTCCATCCGCGCCGCCGGCGGCCGCACCGGCATGATCATCCACAATGCCTATGGCTATGGCCTGTTCACCGGCGGCCTCGGCGTGCACTATGGCGCGGAGAAGCTGGGCTGCACCGTGGTGCCGATCTCCGGCGGCATGACCGAGCGCCAGGTGCAGCTGATCAACGATTTCAGGCCCGACATCATCACGGTGACGCCGAGCTACATGCTCGCCATCCTCGACGAATTCAAGCGCCAGAAGCTCGATCCGCGGCAGTGCTCGCTCAAGGTCGGCATCTTCGGCGCCGAGCCCTGGACCAACGCGATGCGCGCGGAGATCGAGGACGCCTTCGACATGGACGCGACCGACATCTACGGCCTGTCCGAGGTGATCGGGCCCGGCGTCGCGCAGGAATGCATCGAGACCAAGGACGGCCTGCACATCTGGGAGGATCATTTCTATCCGGAAGTGATCGACCCCGAGACCGGCGCTGTGCTGCCGGACGGCGAGAAGGGCGAACTGGTCTTCACCTCGCTCACCAAGGAAGCCTTCCCGGTGATCCGCTATCGCACCCGCGACCTGACGCGGCTGCTGCCGGGAACGGCGCGGCCGGGCATGCGGCGCATGGAGAAGGTGACGGGGCGCTCGGATGACATGATCATCCTGCGCGGCGTCAATTTGTTCCCGACCCAGATCGAGGAGATATTGCTGGCGACCGATTGGTGCGGCGGCCATTTCATCCTGGAATTGACGCGGGAAGGGCGGATGGACGAACTGACCATCGTCGCCGAAGCCCGATCCGAAAGCTGGGACGGCCGCGGACTGATCGACCAAACCGACCGCATCGCGACCCACATCAAGAACACGATCGGCATCACCGCCCAGGTGAAGGCGGTCGGCCCGGCGACGCTCGAGCGCTCGCTCGGCAAGGCGAGGCGCATCTATGACCGCAGGCCCAAGGACTGACTTCACCGATTGACTTGACATTCTGCGGGGGCGACAAGGCCCGCACATCCAGAGCGAGCCGTTTCCATGTCGTCAGCTGATGCGAAAACCGTCGAAGCGCGCTGTGTGCGTCTCAACGCCAAGGCCGAGAATGCCGCCGCGCTCGCGCCGGTCGTCGAGCGGCATGGACTGACCCGTGGGCCGAACGATCTCCTGATCGCGGTGAAGGCCGCCGCCGTCAATCCGTCGGATGTGAAGGCCGCGACCGGCCTGATGCCCTATGCGGTGTTTCCCCGCACGCCCGGGCGCGACTATGCGGGCGTGGTGATCGACGGGCCCGCGGGCAAGGTCGGCCGCGAGGTGTTCGGCTCGTCCGGCGATCTCGGCATCCGTCGTGACGGCACTCATGCCAGCCATCTCGTCGTCGAGGTCGATGCGGTGGTCGAGAAGCCGGGCACCGTGTCCTGGGAGGAAGCTGCCGGGATCGGCGTGCCTTTCGTCACTGCGATGGAAGGCTTTCGCCGCGCCGGCCTTCCGAAGAGCGGCGATATCGTGCTGGTGTTCGGCGTCAACGGCAAGGTTGGACAGGCCGCGGTGCAGATCGCGACCTGGCAGGGCGCGCGCGTCATCGGCGTGGTGCGCAAGGCGGAAGCCTATGAAGGCCACAGCAACGCGCCGGTCGAGGTGATCGATGCCTCGGACACCGACGTGGCCGCGCGGGTGCGTGAACTCACCGGCGGCAAGGGCGCCGACATCGTCTTCAATACGGTGGGCGATCCCTACTTCGAGGCCGCGCACAAATCGCTCGCGCTGCGTGGCCGGCAGATCCTGATCGCGGCGATCGACCGCATCGTCCAGTTCAACATCCTCGAATTCTATCGCGGGCAGCACACCTATGTCGGCATCGACACGCTCGGCCTGTCGTCGGCGGCGACGGGTGCCGTGCTGCGCGATCTCGGGCCGGGCTTTGCGAGCGGGCACCTCAAGCCATTCCCGATCAAGGCGAATGCGATCTATCCCTTGGAACGTGCCAAGGAGGCCTATGTCGCCGTCGCCGGCTCCTCGCGCGATCGCGTGATCCTGAAGCCATGACCCATCCTTCTTGCCGCCTTCGGGTCGCTAGTCCAAGGCCTTCGTCACGATCCGGATCTCGGAGGTCAGCGTCCTGTGCACCGGGCACTTGTCGGCGATGTCCATCAGCCTGCTGCGCTGCTCGGCATCGAGTGCGCCCTCGATTTTGATGTCGCGCTCGATCTGGTCGAGCATGCCCTCGCGCGTCTCGCACTCCGCGCAGTCCTTGGCGTAGATCTTGGAATGTTTCAGCGTCACCGTGATCCGGTCGAGCGGCAGCCCCTTGCGGTCGGCATACAGGCGCATGGTCATGGAGGTGCAGGCGCCGAGGCCAGCGAGCAGCAGGTCGTAGGGGCCGGGGCCGGCATCCGCGCCGCCGGCCGCGACAGGCTCATCCGCGACCAGATGGTGCGGACCGACGGTGATGATCTGGTTGAACTTGCTCTTGCGGGTTTCCTGCACCACGACCCGTCGCGGCTCCGCGGCAGGCTCCGCCGCCTTCGCAGGCCTGCCCGCTTCGACGTAGCGGCTGGCCCAGGCGGCGATGACCTCGGCCGCGTAGAGCGCGTCGGCCGGTTTGGTCAGAAGATGGTCGGCATGGTCGAGCGAGACGAAACTCTTGGGATGCTTGGCCGCAACGAAGATCTTCGTCGCGTTGTCGATTCCGACGGTGTCGTCCACGGGCGATTGCAGGATCAGCAACGGCTTGTGCAGCCCGGCGACGTCCTTGAGCAATTCCTGTTCGGCGATGTCGTCGAGGAATTCGCGCCTGATCCTGAATGGACGACCGGCAAGCGAAACTTCCACCTCGCCCTCGGTGCGGATCCTGTCGATATGCTCGCTGAAGAAGCCGGTGACATGGACAGGGTCGGAGGGCGCCGCGATCGTTGCGACGGCCTTCGCTTCGGGAATCCGGCCGGCCGCTGCCAGGATGGCCGCGCCCCCGAGACTATGCCCGATCAGGATCGACGGAGCCCTGTGAGCGTCGCGCAGGTGATCGGCGGCCCGGACCAGATCGGCGACGTTCGAGGAGAACGTCGAATTGGCGAAGTCGCCCTCGCTCGATCCGAGCCCGGTGAAATCGAAGCGCAGCACGGCGATGCCCTTGGCCGCCAGCGCAACCGAGATGCGCTTCGCGGCCAGCGTGTCCTTGCCGCAGGTGAAGCAATGCGCGAACAGGGCGTAGGCCGTGGGTTCGCCGTCGGGCAGTTCGAGTGCAGCCGCCAGTTGATGGCCGCCTTCGCCGGTGAATTGAAAGCGTTCCGTCGGCATCGCCGTCTCCCGTTGCAGATGACCCTAGAGCGTTTTCGAGCGAAGTGGATACCGGTTCGCGTGAAGAAAACGCGTCAAAACAAGAGTCTAGAGCTTCGGTTCTGATTCAATCAGGACCGAAGATGCTCTAGTCGCCTGAATAGCGCTCCTCGGCCCAGGGATCGCCGCGATTGTGATAGCCGCGCACCTCCCAGAAGCCCGGCGCATCCTCGGTCCGGAACTCGATGGCCTGGAGCCATTTGGCGCTCTTCCAGAAATACAGATGCGGCACGACGAGCCGCACCGGGCCGCCATGTTCCTTGGTCAGCGGCTGCCCGGACCAGCTATGGGCCAGCAACGCGTCCTCGGCGGCGAAGTCGTCGAGGGCGAGGTTGGTCGTATAGCCGTCGTAGGAATGCAGCACCACGTGGCGCGCATCCTCGCGCGGCTGACAGATGTCCAGCAGTTCGCGCGTCGCGAGCCCGTCCCATTGATTGTCGTAGCGCGACCACGTCGTCACGCAATGGATGTCGGAGACGATGCGCGCCTGCTTCTGCGCGGAGAACTCGTCAAAGCTCCAGAACACGGGCGTTTCGATCGCGCCATAGACGTCGAGCCGCCAGCGCTCGCGCGTGACCGGTGGCTCGACGCCGAGATCCAGCACCGGCCAGTCCCTGGTGAGGTGCTGACCCGGCGGCAGGCGCTGGTCCTCCGGACGCGCGGTCTTGCCGGTCAGGAAACGGCCTTCGCGCGCCCACTTCTCCTTGCTGCGCGTCAGCTTGCTGTCGGGCGTGTCGTTGTCATCGGCCATGGAGCTACTCGTGGCGGTGCATCGCGGAGGCGTGCTTGGTGTCGCGCATGGTGGAATAGATGATCAGCGACAGGAAGATGATGCCGCTGAGATAATAGTAGAACCATTCCTCGTGCCCGATGGTCTTGAAATAGAGCGCGATGGCCGGCGCGGTGCCGCCGAAGACCGACACCGTGATGGCATAGGGCAGGCCGACGCCGAGCGCGCGGACCGTCGTGGGGAACAGTTCGGCCTTCACCACCGCGTTGATCGAGGTGTAGCCGGCGACGAACAGCCAGGCTGCACAGATCAGGACGAAGGCCATGACGGGAGACTTCGTCTCCTTCAGCGTCATGAGCAGCGGAACCGTGGCGAGCGTGCCCGCGACACCGAAGAAGATCAGCAGCGGCTTGCGCCCGATCCGATCGGAGATCGCGCCGTAGATCGGCTGAAGGATGGTGGCGAAGATCAGGCTGCCGAAGATCACGAAGGTGGTCTGATCCTCGGTCAGCCCGACCGAGAGCTTGACGAAGGTCTGCATGTAGGTGGTGAATGTGTAGAACGCGGCCGTGCCGCCCGCCGTGAGCCCGACCACGAGCAGCAGCTCGCGCGGATAGCGCAGCAGGTTGGCGATCGAGCCGGTCGGCTTGACGACCTTCCTGGCCTCCTCGAAGGCTTCGGTCTCATGCAGTCCGCGGCGCATCACGGCGGCAAAGATCGCGAGCAGGGCGCCGATCGCAAACGGGATGCGCCAGCCCCAGGCCTTCAGCTCCTCCGGCGTGAGGAAGACCTTCTGCAGCAGCAAGAGCACGACGATGGCCGTCAACTGGCCGCCGATCAGGGTGACGTACTGGAAGCTCGAATAGAACCCCCGGTGCCGGGGATCGGCGACCTCGCTCAGATAGGTGGCGCTCGCGCCATATTCGCCACCGAGACTGAGGCCTTCGATGACGCGCGCCAGCGCCAGGATCACCGGCGCGGCGAACCCGATCGTGGCATAGGTCGGCGTCAGCGCGATGATCAGCGAGCCGAAGCACATGAAGACCACGGACAGCGTCAGCGAGAGACGGCGGCCGAAATGATCGGCGAGGTAGCCGAACAACCAGCCGCCGAGCGGGCGCATCAGGAACGTTGCCGCAAACACCACGGCGACGTTCAGCTGCTGGACGACGGGATCGTTGCCGGGAAAGAACGCGGGCGCAAAGTAGAGCGCGAAGGCCGTATAGGCGTAGAAATCGTACCACTCGACGAGATTGCCGATCGAGCCGATGAGGATCGCCTTGATCCGCCGCTCGGCGTCGGCGACATCGAACTGTTCGGGGGCCGGCTTGATCGTCTGGTCAGTCACGTCCGGCCGCTCCGCCTGGTTTCTGGAACGGCCTACATCGCCTTTCCGAGCAGGAATGGCAACTGGCGTGGCCCTCTGACCGTGCCTTGCGACCAGGTCACGGTACCGGCCGGATCGAGCCGAAACTCGGGGATTCGCTTCAGCCATTCCTCCAGCGCGACCTGCATCTCCATGCGTGCGAGGTTGGAACCGACACAGCGGTGAATGCCCAGCCCGAAGGCCGCGTGACGGTTCTCGCGGCGATCGATCACGACTTTGTCAGCATCCGGAAACACCAGGGGGTCCCGGTTCGCAGCCGGGAAGGACAGCAGCACCATATTCCCCGCCTTGACAGGGCAGCCCGAAACCGTCGTGTCCTTGACCACCTCGCGCGCCATCGTCACCGGCGAAAAGGCGCGCAGCAGTTCCTCGACGGCGATCGGCATCAGGCCCGGTTCGGCGATCAGGCGTTCGCGATCGGCCGGCGTCTTCGCGAGGTGCCAGAGCGAAGAGCCGATCGCGCTCCAGGTGGTGTCGATGCCGGCGATCAGCAGCAGGCGGAGCGAGCCGAGCACGTGGGAGTCTTCGAGCGGATTTCCCTCCTTGTCCCTCGCCTTCATCAAATAGGAGATCAGGTCGTCGGTCGGTCTGGTCTTGCGCTCTTCGATATGGGCGCTGAAATAGGCGCTCATCTCCTGAACCGCCTGGAGCAGCTTGGCTTCATCCTTGATGCCGAGCTCGAGGATCATGTGGATCCACTTGACGAAGAGATCGCTGTCGCTCTCGGGGATGCCCAGCATGTGCGCGATGGCGCGGACGGGAATGTGCTTGGTGTAGCGCGCCGCCGCATCCACGCTTCCGTCGGCGATGAAGCCATCGATCAGCTCGTTGCAGATGGCACGGACCCGCGGCTCCAGCCGTTTCATCGCGTCCGGCGTGAACGGCGGCAGCAGCAATTGCTTGGCGGGCTTGTGAAATGGGGGATCGGAGGTGATGGGCGGCGCGGCGTTCCGCGCGACCTCGGGCCGCACATCGCGGACGAGGATCCGGCGTGAGGAGAAATGCTCGGTGTCGTGGGCGATCTCGCGGACGGCCTCGTAGCTCGTCGGCAGGTAACAGCCGAGAAAGCGATCGGTGTGAACCACCGGGCTCGCGGCGCGCAATTCGTCCCAGATCGGAAACGGATCTTCCGTCCATTGTGGATCAGTGTGGTCGAAATCGTGGACCCAGTCGGTGACCGGAGGATGGGCGGCGGGCTGGCTGACGTCGGACATGGCGGAGAATCCCTTGGCGGTTCGTCTTCGCTGGAGGCACGCGGGGCAGGGAAGGGCTGGCGGCGCCGAAGCTAGTCTTCGGTGACCTCGATCGCGATCTCCGGACAGTTGGATTTGGCCAGCCAGGCCTTGTCTTCGAGCCCCGCCGGCACGGTGCCGTCCCCGGCCTCATGGGCGTTGCCGTATTCGTCGAGTTCGAACAGTTCCGGCGCCAGCGCCTTGCAACGCGCGTGCCCCTGGCATTTGTCGGGATCGACGTGAACCTTGAGACGTCCAGTCATCGGGCCTCCTCGGTCGTGCGCTCGCTTCGCGACGATGCGCGCGTTTCCCTTGTCGTGGCTCGCGGGTTTTTCCGCGTCTTCTAAGTTATAGGCTATTACATTCGCGCGAGGCTTCCCGTGTCAAGCCGAAACTTGTAGGCTCGTTCGCGACATGCCCGCGCAACCTGCCCGCAAGCCCGACCATATCTACCACCATGGCGATCTGCGTGACGCCCTGATCAAGGCCGCGCTGCGCGAGGCCGAGCACGGCGGTGCCGAGGCGATCAGCATCAAGGCGCTCGCCAAGCAGCTCGGGGTTTCGCAACCGGCACCCTACCGGCATTTCGCCGATCGTGACGCGCTGCTGGCCGCCGTGACGGCGGAAGCATTCCGTCAGCTCAGCACGATCCTGCGAGCGGCGATGGCAAAGCCATCCCGGCAATCGAAATTGTCGCGTCTGGCCCAGGCGACGCTGGATTTCGGCCTCAGCCGCAACGGCATCTATCGCCTCATGTTCGCATCGCGCACGGTGTCTTGCGCGCCGAAGGGCAGCGAATTGCACGAGGCCACGCGCGAGACCTTCGCGCTGGTGATCGAAGCGCTCGAGGCGCCCGCGGTCGGCTATTTGCGGGAACGCCACGCGCTCAAGATCTGGGCCGCCCTGCACGGGGTGGTGATGCTGGCCGAGCAGGGACTTCTCACCGGGGAGGCCGCGCATGCCACGCGCGAGGAACTGGTTGAGGATTTCGTGGTCGAGACGAAGGCGGCGCTCGCGTCGGCGATCAGGATCGCGCGACGGAGAAAGAAGACGGGCGCCTAGTTCCTCGCCGTCAGCAGCTTCATCAGTTTTTCGACCGCGCTCTCTGGCGTCGTAACCACCGGACGACTGGTCGCGTCCGCGACCAGAGGGGCGGTCGCCGCGATGCTGAACTGGGCCAGCGCGATGACGTCGCAATCGCGCAGGTCCTTCGAGGCTTCGACGAGCAGCCGGTCATGCGCGGCGCGGTCCCCGCGATCGAGCGCCGCCAGCGCGCCTTCCGCGAGTTTCGGCACGACCTGGACGGAGGGCGGAAACTCCGGCGGCATCGACTGAAGCGTCGGCGGAAAGGTCGAGAGCAGGCCGATCCGCTTGCCCATGGTCACGGCCCGCTCGATCATGGCCTCGTTCGGCTTCAGCACCGGCATCGGCGCATGGGCGCGCGCGACCGCCTCGATGCAGGGGCCGAAGGCCGAGCAGGTGAACAGGATCGCATCGGCTCCCGTCGCCGCCGCATAATCGCCAAGCGCGAGAAACCGCTTCGTCATGACATCATTGAGCACGCCGTCGCGCGCCAGATCCGCCGACAGGCTGTCGTCGAGCAGGTTCATCAGCCGCGCCTGCGGCCATGCAGCCGCGAACGCCGCCTCGATCGGGGCGATGGAATGCTTGAGAGCGTGGATCAGGGCGATGCGGGGAGGCTTTGTCATCGGGCGTGTTCACCAGGTCTCGTGCCTCGGATGCAGCGCAATGCGCAGTCTTGCGCTGCAGAGCCGGGGCCCATTGTGGCCGCTGGGTCCCGGCTCTGCGCAGCAGCGCACCGGACGATGCTGCGCATCGCCGGGGACGCTGCAGCGCGTCCGGGACCCCCAAGCCACTTACTTGAACGGAATCGCGTACATCAAGCCGCCCTTGCTCCAGAGGCCATTGAGGCCCCGATCGAGCTTGAGCGGGCTGGCCTTGCCGACATTGCGTTCGAATATCTCGCCGTAATTGCCGGTGGTCTTGATGACCGTGACCAGCCATTTGTTGTCCAGTCCGAGGCGGGAGCCGAGATCGCCGGACGCGCCGAGCAGGCGCTGGATCGCTGGCGTCTGCGACTTCGTCATCTCCTCGACATTGGCCTGGGTGACGCCGAGCTCCTCGGCTTCGATCAGTCCATAATGCAGCCAGGTGACGATGTCGCTCCAGACCTCGTCCCCGTTGCGGGTGAAGGGACCAAGCGGCTCCTTGCTGATCGTCTGCGGCAGGACGACGTAGTCGGCCGCGTTCGGGGCCGCGGTCGTGACCGCACCCGCGAGCGCGGAGGCGTCCTGGGTCATGGCATCGCAGCGGCCGCCAAAGAAAGTCTGGTACATGGTATCGATGCGGTCGAACACGAGAGGCTTCCAGTCGATGCCGTTGGCGCGGCCGTAATCGCCGAGCGTAACTTCGTGCGTGGTGCCCTGCGCGACGCAGACGGTTGCGCCCTTGAGGTCCTTCAGCTCCTTGACGCCGAGGTCCTTCTTCACGACGAAGCCCTGGCCGTCGTAGAAATTCACCGGACCCTGCCGCAGTCCGAGCGTGACGCCGCGCTGATAGGTCTGGGTGGAATTGCGGTAGAGGACGTCGATCTCACCCGATTGCAGCGCGGTGAAGCGGTTCTGCGCCGTCAGGGAGACGTAACGCACCTTGCTCGCATCTCCCAACACACCGGCGGCGAGCGCGCGGCAATAGTCGACGTCGAGCCCCTTGTAATTGCCCTGCGAATCCGGGGCCGAGAAGCCGGCAAAGCCGGCGCTGACGCCGCAAATCAGCGTGCCGCGACTCTTCACCGTATCGAGTGTCGCTGCGGATGCTGTCCCCGCGGACATCGCAAGCAGGCCGGTCGCAACAACCAAATTCCTCATCACGTGACTCTCCCCTCAGTGATTGACGCTACGCAACACGTTGTCGATGGCGATGCCGAGCTTGTCGACGATCAGGTCGATCTCCTCCGCCGAAGCGATGTAGGGCGGCGCCAACAGCACGTGATCGCCGCGAACCCCATCGATGGTGCCGCCGCCGGGATAACAGCCGAGCCCGTTTGCGAACGCCTCCGCCTTGATCTTCTGGTTGAGCTTGAGCGCGGGATCGAAGGACGTGCGGCTGGCGCGATCGGCGACGAGCTCGACCGCCCAGAACAGGCCGCGGCCCCTGATATCGCCGACATGGCGGTGGTTGCCGAGGCGTTCGGTGAGCCGCTGCTCCAGTTGCCTGCCGCGTTCGCTGACGCGATCGAGCAAATGGTCGTCGCGAATGACGTCCTGCACCGCGAGCGCGGCGGCGCAGGCGAGGGGGTGGGCGAGATAGGTGTGGCCGTGCTGAAACGCTCCGGAGCCCGATCGGATGGTGTCGATGATCCTGCCACTCGCGAGCATCGCGCCGATCGGCTGATAGCCCCCGCCAAGGCCCTTCGCGATCGCCTGGATGTCGGGCGCAACGCTCTCCTGCTCCCAGGCATGCATCGTGCCGGTGCGGCCCATGCCGCACATGACCTCGTCCAGGATGAGCAGCGCGCCGTGCCGGTCGCAGATCTGCCGTACCGCCTTGAAGTAGCCGTCCGGCGCCGTCACGGCGCCCGCGGTGGCGCCGACCACGGGCTCGGCGAGGAACGCCGCAACCGTGTCCGGACCCAGCCGCTGAAACTCGGCCTCGAGCTCCGCCGCCAGCCGCGCCACGAACTGCGCGTCGGATTCATCATCGTGCTTCTCGTGATAGGCGAAGGCCGGTGTCACGTGGCTGAATGCCGGCGACAGGAGCGGCGCGTAGGGTGCGCGACGCCAGGCGTTGCCGCCGGCGGCGAGGGCACCGAGCGTGTTGCCGTGATAGCTCTGTCGGCGCGCGATGAAGTGCTGTCGCTGCGGCTCGCCCCGTTCGATGAAATATTGCCGGGCGAGCTTGATGCTGGCTTCGATCGCCTCGGAGCCACCGCTGACGAAATAGGCATAGGCGAGACCGCCCGGCTCGTGTCCGACCAATCTTTCGGCGAGCTCTTCGGCCGGTTCTGAAGAGAAGAAGGCGGTGTGGGCATAGGCCAGCGTCGAGGCCTGCCTGGCCAGCGCCGCGATGACCCGCGGGTGCTGGTGGCCAAGGCAGGAGACGGCGGCGCCGCCGGAGGCGTCGATCACCCGGCGCCCGTCTTCGGCGAAGAGGTAGACACCCTCGCCGCCGATCGCCCTGGGCGGCGTCTCACGCAACGAACGATGCAGCACGCGGCTGGTGCGACCGGCCATGGCTCAGCCTTTCTCCGGGACGTAGGTGGAGGCGGCGGCAAGGCGCGCCTCGGTTTGTTCAAGGCGTCTCTTCGCGGCCGTCCCGCCCAGCGAGAATGTCACCGCGGCGAGCGACTGGGCGATCGCGATCGCACCGGTCAGGCTCGGAAAGAAGCCGGGCGAGGCAGCCGCTTCGAACAGCAGCACGTGGTCGGCGCCCTCGGCCATCGGTGCAGTCTCGCTGTCGGCGATCGCGATCAGCGTTGCGCCGGCGCGGTAAGCCGCCTGCGCCACCCGCACGCTGGCATGGGTATAGGGCATGAAGCCGATGATGATCACGGCTTCGCCGCGGCCAAAGGCGCCGAGGTCGAGATCATCAGGCCCGGAGGCGCCGACGAGTTGAACCTGATCGGGGCGAAACAGCCGCAGCTCGTAATTCAGCAGCTCCGCGACGCTGCGGCAGCTGCGGTATCCGGTGATCCAGATGCGCCTGGCATCGTGCAGCGCGCGGGCCGCTTCGACGATCGGGGCGGCGGCGATCCGGGGCAGGCCGGCACCTTCGGCCTCGAGCTTGTCGGTCACCAGCGCGATGTCGGAGCCCGGTCCGTGGCGTCGGGTCTTGGCGCGGCCGGAGAATGGCGAGGCCGGCTCCGGCCGCCGCGCTTCCGTCAGCGCCGCGCGCAATTCGTCCCAGCCGGAATAGCCGATCGCCTTGGCGAGCCGCGTGAAGGCGGCAGGATCGGCGCCGGCGGCCGACGCGAGATCGCGCATCGACCGCGTGGTGGCGTCGTAATCGTTGGCGGCGACGAAACGCCCGACCTCCTGCAAGCGCAGGGGAAGCGATGGCAGCGCAATGCGCAGTTCGCTGAGCGGCGAGGATTTGGCGGGCTCGACCATGAAACATTTGTTGCACGGTTTAAATATTGATGCAACAGTTGACGTGCGCCGGACATCGCAGCTCTCCAATGAGGATTTTTGTGCCGTGACGACGTCAGACGCTCCGAGGCCGCCACCGCGCCATCGCTTCGTCGGTCAATGGGGCCCTCGCGAGTGGCAGGGGCTGGTCTGGCAGATCGTGGTGGTCGGGATCGCGGTCGGGGTGATCGCCTTCCTGTGGTCCAATACGGTCACCAATCTGTCGGCGCGCCGCATCACGACGGGCTTCGCCTTTCTCGGGCGCGAGGCCGGCATGCCGATCGCCGACAGCCTGCTCGCCTACAATCCCCGCGACAGCTATCTGTGGGCGTTCGTCGTCGGCATCGCCAACACCCTGCGCGTCGCCGTGATCGGCATCGTCCTTGCGACGATCCTGGGCACGGTGATCGGCATCTCGCGTCTCTCGGCCAACTGGTTGTTGTCGCGGCTCGCGGCCGTCTATGTCGAAACGCTGCGCGACGTTCCGCTGCTGCTCCAGCTGCTGTTCTGGTACGTGTTGATGCAGGCCCTGCCGGTCGCACGCGCGGCGTGGCGTCCGATCGACGGCGTGTTCCTGTCCAACCGCGGTCTGATCCTGCCCGCGATCCCGATCGGCGCTCCGCAATTGTGGGTGCTCGGCACGGCCGTTGTCGGTCTTGCCTTGGTCTACCTCGTGAGGCGATGGCAGATCGCGCAGCAGATGCGTGACGGTCGGCGCCGGCCGGTCTGGCCCTTTGCGCTCGGCCTTGTCGTTTGTCTGCCGGCACTGGTGTCTGTTGTCCTCCGGGTCACCTGGACGATCGAATGGCCCGAACTGCGCGGCTTCAATTTCGTCGGCGGGCTGACGCTGGCGCCGGAATATTTCGCGTTGCTGATCGCGCTCGTGACCTACACCTCGGCCTTCATCGCCGAGATCGTTCGCAGCGGCATCCAGTCGGTGCCGCGCGGGCAGTGGGACGCCGCCAACGCGCTCGGCCTGCGCCGCAGCTTCATCCTGCGCCAGATCATCCTGCCGCAGGCGCTGCGCGTCATCGTGCCGCCGATGACCAGCCAGTATCTCAATTTGACCAAGAACTCCTCGCTGGCGGTCGCGATCGGCTATCAGGACGTGGTTTCGATCGCCAACACGACGTTGAACCAGACCGGGCAGGCCATCGAGGCCATCGCGCTGATCATGGCGGTGTTCCTGACCATCAGCCTGTCCATCAGCTTCTTCATGAACTGGTACAATGCGCGCATCGCGCTGGTGGAGCGCTGAGCATGGCCGCAACCACCGATATCCCGGATAGGCCGCGCGCGGTCCGCCGGCCGCCGGCCGGCCATCCGGTGCTGCGCTGGCTGCGCACAAATCTGTTCTCGTCGATCCCGAACGGCGTCCTCTCCGTGCTGCTGCTGGCGGTGCTCGTCAAGGGCTTCATCGGCTTCGCGCAATGGGGCATCGCGAATGCTGTGTGGCTGACGCCGGCCAATGATTCCAGCGCCTGCCGCGCAGCGCGCGGCATCGGCGCCTGCTGGGCGGTCATTCCGGAAAAATACCGCTTCATCATGTTCGGCACCTATCCGTTCGACGAGCAATGGCGTCCGTCGCTGTCGGTCGTGCTGTTCATCGCGCTGTTCTATCTCTCGTCCCGCCGCGCGCTGTGGCGGCGCGAGCTGGCCCTGATCTGGATCGGGGCGCTGGCGCTCATCAGCGTGCTGATGTGGGGCGGCGTGTTCGGGCTCCCCTTCGTCTCGCAGGATCGCTGGGGCGGGCTGCCCGTGACGTTGATATTGGCGACGTTTGGCCTCGCGTTCGGCTTTCCGCTCGGCGTTCTCGTTGCGCTCGGTCGTCGCTCGAAGCTGCCGGCAATCCGCTCGCTCAGCGTGATCTATGTCGAGCTGATCCGCGGCGTGCCGCTGGTAAGCCTGTTGTTCATGGCGAGCGTGATGTTTCCGCTGTTCATGCCCAGCGGGTTCAACATCGACAAGCTGCTGCGCGCGCAGATCGCCATCATCCTGTTCGCGGGCGCCTATCTCGCCGAGGTCGTTCGCGGGGGGCTGCAGGCCGTGCCGCGCGGCCAGTATGAAGCCGCCGATGCGCTCGGGCTGTCCTACTGGCGCAAGCACCGGCTGATCATCCTGCCGCAGGCGATCCGCCACGTCATTCCGCCGCTGGTCAACACCTTCATCGCCTTCTTCAAGGACACCAGCCTCGTCCTCATCATCGGCATCTTCGATCTGCTGACGACGGCCAAGACCGCGATCATCGATCCGGCCTGGCAGCAGTTCTCGGTCGAAGTCTACATCTTCGTCGCCGCGATCTATTTCATGTTCTGCTTCGCGATGTCGCGCTACAGCCGCAGCCTGGAGGCGATGGGCGGGAGGTGAGGATTTTCCAACCTCTCCCCGCTTGCGGGAAGAGGTCGAATTCGGGTGAGGGGGTACAGATCCGTCGGAAATCTCCCGTGCGGAGAGGGGCCCCTCACCCCAGCCCTCTCCCCGCAAGAACGGGGCGAGGGAGTGCACCGAGCGTGCGTTGCCTTACTTCTTCACCCTCGGATCGATCGGGGTCTGCCCGCGCAGGCCCAGAATATCTTCCAGCACCTTCGCACCCGCGATCACTTCTGCATCCGCGCGGGGGGCGCCGACGACCTGCACGCCGACCGGCAGGCCCGACGCGGTGAAGCCGCAGGGCAGTGACAGCGAAGGGCAGCAGGCGAGCGTGATGGCGTAGACGATGCCGAGCCACTCGACGTAATTGTCGAACCGCTTGCCGGCGCATTCGGCGACATAGCGGTGTTCAATCGGGAAGGGCGGCACGATCGTGGTCGGCGTCAGCAGCAGGTCATAGGTCTTGAAGAACTCCACGGCGCGGGCGGTCATGCCGACGCGCTGTGCCTCGGCCCGGGCAAGCTGCTCGACCGTGAGCTTGAGACCCTCCTCGATGTTCCAGATCACTTCAGGTTTGAGCAGGTCGCGCTTGGTGCGCAGCAGCTCGGCCTTGCTGATGGCGAAATCGAAGGCGCGCAGCACGTGGAAGCATTCATGGGCGTCGCGCCAATCGGGATGCGCCTCCTCGACGATGGCGCCGGCTTCGGCGAAGCGTTCGGCGGCCTTGCGCGTGATCGCCTTCACCTCCGGGTCGACCGGCGTGATGCCGAGATCCGGCGAGTAGGCGATGCGCTTCGGCTTTGCACCCGACCGGGCCGCCGAGAGGAATGACGTCGCAGGCGCCGGCAGCGACAGCGGGTCGTCGGCGTAATCGCCGCTCATGGCGTCCAGCAGCAGGGCGAGGTCCTCGACGTTGCGGGCCATCGGTCCCTGGACGCCGAGATTGCGGTCGACTCCAGCCTTCGGCGTGTGCGCGACGCGGCCGATGCTCGGCCGCATGCCGACGATGCCGCAGAAGCTCGCCGGACTGCGCAGGGAGCCGCCCATGTCGGAGCCCTGGGCCAGCCAGGCCATGCCGGTGGCGAGCGCCACCGCGGCGCCGCCGGAGGAGCCGGCGGCGGATTTCGTCGTGTCCCAGGGATTGAGGGTCGCACCGAACACCTCGTTGAAGGTGTTGGCGCCGGCGCCGAATTCCGGGGTGTTGGATTTGGCGTAGACGACGGCGCCGTTGGCTTCCAGATGTTCGACCATCAGGTCGGATTTGGCCGGGATGTTGTCCTTGAAGATCGGCGAGCCCTGCGTGTTCAGGACGCCCGCGACATCGGTCAGGTCCTTGATCGGCAGCGGCAGCCCCGCCAGTAGCCCGCGCGCGCCGGCGGGCTTCTGCATCAGCGCCTTTGCATGGGTTCTCGCGCGATCGAAACACAGCGTCGGCAGTGCGTTCACCTTGCCGTCGACGTCGGAAATGCGCTTCTCCAGCACATCAAGCAACTCGAGCGGCGACACGTCGCCGGAGCGCAGCTTGTCGACGACGGCGCAGGCGGTTTCGCGGATCAGGTCTTGAGACAACTATCTTACTCCCGTACTTGGTGTGTCGTCATTGCGAGCGCGGCGAAGCAATCCAGACTCCAAAGCAGATGCGTTCCCGGATTGCTTCGCCGCGTTCGCAATGACGGATGAACTAACCCCATCCGGCGCTGATTCCGCCATCCACCGTATAGATGACGCCGGACGTGTAGCCCGCGCGATCCGAGGCGAGGAACGCCATGAGGTCGCCGATCTCGCGCGCATGCGCGGGACGGCCGAGCGGCAGGCTCTTCTGGAATTCGGTGTAGCGGCTCTCGTCGCCGAACTGGTGCCGGGCCCGGGTCTTGAGCAGCGTGACGTGGCGGTCGGTGCCGACCGGGCCGGGATTGATGCCGACGACACGGATGTTGTCGGAGAGGCTCTTGCCGCCGAGTGCGCGGGTGAAGGCCATCAGCGCGGCGTTGCCGGCGCTGCCGCAGATGTAATTGGCGTCGAACTTCTCGCCCGCCGCGCCGATGTCGTTGACGATGACGCCCCCGCCTCTTGCCTTCATCTGCGCATAGACGAGACGGGTGAGATTGATGAAGCCGAACACTTTCAGGTCCCAGGCATGGCGCCAGGTGGCCTCGTCGATCTTGTCGATCGAGCCGCCGGGGATGTCGCCGGCATTGTTGACGAGCACGTCGATATCGGCGGCCTCGCTGGCGAGCCGCGCCACGTCCTCGGTCTTGCGCAAGTCCACGACGCTGATCGCTGCGTCGATCTGGTGCGCCGACCTCAGGCGGTCGGCCAGCGCCTTGAGCTGGTCGCCGCTCCGGGCGGCGAGCAGGAGATGGGCGCCTTCCTCGGCAAAGGCCTCGGCAGCGGCTGCGCCAATGCCCTTGGACGCGCCCGTGATCAGGACACGCTTGCCACGCAGATGCAGATCCATGGGAGGTACTCGCAGGATGGGAACAGGATGAAATCAGTAGGCGGGCGGCGGCGCCACGGTCAACATTGCAGTGCAGCGTTGCACTGCCGCCGAACTTGGTCCATTGCAGTGCCGTCAAAATACGGCGACGGCCGGACCAAGCAAGGACGTTCTCGATGGGCAAGAAACAATACCGGATCGCGGTCATTCCCGGCGACGGCATCGGCAAGGAAGTCATGCCGGAGGGCCTGCGCGTGCTGGAGGCGGCGGCCAGGAAGCATGGCGTGTCGCTGCATTTCGACCATTTCGACTTCTCGTCCTGGGACTATTACGAGAAGCACGGCCAGATGATGCCCGACGACTGGAAGGACAAGATCGGCAAACACGACGCGATCTATTTCGGCGCGGTGGGCTGGCCGGCCAAGATTCCGGACCACGTCTCGCTGTGGGGGTCGTTGATCAAATTCCGCCGCGAGTTCGACCAGTATGTGAACCTGCGTCCGGTGCGGCTGATGCCCGGCGTGCCGTCGCCGCTGGCCGGCCGCAAGCCCGGCGACATCGATTTCTGGGTGGTCCGCGAGAACACCGAGGGTGAATATTCCTCCGTCGGCGGCCGCATGTTCCCGGACACCGACCGGGAGTTCGTGACACAGCAGACGGTGATGACGCGCGTCGGCGTCGATCGCATCCTGAAATTTGCCTTTGAGCTCGCCCAGTCGCGGCCGAAGAAGCACCTGACGTCGGCCACGAAGTCCAACGGCATCTCGATCACGATGCCCTATTGGGACGAGCGCGTGGAGGCGATGGCCAAGAAGTTTCCGGGCGTGAAGTGGGACAAGTACCACATCGATATCCTCACCGCGAACTTCGTGCTGCATCCGGACTGGTTCGACGTGGTGGTCGGCTCCAATCTGTTCGGCGACATCCTCTCCGATCTCGGCCCGGCCTGCACCGGCACGATCGGCATCGCGCCGTCGGGCAACATCAATCCCGAGGGCGACTTCCCCTCGGTGTTCGAACCGGTGCACGGTTCGGCGCCGGACATCGCGGGGCAGGGCATCGCCAACCCGATCGGCATGATCTGGTCCGGCGCGATGATGCTCGAGCATCTCGGCGAGAAGGTCGCCGGCAAGTCGATCGTCGAGGCGATCGAGCGCACGCTGGCCGAACGCACGCTGCGCACCAGGGACCTCGGCGGCAATGCCGACACCACGGCCTGCGGCAAGGCGGTCGCGGAGATGGTGGATTAGTTCGTTGTCTGACCCTCTCCCCTTGTGCGAGAGGGTGGCTTCGATGCGAAGCATCGAAGACGGGTGAGGGGTTTCTCTCCGTGGAGACAGTCCCCTCATTTGAGAACCTATTCGCCGCGGAGCGAACCCCTCATCAGGCGCTTCGCGCCACCTTCTCCCACAAGGGGAGAAGGGAAAGTAGCACGTCACGTCAGGCCAATCACTCCACGATCTTTTCGATCGCCGCCGGATCCAGCCCGAACTTCTGCCCGGCCGCCAAGATCTCTTTCCACGTGGTCGGGTCGACCGGAATGCCGTCGGCCAGCCGCGTCTTCTTGGTCTCGCGCTCGGGCTCCCCGGCGATCCTCACCTTGTCGATGCCGGGGGCGGGTGGCGAGCCGGTGTGCCAGGCGACGAAGCTCTCGACTTCGCGCGCCAGGTTCTCGCCGGTGCCGAGCTTGTCGGGATCGATCACGATCGAGAGCATGCCGTTGATGACGTTGTATTTGCCGTCGGACGGGCCCTTCACGGCCTGCCCGCCGGACAGCGCGCCGCCGAGGATCTCGCAGACGAGCGCGAGGCCCGAACCCTTGTGCTCGCCGAACGGGAGGATGGCTCCGTAGGGCGGGACCACGGTGTAGCGCGGGTCGGTGGTGGGGTTGCCCTCGTTGTCGATGATGGTGCCGGGCTCGAGCGCGACGCCTTTGTTGTGCGCGACGCGGGTTTTTCCTTGCGCGATTTTGCTGGTCGCGAGGTCGAGCACGATCGGGTCCTTGCCCCGGCGCGGAATGCCGACGCAGAACGGGTTGGTGCCGTGGCGCGCATCGCTGCCGCCCCAGGGCGCCACGATCGGGCGCGAGATCACGTTGACGAAGTGGATCGACACGAGGCCGTGGTCGATGCACTGCTCCGCCCAGTGGCCGATGCGGCCGATGTGGTGGGCGTTGGAAAGGCCGACGAGGCAGACGCCGTTGCGCCTGGCGCGCTCGGCCGCCAGCTCCATCGCTTCATGGCCGATCACCTGGCCATAGCCGGTCAGGCCGTCGAGCGTCAGAAGAGGACCCGTGTCGCGCACGATCTTGACGTGCGCGTTCACGGCGAGGCCGCCGTTGACGACGCTCTGGACATAGCGCGGGATCATGCCGACGCCGTGGGAGTCGTGGCCCTTGAGGTTCGCCTCGACGAGGTTGGTGGAGACGAGTTCGGCCTCGCGGTCCGAAGAGCCGCCGGCCTTGACGATGGCGCGAATGGCATTGGTGAGCTTCGTCGCGTTGATGATGCGATTGTCGGCCATCGTTGTTGCTGTCCTCTCAAGATCGGCGGCGCGTAGGGTGGGTTAGGCGAAGCCGTAACCCACCATTGTCTGCCGCTCCGCCACAAGAGGTGGATTACGCTGCGCTAACCCACCCTACGAAATTTACAAATTGACGATGCGGCGGCAGTGCTCCCAGGCCGCGTGAATGAGGTTCTCGCTGGCCTCCGGCGTCCGGAAGGCCGAATGCGCCGAGAGCGTGACGTTGGGCAGTTTTGTCAGCGGATGATCCGCCGGCAGCGGCTCGATGTTGAAGACATCGAGGCCGGCATGGCGGATATGGCCCGACTTCAGCGCGTCGATCATCGCCTGTTCGTCGACGATGGCGCCGCGCGCGGTGTTGATGAAGACCACGCCGGGCTTCATCTTCGCGATGGTCTCGCGCGTGATCATGCCGCGGGTGTCGTCGTTGAGCAGCAGGTGCAGGGAGACGACGTCGCTTCGCGAAAGCAAGGTGTCGAGATCGGTGAACTCGACGCCCGGATGGCTCTTCGGCGTCCGGTTCCACGCGATCACCTTCATGCCGCTGCCGGAGGCGATGCGAGCGACCTCGGCGGCGATCCCGCCGAAGCCGATCAGGCCGAGCGTCTTGCCGGTGAGCTGCATGCCGTCCTCGCGCAGCCAGTTGCCCGCGCGCATCTCGCGGTCCATCATCGCGATGAGGCGGACCGAGGACCACATCAGCGCGATCGCGCATTCGGCCACCGCCGTGTCGCCATAGCCCTTGATCAGGTGCACGGAGATGCCGAGCTCGGCGAGCTCTTCCGGGTTCATGTAGCTGCGTGCACCGGTGCCGAGAAACACGACGTGCCTGAGGCCCGCGCACTTCTTCGCCACTTCGGTCGGCAGCGCGGTATGGTCGACGATGGCGATTTCCGCCCCGTCCAGGATCTCCGGATATTGCTCGGGCCTGATGTCGGGATCCCTGTGGATCCGCACCTTGGGATCGCCGGGCTTCTCCTGCCGCTCCATGATGACGGCCAGGGCCTCGTTGGCGTCGACGAAAACTCCGCGCATGGACAAATCTCCGATCAGGATACGACGCCGGCAATCGCCAGCACGGTGTGCATCAGCACGTTGGTGCCGGCGGCGCAGTCGGGCTGCGTGGCATCCTCCAGCTCGTTGTGGCTGATGCCGTCCTTGCAGGGCACGAACACCATCGCCGCCGGCATCACGGTGTTGAGGTTGCAGGCGTCGTGGCCGGCCCCCGACGTGATGCGCCGGTGGGAATAGCCGAGTGTCTTGGCGGCATTCTCGACCGCGGCAATGAGCTTGGGATCGAAATGCGTCGGCGGCTTGCGCCAGACGAGATCGAGCTTCACGTCGACCTTGCGGCGGGCTGCGATCTCCGCGACGGCTGCGCGCACGTTGCGATCGAGCGCATCCATGATCGCGCCGTCCGCGCTGCGGCAATCCATCGTGAAGGCGATCTCGCCGGGAATGACGTTGCGCGACGGACTGGCGATCACGGCTTCACCGATCGTGCCGACCGCGTTTGGCCCGTGCTTCTTGGCGATGGATTCCACCGTCAGCACGATCTCCGACAGCGTGGCCAGCGCGTCGCGCCGCAGCGGCATGGGCGTCGAGCCTGCATGACTTTCGAAGCCGGAAATCTTGCCGTCGTACCACAGCACGCCCTGGCCGGAATCGACGACGCCGATGGTCTTGCCTTCGGCCTCCAGGATCGGGCCCTGCTCGATATGCAGCTCGACGAAGCAGCCGAGCTTCTGGAAGCCGACCGGCTTGTCGCCGCGATAGCCGATCTGGTCCAGCGCCTCGCCGACGCTCGTGCCCTGGGCGTCCTTGCGCGAAAGGATGTCGTCGGTGGTGAAGTCGCCGACATAGGCCGCGGAAGCCATCATGGCGGGGGCGAAGCGCGAGCCTTCCTCGTTGGTCCAGTTGACGATGCAGATCGGCGCCTCGGTCTCGATGCCGGCGTCGTTCAAGGTGCGGATGACTTCGAGCGCGCCGAGCGTGCCCAGGATGCCGTCATACTTGCCGCCGGTCGGCTGCGTATCGAGATGCGAGCCGATGCCGACGGGCGGCTTCGACATGTCGCGGCCCTTGCGCAGGCCGAACTGCGAGCCGAGGGCGTCGACATGGACCTCGAGGCCTGCATCCTCGCAGGCCTTGCGGAACCAGTCGCGCACCAGCTTGTCCTCGGCGCTGAGGGTGAGCCGCCTGACGCCGCCCTTCGCGGTCCCGCCGAATTGCGCGGTCTCGTGGATGGAGCCCCACAGGCGGGCGGAATCGATCTGCAGATTGGTCGCGGCTCGGCTCATGCGTTCGGTCTCTCAGTTGTCATTCCGGGCGGCGCGAAGAGCCGAGCCCGGAATCTCGAGATTCCGGGGGCGATGCCGTCGCATCGTCCCGGAATGACGTTGAAGGTTGTCCGGCGCTTGTTTCAATGACGCGCCGGCGCGGGCGCGTCAACCGCGAGGCTGCTCTGCGCGATCTGCCGTGCGAGTTCGGCGACGCGCTCGATGGCGACCACGTCGGGGGAGGCGAGCCAGCTCGCCGTGAAGGTCAGCGGCGCAATGGTGAGATCGGTGTCGAGCAGCTGCAGCCGCCCGTCGGCGAGTTCGTTCTCGACGATGGCATCGGGGATCACGGCAATGCCGAGCCCCTCGACCGCCATGTGGATGACCGTGGCGAGCGAGGCGGAGGCGTGCAGCCGGATTGGCGGCAGTTCGGGCCGGTCGAACACCTCGCGCACGACCTCGTAGGGTCTCGTCTTGCGCGGGAAGGTGATGATCGGAAACCGCGCCAGCTCGGCGCGCGACACCGGGCCATTGCCGAGGCCGAGCGACGGGCTGGCCAAGAGGCCGATCGGATAATCCGCCAGCACGCGGTTGTGCACCCCCGAGGCCGACAGCGGCCCGACGACGAAGGCCAGTTCGATCTCCTGGGCCAGCAGACGCGCGGTGAGGTTCGGCGTGATGTCGACTTCGATCTCCAGCGACAGGTTCGGATAGACCTCGTTGACGCTTTTCACGAGGCGCGGCAGCCAGGTGTGCACGATGGTCTCGGCGACGCCGAGCCGCATCACGCCGCGCATCGCCGAGCGGTCGCCGATCTCCGCCATCATCGCGGCGCGCAGGCCGATCAGCTTCTCGGCATAGACCATCATCTGCCGGCCGCTCGGCGTCGGCGACGCCACGCGGTGATCGCGGTTGAGAAGCTTGACCCCCATCTCGCGCTCGAGCTGGGCGATCCGCTGCGAGATCGCCGGCTGGGTCGTGTTGAGCCGCGCGGCGGCGCCGCGAAAGCTCCCGAGCTTCACCACCCAGAGGAAGGTCTCGATCGATCTGAAGTCCAGCATCCGAGGAAATCCCCAACCGATAAATCAGATTTATCGATATCCATTAGAAAGGAAGATTAGACTTTATAGCACGCGTGGTGTTGGCTGTCTTTGTCGAGTTTATAGGCAGGTCGATCAAATGACTGTTTTGGTGGCAACGCAGCAAACTGAAACACCCGACGCCCTTCCAAGCCGCAAGGCCCGGCTGGATTATCGCCAGGGGCTGGTCGGCTCTACGGCCGGCGTCGCACCCGGCTTCGTGCAGGGCAATCTGGCGATCCTGCCGGCCGAATACGCCGGCGCCTTCCACCGCTTCTGTCAGCTCAATCCCAAGCCGTGTCCCATCATCGGCATGTCCGAGGTCGGCAGCCCGCATATCCCTGCGCTCGGCGCCGATCTGGATATCCGCACCGACGTGCCGCGCTATCGCGTCTGGCGCGATGGCGAGGTCGTCGACGAGCCGACCGATGTAACCCGCTACTGGCGCGACGACCTCGTGACCTTCGTGCTCGGCTGCTCGTTCTCGTTCGAGGAGGCGTTGCTCGACGAGGGCATGCCGATCCGCCATATCGAGCAGAATGTCCGCGTGCCGATGTACCGTACCAACATCGCTTGCGGCGAATCCGGACCGTTCGCCGGCCCGATGGTGGTGTCGATGCGTCCGTTCAAGCCTGCGGATGCGATCCGCGCCGTGCAGATCACCTCGCGCTATCCGGCCGTGCACGGTGCGCCCGTGCATCTCGGCCATCCGCATCTGATCGGCATCAAGGACATCGCCAAGCCCGACTATGGCGATCCGGTGCCGGTCGCCGACGACGAGATTCCGGTGTTCTGGGCCTGTGGTGTCACGCCGCAATCGGTGATCAACGCCGCCAGGCTGCCGTTCGCGATCACGCATTCGCCCGGCCTGATGCTGGTGACGGATCTCAAGAACAGGGCGATGGCCGTGATTTAACAGGCAGCGTTTGCTGCTTCTTCGGGCTTTACCGCATCCATCAATCGCTTCATTCGATCAATCGTTTCAGTAACAAGGGACCATAGCCATGACGATCTCCCGCCGCGACGTTCTGCTGGGCGCCACCGCCACTGCTGCACTGGTGCCGCTCGCCGCACGCGCCCAGACCGCCGAAGTCGTGATCGGCGTCATCTATCCGTTCTCCGGCGGCAGCGCGCAGCAGGGTGTCGACGCGCAGAAGGCCTACGAAACCGCGCTCGAGGTCATCAACAAGGACACCGATTTCGACCTGCCGCTGGCGAAGGGCGAGGGCCTGCCGGGCCTCGGCGGCGCCAAGGTGCGTCTCGTCTTCGCCGACCACCAGGCCGACCCGCAGAAGGGCCGCGCCGAGGCCGAGCGCCTGATCACCCAGGAGAAGGTCTCCGCCGTCATCGGCACCTATCAGAGCGCGGTCGCCGTCACCGTCAGCCAGATCTGCGAGCGCTACCAGATCCCCTTTGTCTCCGCCGACAATTCCTCGCCGAGCCTGCATCGCCGCGGCCTGAAGTACTATTTCCGTGCCGCGCCCCATGACGAGATGTACTCGGCCGCGATGTTCGACTTCTTCGATGCGATGAAGAAGAAGGGCACCAAGATCGAGACGCTGTCGCTGTTCCACGAAGACACCATCTTCGGTACCGATTCCGGCAACGCCCAGGCCAAGATCGCCGGCGAGCGCGGCTACAAGATCGTCTCCGACATCAAGTACCGCGCCAATTCGCCGTCGCTGTCGGCCGAGGTGCAGCAGCTCAAGACCGCCAATGCCGACGTGCTGATGCCCTCGAGCTACACCACCGACGGCATCCTGCTGGTCAAGACCATGGCCGAACTCGGCTACAAGCCGAACGCGATCGTGGCGCAGGACGCCGGCTTCTCCGAGAAGGCGCTCTACGACGCCGTCGGCGACAAGCTCGAAGGCGTGATCTCCCGCGGCACCTTCTCGCTCGACCTCGCGCAGAAGCGCCCGATGGTCGGCAAGATCAACGACATGTTCAAGGCGCGCTCGGGCAAGGACTTCAACGACCTGACCTCGCGCCAGTTCATGGGCCTGATCATCCTCGCCGACGCCATCAACCGTGCCAAGTCGACCGACGGCGAGAAGATCCGCGACGCGCTCGCCGCGACCGACATCCCGGGCGACAAGACCATCATGCCCTGGAAGCGCGTCAAGTTCGACGAGACCGGACAGAACAACGACGCCGATCCGGTGCTGCTGCAATATGTCGGCGGCAAGTTCGTCACCATCTTCCCGCCGCAGGCCGCGATCGCCGAGGCGATCTGGCCGATGAAGTAAGCGCTGCGGGAGCAGGGGCGAGGCGTTGTGGGAAGCAAGCTGTTCCCACGTCGTCATTGCGGAGGAGCCCGCGACAAAATTGCGGAGCAATTTTGCGCTGGCGACGAAGCAATCCAGAGTGCTTCCTTGGAGATATCTCTGGATTGCTTCGCTTCGCTCGCCATGACGAAGCTTGTCGTGACGTTTCGGACGGGGGACCAGATTTGACAGCACAAGCCATTATCCAGAGTCTCGCGAGCGGCCTGCTCATGGGCCTGCTCTACGGACTGATCGCCGTCGGCCTCGCGCTGATCTTCGGCCTGATGGACGTCACGAACTTCGCCCATGGCGAGTTCCTGATGCTCGCGATGTACCTGTCCTTCTTCCTGTTCGCGTTCTTCGCGATCGATCCCTTACTCTCCGCGCCGCTGGTCGCCGCGGCGCTGTTCGTGCTGGGGGCGGTGGTCTACCTGCTCGTCGTACGCTTTGCGATGCGGGCCAAGGCCAATGCCGGCATGGTGCAGATCTTCTCGACCTTCGGCCTTGCCATCGTGATGCGCGGCCTCGCGCAGTATTTCTTCACGCCGGACTATCGCAGCATTCCGCAGTCCTGGATCGGGGGCAAGACGATCTCGATCGGCGGCATCTTCCTGCCGGAGCCGCAACTGGTCGGTGCGCTGGTTTCGATCGCGGCCTTCGCCGGCCTCTATCTCTTCATCCATCGCACCGATTTCGGCCGCGCGCTCGAAGCGACCCGCGAGGATCCCGGTGCGGTCGCTCTCGTCGGTATCGACAAGAACCGCGTGTTCGCCTTCGGCTGGGGTCTTGGCGCCGCGCTGGTCGGCCTCGCCGGCGCGATCATGGCGGTGTTCTTCTACATCTATCCCGACGTCGGCGCCTCCTTTGCCCTGATCGCCTATGTGACCGTGGCGCTCGGAGGCTTCGGCAGCGTGTTCGGCGCCTTCGCCGGCGGCATCATCGTCGGCCTCGTCGAGGCAGTCACCGCGCTGGTGCTGCCGCCCTCGCTGAAATCGGTCGGCATCTACGCCGTCTATTTGCTCGTCGTCTTCATCCGGCCGCGCGGCCTGTTCGGGTCGATGTGATGGACAAGAATTTCACCGCGCGGCGCCGCCGCGATCTCATCATCGCCGCCGTGCTGGCCGCGCTTGCCGCGCTGGCGCCGCTGGTCATCAAGGACGTCTACGTCCAGAACATCCTGATCCTGACGCTGATGTACGCGGCTCTGTCGCAGAGCTGGAACATCCTGTCCGGCTATTGCGGCCAGATATCTCTCGGTCACGCGCTCTATTTCGGCATCGGCGCCTACACCACCACGATCCTCTTCACCAAGTTCGGTGTGCTGCCCTGGTTCGGCATGCTGGCGGGCGGGATGATCGCCGCCATCATCGCGATGGGGCTCGGCTATCCCTTCTTCCGGCTGCGCGGCCATTATTTCGTGATCGCGACCATCGTCATCGCCGAGATCGGATTGCTGCTGTTCCAGAACTGGGAGTGGGCGGGTGCCGCGATGGGCATCACCGTTCCCGTGCGCGGCGACAGCTGGCTGAAATTCCAGTTCATGCGCAGCAAGCTGCCCTACTTCTACTTCGCCCTGGCGCTGTGCTGCCTCGCCTGGTTCGTCACCTGGTGGCTCGAGGATTCCAAATGGGGCTATTGGTGGCGCGCGGTGAAGGACAATCCGGAAGCTGCTGAAAGTCTCGGCGTCGTCGTGTTCAACTCCAAGATGGGCGCCGCTGCTGTCTCCGCCTTCCTCGTCGCGATCGGCGGCGCCTTCTATGCGCAGTTCCTCGCCTATATCGATCCCGAAAGTGTCATGGGCTTCCAGTTCTCTCTGCTGATGGCGCTGCCGGCCGTGCTCGGCGGCATCGGCACCCTCTGGGGGCCCGTGCTGGGCGCGGCCATCCTGATCCCGATGACCGAGCTGACGCGCTCCTATATCGGCGGCTCCGGCCGCGGCGTCGACCTCATCGTCTACGGCACGCTGATCGTCCTGATCTCGCTGGCGCTGCCGCGCGGGCTGGTCAGTCTGGTGTCACGAAGCAAGGCGAAGGGGGCCACGCGATGACCGCGCTGCTTGAAACCCGCGGCGTCTGGCAGCGCTTCGGTGGCCTCGTCGCCAACAGCGACGTCTCGATCTCGGTCGGGCGCGGCGAGATCGTCGGCCTGATCGGCCCGAACGGCGCCGGCAAGTCGACGCTGTTCAATCTCATCGCCGGCGTGCTGCCGCCGACGCAAGGATCGATCCTGTTCGACGGCGAGGACGTCACGAGGCTGCCGGCGGCCGAGCGCTGCCAGCGCGGCATCGGGCGTACCTTCCAGGTCGTCAAGAGCTTCGAGACCATGACGGTCATCGACAACGTCATCGTCGGCGCGCTGGTCCGCAACACCGTGATGCGCGAAGCCCGGCGCAAGGCGCATGAAGTGCTGGAGTTCACCGGGCTTGCCGCGCGCGCCGACGTGCTGGCGAGCGACCTCGTGCCGGCCGAGAAGCGGCGGCTCGAAGTCGCGCGTGCCCTTGCGACCGAACCGAAGCTGCTGCTGCTCGACGAAGTCCTCACCGGCCTGACGCCGACCGAGGCACAGACCGGCGTCGCGCTGGTGCGCAAGGTGCGCGAGACCGGCATCACCGTGCTGATGGTCGAGCACGTCATGGAGATCGTGATGCCGCTGGTCGACCGCGCCATCGTGCTCGATCTCGGCAAGGTGCTGGTCGAGGGTACGCCGGCCGACGTCGTCCGCGATCCCAAGGTGATCAAGGCATATCTGGGAGATCGTCATGCTGTCGGTGCGTGAAGTCACCACCGCCTATCAGGGCCTTGTTGCGATCTCCGCCGTTTCGATCGAGGTCGAGAAGGGCGAGATCGTCTGCGTCGCCGGCGCCAACGGCGCGGGCAAGTCGACGCTGCTGAAATCCATCGCCGGCGCCGAGCGGCCGCGCTCCGGAACCGTGACCTTCGACGGCAAGCGCCTCGACGGCATGGCGCAGCACCACATCACCGCCACCGGCATCGCCTATGTGCCGGAGAACCGCCGCCTGTTCCCGCGCCTGTCGGTGCGCGACAATCTGCGCCTCGGCAGCTACCTCTATCGCAGCGAGGCCAACCGCGAGGAACCGCTCGGGCTGGTGTTCGAACTGTTTCCGCGCCTGTCGGAGCGTCTCGACCAGCGCGCCGAGACGCTGTCCGGCGGCGAGCAGCAGATGCTCGCGATCGGCCGCGCGCTGATGACGCGCCCGCGGCTCCTGATGCTGGACGAGCCCTCGCAGGGCATCATGCCAAAGCTCGTCGACGAGATCTTCCTCGCCGTGAAGCGTATCCGCGATGCCGGCATGACCGTGCTGATCGTCGAGCAGCGTATGGCCGAGTGCCTCGAGATCGCCGACCGCGCCTACATCCTGCAGACCGGCCGCGTGCTGATGCAGGGCCCGGCCGCGGAGATCCGGGGCAATCCGGACGTGCGCAAGGCGTATCTGGGGCTGTAGCCTCGACCGTCACTGCGAGCGCGGCGAAGCAGTCCAGAGTCTTTCCGCGGAGGGATTGTGGATTGCGTCGCTATGCTCGCAATGACGAGGTGAGAGCCGGCCTCAATGCTCATGCCCATGCCCATGCTCGGGCAGCGTCACGCCGAACACCTTCACGAGATCCTGCACCTGCTCCGGTGACAGATAGCGCGGATTCAACCCGCGCAGCAGCAGATAGAGCTTCGCCGTCTCCTCCAGCTCCTCCGTCGCGAACACCGCCGCCTCCAGCGAATCGCCGGCGACGACCGGGCCGTGATTGGCGAGCAGCACGGATGAGTATTTGCCCGCCAGCCCCTTGATCGCGTCCGCCACCGCGGGATCGCCGGGGCGGTAATAGGGCACGAGCGCGGTGGCGCCGCATTTCATCAGGTAGTAGGCGGTCATCGGCGGCAGCGCGGCGCGCGGGTCGATCTCGGGCAGCATCGACAGCGCGACCGAGTGGGTGGAGTGCAGATGCACGATCGCGCGTGCGCTGCCGCGCGTCTCGTAGAGCGCGGTGTGCAGCGGCACTTCCTTGGTCGGTGCGTCGCCCGAGACCAGCCGGCCCTGCTCGTCCAGCCGCGACAGTCTCTCCGGATCGAGGAAGCCCAGCGAGGCATTGGTCGGCGTCACCAGCCAGCCGCCGCCCTCCAGCCGCACGCTGATATTGCCGGATGAGCCCGGCGTCAGCCCGCGCTCGAACAGCGAGCGCCCGAAGCGGCAGATCGCCTCGCGAAGGCTTGTCTCGTCGCCCATGGCTGTCATGCCTCCTCGTCTCACGCTTTGGCAGCGCGCCCAAGCCGTGTTATTCGATGGCCGAGCCGCCGTGAATGGGGGCCGCCCGGGAAACGTTCGCAAGGATAAGTACATGTCCTCCTCGTCGCCGCAACATCTGCGCATCGCCGTCATCGGGCTCGGCTCGATGGGGTTCGGCATGGCAACTTCGCTGAAGCGGGCCGGCCATGCCGTGACCGGCTGCGACGTCTCGGCCGAGGCTGTCGCCCGGTTCGTGGGCGAGGGCGGGGCCGGCGCGGCAAATCCGGCGGAGGCCGCGAAGGGCGCGGACATCGTCGTCAGCGTCGTCGTCAACGCGGCCCAGACCGAGGCGATCCTGTTCGGCAAGGACGGCGTGGCCGAGACCCTGCCGAAGGAAGGCGTCTTCATCTCCTCCGCGACGATGGATCCGGATGTCGCGCGCCGTCTCGCCAAACAGCTCGAGGCGACCGGACGGCACTACCTGGATGCGCCGATCTCCGGCGGCGCGCAGCGCGCCGCGCAAGGCGAACTGACCATCCTCGCTTCCGGCTCGCCCGCCGCGTTCGCGAAAGCCCGTCCCGCGCTCGATGCGATGGCGGCCAAGCTCTATGAACTCGGCGATGCCGCAGGACAGGGCGCGGCGTTCAAGATGATCAACCAGCTGCTGGCCGGCGTGCACATCGCCGCCGCGAGCGAAGCGATCGCCTTCGCGGCCAAGCAGGGTCTCGACATCCGCAAGGTCTATGAGGTGATCACGGCGTCCGCCGGCAATTCCTGGATGTTCGAGAACCGCATGCCGCATGTGCTCGACGGCGATTACACGCCGCGCAGCGCCGTCGAGATCTTCGTCAAGGACCTCGGCATCATCCAGGACATGGCGCGCAGCGCCCGCTTCCCGGTGCCGGTCTCCGCCGCCGCGCTCCAGATGTTCCTGATGACGTCGGCCGCCGGCATGGGCCGCGACGACGACGCCTCGGTGGCGCGCATGTATGCGCAGGTCACCGGCGTCAAACTGCCCGGCGACAAATAGAAGAGGATTCCGATGCCGCGTTTTGCCGCCAACCTCTCGATGATGTTCACCGAGGTGCCGTTCCTCGACCGCTTCGATGCCGCCGCGCAAGCCGGCTTCACGGCGGTCGAATTCCTGTTTCCCTACGACCATCCGGCGGAGGCGGTCGGTGAACGGCTCAAGCGCAACGGCCTCACCCAGGCACTGTTCAACCTGCCGCCGGGCGACTGGAATGCCGGCGAGAAGGGCTTTGCCGCACTGCCGGCGCGTTTTGCCGACCTCAAGGCGAGTCTCGAGACCGCGCTGCCTTACGCGAAGGCCACCGGCGTCAAGCGGCTGCATCTGATGGCCGGCATCGCCAACCGCGGCGAGCGCGTTGCGATCGAGGCGTTCTACAAATCGGTGGCCTGGGCCGCCGAGTTCTTCGCAGCCTACGGCATCGATATCGTGATCGAGCCGATCAATGCCCGCAACGTGCCCGGCTACTTCCTGAATGATTTCGGCTTCGCGCGCGACCTGATCCAGGAATTGAGGCTTCCCAACCTCAAGCTTCAGTTCGACATCTATCATTGCCAGATTATTCATGGCGACGTGACGATGCGGCTGCGCGAGATGATGCCGATCATCGGCCACGTCCAGATCGCCAGCATTCCCTCGCGCAACGAGCCCGACGGCGAGGAGCTGAACTATCCGTTCCTGTTCGCCGAGCTCGACCGCCTCGGCTATGCCGGCTTCGTCGGCTGCGAATACAATCCGCGCGGCAAGACCACCGACGGCCTCGCCTGGTTCAGGCCCTATGCCGGAGTGAAGCCGTGAGCCCTGCCGCGAAGATCTCTCTGGGCTGCATCGCCGACGACTACACCGGCGCGTCCGATCTCGCCAACACGCTGACGCGCGCCGGCCTGCGCACGGTGCAGACCATCGGCGTGCCTGCGGACGATCTTGCTCTGCCCGAGGTCGATGCCGTCGTGGTGTCGCTGAAGAGCCGCTCGATCGAGGCGGGCCTTGCGGTGTCGCGTTCGCGCGCGGCCGAGACATGGCTGCGCGGCCGCGGCGCCGGCCACGTGCTGTTCAAGATCTGCTCGACCTTCGACTCGACCGATGCGGGCAATATCGGACCGGTGATGGATGCGCTGCGTGCCGATAGCGGCGACGGTCCCGTGCTGGTGACGCCGGCGTTCCCGGAGACCGGCCGCACCGTCTATCAGGGCAATCTGTTCGTCGGCGCGGTCCCGCTCAACGAGAGCCCGCTGAAGGACCATCCGCTCAACCCCATGCGCGATGCCAATCTGGTCCGCGTGCTGGCCCGCCAGAGCCGAACGCAGATCGGCCTCGTCGATCTCGCCACGGTCGCGCGGGGGACGGCTGCGGTGCAGGCGCGCCTGGCCGACCTGGCCGGCAAGGGGATCGGGGCGGCGATCATCGACGCCGTGTTCGACCGCGACCTCGAGACGATTGGTCTCGTGGCCGCGTCGCATCGCCTGTCGGTCGGCGCCTCCGGGATGGGCCTCGGTCTGGCACGGGCGCTGGTGTCGACCGGCAAGGTCAAGGCCGCGGCGGCCGCCGATGAATCGAATGCGCCGATCGGCGGACCGGCGGCATGCCTTGCCGGAAGCTGCTCGCAGGCCACGCTGCAGCAGATTGAACGGGCCGAATCCGTCATGCCCGTGCTGCGTCTTGATCCCGGCCGTATTCTTACGGGCAAGGACGAAGCGGAGCGCGCACTGGCCTGGGCCAGGCCGCGGCTCGGCGACGGGCCGGTTCTCATCGCTTCGAGCGCAACGCCCGACGACGTGGCCGCCGTGCAGGCGCGCCACGGCCGCGAGGCCACCGGCCACGCGATCGAGCAGGCGATGGCCGATATCGCGGAAGGCCTTGTAAAATCGGGTGTTCGGCGCCTGGTCGTCGCCGGCGGCGAGACCTCCGGCGCCGTGGTCGATCGGCTCGCCATTCCCGGTTTCCTGGTCGGTCAGGAGATCGCGGCGGGCGTGCCGGTGCTGCGCGCCGTCGGGGCGGTTGCAGGCGACATGCTGCTCGCGCTCAAGTCGGGAAACTTCGGTGGACCGGCGTTTTTCACGGATGCGCTTGGACTGATGCGCTGAGCGCAGAGCGCTTCTTAGGTTCCCGTTCATCTCTTTAGGGTTCCCTGCTCTCACGGAGTCGTGATTAACAACTGCTGAGTCGCTTTGTTGTTGGATGTCGGCGCCGGATTTTTTGGTTGACCCGATTTCAGGGCGCGCCGCGGCGCGCCGACAAAGAGACAAGACATGCTGGCCTCGCTCTCCATCCGCGCCAAGATCATCAGCGTCGTGGCGTTCCTGCTGGTTACCATGACCGGCATGGGGCTCCTTGCGATCATGAAGATGCGGTCGATGAATGCCAACACGACCGAGATCACCACGAACTGGCTGCCCAGCGTGCGCTTGCTGGGCGAGATGCGCGCGAGCGTGATCACCTATCGCAACGTGGTTCGCCAGCACATGCTGGCGGAGACGCTGGAGGACAAGCTGGCGAACGAAAAGACCGCCGTCACCGTGATGGACGCACTTGCCAAGGCCCGCAAGACCTATGAGGCGATGCTGAGCCTTCCCGAGGAACGGGCGCTGTACGACCAGTGGGCGAAGCTCTGGGACGACTACAAGAAGGGCACCGAGGAGGTCATGGCGCTGTCCCGCAGGGACGCCGGCAAGGTCCCGCACGATGCGCAGGAACTGAATACGAAGACGGTCAACAAGATCGGCCTCGCTGCGGATGAAGTCCTGACCAAGGATATCGCGCTCAATACCAAGGGCGGCGACCAGGCGGCGCAGGACGCTGCCGACAGCTATTCCTTCGCCTTCCTGCTGGTCTCGATCATGCTCGGCTCCGCCGTCGTGATCGGCGCGGGCGTCAGTTTCCTTCTCGTCCGCGACGTCACCCGCGGCATCGACTCCATCATCCAGCCGATGCAGGCGCTGGGCCGCGGCGATCTGAGCGCCGATGTCCCCCATCGCGGCGAGAAGACCGAGATGGGCGCCATGGCCGATGTGCTCCAGGTCTTCAAGGAGGCGCTGATCGCCAAGAAGGCCGCCGATGAAGCGGCTGCGGCCGATGCCGAAGCCAAGATCGAGCGCGGCCGCCGCGTCGACAACATCACCCGCGAATTCGAGACCATGATCGGCGAGATCGTGCAGACCGTGTCGTCGGCTTCGACAGAGCTCGAAGCCTCCGCCTCCACGCTGACCTCCACCGCCGACCGCTCGCAGCAACTGGCGACCACCGTCGCCGCGGCGTCCGAGGAAGCTTCGACCAACGTGCAGTCGGTGGCGTCGGCGACCGAGGAGATGGCCTCGTCAGTCGGCGAGATCTCTCGCCAGGTGCAGGAATCGGCGCGCATGGCCGGCGATGCCGTCGGTCAGGCCCGCGCCACCACCGAGCGCGTCAGCGAGCTCTCCAAGGCGGCCGCCCGCATCGGCGACGTCGTCGAGCTCATCAACACCATCGCGGGTCAGACCAACCTGCTGGCGCTCAACGCCACCATCGAGGCGGCGCGCGCCGGTGAGGCCGGCCGCGGCTTCGCGGTGGTCGCCTCCGAAGTGAAGGCGCTCGCCGAGCAGACCGCGAAGGCGACCGGCGAGATCGGCCAGCAGATCTCCGGCATTCAGGCCGCGACCAACGACTCCGTCGGCGCGATCAAGGAGATCTCCTCCACCATCGAGCGGCTGTCGGAAATCTCGTCCGCCATCGCGGCCGCCGTGGAAGAGCAGGGCGCCGCGACCCAGGAGATCGCCCGCAACGTGCAGCAGGCGGCGCAGGGCACCCAGCAGGTGTCGTCCAACATCACCGACGTGCAGCGCGGCGCCACCGAGACCGGCACGGCGTCTTCGCAGGTGCTGTCGGCGGCACAGATGCTGTCGAACGACAGCGCGCGCCTGAAGACCGAGGTCAGCAAGTTCCTGACCAACGTTCGCTCGGCGTAGTTCGGCAGAACCATCGATCAGGCGAATTCATCTGTCCCCTCGGCAGGCCGGCGAAGGGGACAGAAAGCCATATCAATCGGATGAGGTCTGAGACGGCTCGAGCGGGGCGTCGGGACAATAGATTCCGTCGCCGCTTCGGCAACGCGATCTGCCGCCAGCTTGGCACGGCCGGCGCATCCCTCATCGGGTCGCACCCGGACATTTACGGTTCACAAAGTTAACGGGGTTTCCATAAGTTTGACGGACTGATTGTCAGGCTGACTTAACACTTTTTGGATCGAACATGTCCCTGATCACGAATGCCCGAATTGCGACGAAGCTCTCTGTTGTCTTCACGGCGATCTGCGCCGTCATCGCGATCAGCAGTGCCACGGTCTACAGCTCGCTCGGCACCATCGAGTCCACCAACAAGATGACCGTGCACACCTATGAGGTGATGGAGCAACTGCAGAATCTCGTCAGCGGCATGGTCAATTCGGAAACCGGCGTTCGCGGCTATCTCGTTTCGGCCGATCCCGGCTTTCTGGCTCCTCTGGAGGGTGGTCAGAAACAATTCAACGCGGCGGCCACGGCCGTCGGATCGTTGACGTCGGACAATGCCACCCAGCAGAAGCGGCTCGAACTGGTCAGGCAGCACGCGAACGACTGGTTCACCAACGTGGCGCAACGCGAAATCGCGATGATGAAGGATCCGGCGACGCAGGCCAAGGCGCGTGAGCTCGAAGCGTCCGGCGCGGGCAAGAAGGCAATGGATAGCCTGCGCAAGGTCGTGCAGGAGATGGACGACGAAGAGCGCTCGCTGCTCTCGGTGCGCGCCGCCGCCTCGACTGCTGCCAGTACGCGCGCGGTCTGGACGATGGTGATCGGCGGCCTGCTGACGGTCGCGCTGTCCGTGCTTGGCGCCTTCGGCATGGTCTTCATGGTTGCCCGCCCGATCCAGCGGATCACCGGCGAGATGGGCGTCCTTGCCAAGGGCGACACCTCGGTGGAGATCTCTGGCGTCGGCCGGCTCGATGAAGTCGGACAGATGGCGCAGGCCGTCCAGGTCTTCAAGACGAACGCCATCGAAGTCGAGCGCCTCAAGGCCGAGCAAGAGGCGGCGGAGCGCCGCAACGCCGAGCAGCGCAAGGCGGACATGATCAAGCTTGCCAATGATTTCGAGAGCGCCGTCGGCCAGATCATCGGCACGGTGTCGTCGGCCTCGGGGCAGCTCGAAGCCTCGGCCACGACCCTGACGGGCACCGCCGAGCGTTCGCAGCAACTGGCGACCACCGTCGCCGCGGCGTCCGAGGAAGCCTCGACCAACGTGCAGTCGGTGGCGTCGGCGACCGAGGAGATGGCCTCGTCGGTCGGCGAGATCTCTCGCCAGGTGCAGGAATCGGCGCGCATGGCCGGCGATGCCGTCGGTCAGGCCCGCGCCACCACCGAGCGCGTCAGCGAGCTCTCCAAGGCGGCCGCCCGCATCGGCGACGTCGTCGAGCTCATCAACACCATCGCGGGTCAGACCAACCTGCTGGCGCTCAACGCCACCATCGAGGCGGCGCGCGCCGGTGAGGCCGGCCGCGGCTTCGCGGTGGTCGCCTCCGAAGTGAAGGCGCTCGCCGAGCAGACCGCGAAGGCGACCGGCGAGATCGGCCAGCAGATCTCCGGCATTCAGGCCGCGACCAACGACTCCGTCGGCGCGATCAAGGAGATCTCCTCCACCATCGAGCGGCTGTCGGAAATCTCGTCCGCCATCGCGGCCGCCGTGGAAGAGCAGGGCGCCGCGACCCAGGAGATCGCCCGCAACGTGCAGCAGGCGGCGCAGGGCACCCAGCAGGTGTCGTCCAACATCACCGACGTGCAGCGCGGCGCCACCGAGACCGGCACGGCGTCTTCGCAGGTGCTGTCGGCGGCACAGATGCTGTCGAACGACAGCACGCGCCTGAAGACCGAGGTCAGCAAGTTCCTGACCAACGTCCGCGCGGCGTAAGCCTCGCGCGCGCGCAATCGAACTTCGGAGAGCTTCTCTCCAGAAAACTTACTTTCCGACAAGGGCGGCGTGGCAAGCGCCGCCCTTTGTTGTTGGACGGTACCCGGATGTATTTCTACGCTGCCCCGATGCATCTCTTGGGTAGCAATTGCCACGATTTCCCGTAGTCGTACGGAAACACCGGTTCATCGATAGTTAGCATCGACTTAGGAGAATTGCATCAATACGCCTCACTCAGTGGCCGTCCGGGATGGAACGACGCCTGTACTGAATTCATTTGGGGGACCCGATGCGTAAGAATCTGCCTGTCACCGAAATCGAATATCCCGTCAGCGACGAGACGCTGATCGTTTCCAGAACCGACCTCAAGGGCAAGATCGCCTATTTCAACGAGGACTTCGTCGCCGCCGCGGGCTTCACCTCCGAGGAGTTGATGGGGCAGCCGCACAACATGATCCGCCACCCGGACATGCCGCCGGCGGCATTCCAGAACCTCTGGGACACGCTGAAGGCGGGCAAGCCGTGGCTCGGTGCGGTGAAGAACCGCCGCAAGAACGGCGACTATTATTGGGTGCTGGCGACGGCGTCTCCGATCCGTGAGAACGGCCAGGTCACCGGCTACACCTCGATCCGCACCAGGCTGCCCGCCGACCAGCGCAAGCTGGCGGAGGAGGTCTATGCGGCGATCCGCGAGAACAAGCCGCATAATTACCGCATCGACGCCGGCATCATCCGCCGCCGCTCGCTGTTCGATCACCTGTCGATCTTCACGCGAACGCTGAAGGCGCGGCTCTCCACGATGATGGTCGTGCAGATGCTGTTCATGCTGGCGCTTGGTGCCGGTGGCGCCGTCTGGGCCGGTGGTTCGGCGGCGCTGATCCTGCCCGTGATGGCCGTCGTCGGCGCAGCGTTCGGCGGCCTGATCGGCGTGGCGACGATGCGCGCGATCCAGGGGCCGATGCAGCATCTGAACGAGACCATGCTCAACCTCGTGCAGGACAAGCTGGACAACCGCATCGTCATCGAACGCGACGACGAGATCGGCGAAGCCCTGCGCAACCTGCAGACCGTGCAGACCATCATCCGTTTCAGCCGCGACGAGGTGCATGCCGTGCAGCGCCGGTCCGAGGAGAAACGCAAGACCGAGATGGCGAAGCTCGCCAGTGGCTTCGAGGCTGCGGTCGGCGAGATCGTCGAAACCGTCTCGTCGGCTGCGACCCAGCTCGAGGCCTCCGCCAGCACGCTGTCCTCGACCGCCGGCCGGGCTCAGGAGCTCGCCACCGCCGTCGCGACCGGGTCGGAAGAGGCGTCCGCCAACGTCCATTCGGTGGCCTCGGCCGCCGAGGAAATGTCCTCGTCGGTCCGGGAGATCAGCCGGCAGGTGCAGGATTCCGCACGGATCGCCGGCGAGGCGGTCACGCAGGCGCAGACCACCACGGACCGCGTCAGCGAATTGTCGCGCGCCGCTGCGCGCATCGGCGACGTCGTCGAACTCATCAATGCGATCGCGGGCCAGACCAATCTGCTGGCGCTGAACGCGACGATCGAGGCGGCGCGTGCCGGCGAAGCCGGCCGGGGCTTTGCCGTCGTCGCCTCCGAGGTCAAGGCCCTGGCGGAGCAGACCGCAAAGGCCACCGGCGAGATCGGCCAGCAGGTCGGCGGCATCCAGTCGGCGACGCAGGACTCGGTCACCGCCATCAGCGGGATCAGCGGAACGATCAAGCGGCTGTCCGAAATCTCGTCGGCCATCGCAGCGGCCGTGGAGGAGCAGGGCGCGGCGACGCGCGAGATCGCCCGCAACGTTCAGCAGGCCGCCGAGGGCACCGGACAGGTGTCGGCCAACGTCAACGAGGTCCAGCGCGGGGCTCAGGACACCGGCTCGGCCTCGTCCCAAGTGCTCTCGGCCGCCCAGATGCTGTCGCGCGATTCCAACCGCCTGCGGCTCGAGGTCAGCAAGTTCCTGGAGACCGTTCGCGCCGCCTAGCGGCGCGATCGATCCTGGCGTCGTTTCCCCCTGCAGTTCAACAGCCGGGGGGTGGGCGGCGATAACGCCCGGTGTCGCCGCCGGCAGGGCGGTTCCTGGCGGCAGGTCGGCCGCCATAGCCGTCTGCGAGCCTGCGGTAGCAAGGATTTGACGGGGGCCAGCCCGCGCCGCAATGGCGCTCGCAGCGGTGTTCCGGTAAAGCGGAAACAGGGGATCCCCATGGGGGCGGGTCCCGCATGCTCGCTTGACCTGGAATTGCCGGCGAATGATTGCCCTGGTTCGTATTGCCCTGAGCCGGCCCTACACCTTCGTCGTGCTCGCCATTCTGCTGCTGATCATCGGGCCCCTGGCCGCGCTGCGAACCCCGACCGACATCTTCCCCGAGATCCGCATCCCGGTCATCGGGGTGGTCTGGCAGTACACCGGCCTGCCGCCGGACCAGATGGCCGGGCGCATCACGACCCCATTTCAGCGCTCGCTGACCACCACCGTCAACGACATCGAGCACATCGTCGCCAACTCCTATAACGGCTTCGGCATCGTCAAGATCTTCTTCCAGCCCAGCGTCGACATCCGCACCGCCAATGCCCAGGTCACCGCGATCTCGCAGACGCTGCTCAAGCAATTGCCGCCCGGCGCGACGCCGCCCTTGATCCTGAACTACTCCGCTTCGACCGTGCCGATCATACAGGTGGCGCTGTCGGGCGACGGCCTGACCGAGCAGAACCTTGCCGATATCGGCATCAACCAGCTCCGCACGCCGCTGGTCACCGTGCCCGGCGCGGCGATCCCCTATCCGTTCGGCGGCAAGCAGCGCCAGGTCCAGATCGACCTCGATCCGACCGCGCTCCAGGCCCGCGGCCTGTCCGGCCAGGACGTCGCCAATGCGCTGGCCGCCCAGAACCTGATCACCCCGGTCGGCACCCAGAAGATCGGCACCTTCGAGTACAACATCCAGCTCAACAACTCACCGCTGAAGATCGACGAACTCGGCAGCCTGCCGATCAAGACCGTCAACGGTGCCATGGTCTACGTTCGCGACGTCGCGACCGTGCGCGACGGCAATCCGCCGCAGACCAACATCGTCCATGTCGACGGCAACCGTTCGGTGCTGATGATGGTGCTGAAGGCCGGCGCCACTTCGACGCTCGACATCATCGCCGGCATCAAGCAGAAGGTCATCGAGGTCAAGGATCAGCTGCCGGAAGCGCTGAAGATCGGCTTCATCGGCGACCAGTCGGTGTTCGTCCGCGGCGCCATCGAGGGAGTCGCCTTCGAGGGCGTGATCGCGGCGCTGCTGACCAGCGTCATGATCCTGCTGTTTCTCGGCAGCTGGCGCTCGACCCTCATCATCGCGGTCTCCATTCCGCTCTCGGTGCTCGGCGCCATCATCATGCTCTCGGCGATCGGCGAGACGCTGAACATCATGACCCTCGGCGGCCTCGCGCTCGCCGTCGGCATCCTCGTCGACGACGCCACCGTGACGATCGAGAACATCAACTACCATCTGGAGCAGGGCAAGCCGGTGGAGCAGTCGATCCTCGACGGCGCCAACCAGATCGTGACGCCGGCCTTCGTCTCGCTGCTCTGCATCTGCATCGTGTTCGTGCCCATGTTCTTCCTCACCGGCGTCGCGCGCTTCCTGTTCGTGCCGATGGCCGAGGCGGTGATGTTCGCGATGATCTGGTCGTTCATCCTGTCGCGCACCCTGGTGCCGACCATGGCCAATTATCTGCTGCAGCCGCACGTCCATCACGAGGGCGAGCCGCCGAAGTCCCGCAATCCGCTGGTGCTGTTCCAGCGCGGTTTCGAGGCGCGGTTCGAGCGCATCCGGAGTTCCTATCGCGGGCTGCTCGGCCTCGCGCTGGCGCACCGCCCTATTTTCGTGATCGGATTCATCTGCGTGGTCGGGGCTTCCTTCGCGCTGGTGCCCTATCTCGGGCGCAACTTCTTCCCGGCGGTCGATGCCGGCAACATCCTGATGCATGTCCGCACGCAGGTCGGCACACGGGTCGAGGAAACCGCCAACCAGCTCGCCGACGTGCAGAAGGCGATCCGCAAGCTGATCCCCGGCGAGATCGAGACGCTGACCGACAATATCGGCATGCCGATCTCCGGCATCAACATGACCTACAACAACACCGGCGTGATCGGCCCGCAGGACGGCGACATCCAGATCAAGCTGAAGGAAGGCCACAGGCCGACCGAGGAGCATGTGAAGGTGCTGCGCGAACAGCTGCCGCGTCTGTTTCCCGGCGTCAGCTTCGCCTTCCTGCCGGCCGACATCGTCAGCCAGATCCTGAATTTCGGCGCGCCGGCGCCGATCGACCTGCAGATCCGCGGCGCCAACGTCGCCGCCAATTTCGCCTATGCCAACACGCTGCTGGCCAGGGTCCGCAGGATTCCGGGCGTGGCCGATGCGCGGATCCAGCAGTCGCCGAACTCGCCGACCTTCAACATCGACGTCGATCGCACCCGCGCGCAATATGTCGGCCTGACCGAGCGCGACGTCACCAACAGCCTCGTCGTCAATCTCGCAGGTTCCTCGCAGGTCGCGCCGACCTACTACCTCAATCCCGACAACGGCGTGTCCTATTCGATCGTGATGCAGACGCCGCAATACCAGATGGATTCGCTCGGCGCGCTGCAGACGCTGCCGATCACGGCCGCCGGCAATGCACAGTCGCCGATCCTCGGCGGCATCGCCGACATCAGGCGCTCGGTGTCCAGCGCGGTGGTCTCCCAATACGACATCCAGTCGATGGTACAGATCTTCGCCACCACCTCGGGCCGCGATCTCGGCGCCGTCGCCGCCGACATCCGGCAGGTCATCGCCGACACGGCCAGGGACGTGCCGAAAGGCTCGTCCGTGGTGCTGCTCGGTCAGGTGCAGACCATGAACAGCGCCTTCACGGGTCTGCTGTTCGGGCTTCTCGGTGCCGTCGTGCTGATCTATTTCCTGATCGTCGTCAACTTCCAGTCCTGGTCCGATCCGTTCGTGATCATCACGGCGCTGCCGGCCGCGCTCGCCGGCATCGTCTGGATGCTGTTCACGACGCAGACCACGCTGTCGGTGCCGGCGCTGACGGGCGCGATCATGTGCATGGGCGTTGCCACCGCCAACAGCGTGCTCGTGATCTCCTTCGCCCGCGAACGCTATGAAGACCTCGGCGATCCCGTCGCGGCGGCGCTCGAAGCCGGCTTCGTTCGGTTCCGTCCCGTGCTGATGACCGCGCTCGCGATGATCATCGGCATGGCGCCGATGGCGCTGGGCCTCGGCGAGGGCGGCGAGCAGAACGCGCCGCTCGGCCGCGCCGTGATCGGCGGCCTGATCTTTGCAACCTTCGCCACGCTGATGTTCGTTCCCGTGGTTTTCAGCATGGTTCACAAGAAGCAAGGCGGCATAACCGCCGCCGCATCGGAGACACCGCATGTCGCCCATTGACTCCCGCTCGCCGGTGTCGCGCCGGACATTGGGCATTTTCGGCGTGGCGGCGCTGATCGCGGCGGGGCTCGTCGTCGGCACCGGCATCCGCGCACGCGAGGAGCAGGGGACAAGGCTCAAGGAATGGACCGATGACCAGGCCGTTCCCAGCGTTGCGGTGACGCTGCCGAGCGCCAAGGCGCTCAATTCCACCATCGACCTGCCGGGCCGGCTGGAAGCTTACTACCGGGCGCCGATCTTCGCCCGCGTGTCCGGCTACCTGAAGAACTGGAGCGCCGACATCGGGGCCCGCGTCAAGGCCGGGCAGGTGATCGCCGAGATCGAGGCGCCGGACCTCGACCAGCAGCTGCTGCAGGCGAGAGCCGATCTCGCCAGCCAGCAGGCCAGCGCGAGGCTGTCGGAGGCCACGCTGAACCGCCGCAAGACGCTGGTCGCCTCCAACTTCGTCTCGGCCCAGGAGATCGACGAGCGCACGGCCGATCTCTCCAACAAGAACGCGGCCGTCAATTCCGGCAAGGCCAATGTCGAGCGCCTGGAGGCGCTGGCCGGCTACAAGAAGATCACTGCACCGTTCGACGGCGTGATCACCTCGCGCGACACCGACGTCGGCGCGCTGATCAATGCCGGCGGCGGTTCGGGGCCGGCGATGTTCGTCGTCTCCGACATCAGCAAGCTGCGCGTCTATGTCAACGTGCCGCAGACCTATGTGCCCGCCATCAAGATCGGCGCCAAGGCCATCATCACGCTGCCGGAATATCCCAACCGGACCTTCGCGGCGACGGTGGAAGCGTCGTCGCAATCGGTCGACGTCGCGTCCGGCACCACCCGCATGCAGCTCGGCCTGGACAATGCCGGCGGCGAGTTGATGCCCGGAGGCTATGCCAGCGTGAAGCTGAACCTGCAGCGTGACTCGGCGCCGCTCAGCATCCCCGCCAGCGCGCTGATCTTCAACGGCAGCGGCCTGCGGGTCGCGACCGTCGGCGCGGACGACAAGGTGCTGTTCAAGACCGTGACGATCGCGCGCGACCTCGGCCGCGAGATCGAACTCGCTTCCGGCATTGCCGCGGATGACCGCGTCATCACGGCCCCGCCGGACGGGCTCTCCGACGGCGACCCCGTCCGCGTGGTCGGCGGCAAGGGCAAGCCGGCGACGGCGTCGGAGAAACTGCCGCCGAAAAGCTGACGGGCTCGCGCCCCCGGACGCAGCTCTCGCAGGGTGGGCAAAGCGAAGCGTGCCCACGGTATCGATGCCACTCCGAGAGGAATGGTGGGCACGGCGCAAGCGCGCCTTTGCCCACCCTACGAGATCACGCCACGCGCCACTCCGGCACGCCATCGGCGGCCATCGTGATCGCGCCCAGTGAGCCGACCGGCGTCTTGTCCATGTTGAGCAGATGCGAAAGCGTGGCCGTGTCGCTCGCCGGGATTCGCGCCAGCGTACGCCGATCGTCCTCCGTTCGCAGCATCACCACGCCGTGTTCGACATCGCCGCCGCGGCCATAGAGCACCGTGAAGCTCTCGACCTTGCCTTTGCCGGAAGGCTCGGTGACGAACTCCGGCACCGCGCGCTTGTTGCGGTCGGCCTCGCCTTGCACGCTGGTCTCCTGTGCCAGAGTCGCGCGCGGCGGGATGTTCGACACCACCAGTGCGTGATGCTTGGTCACGAAGCCGCCCTGGCCGTAGAGCAGGCCGAGCTTCGCGCCGCCGCGTATACGGCGCACCATCGCGCAGGCCGCGTGGGTCATATAGGTGTTGAGCGGCGCGCCGAAAAAGGTGAGGCCGCCGGTCACGGTCGGCTGCACGTCGGCGCCCAGGCCCAATGTCCGCCGCGCCATCTTGGGCACGCAGGGGAAGCAACTGTAGAGCTCGATCGCGTCGAACGTTTTCCCGTCGCCGCCGGCGAGGTCCATCGCGGCTTTCAGCACCGCATTCTGCGGATGGCTCTCGTGGAACTGGTCGCGCAAGAGATAATCTCGCGGCTCTTCCGCCGAGGCGCCGCCGAGCGGATAGACCAGCTTATCCTCGACGATCCCCGCGGCACGCGCCTTGGCGAGGCTCGTCAGCAGCAGCGCCCCGCCCATGTTGACGCTGGGGTTGGCGACCATCAGCTTGTTGTAGGGCCAGGCGATCAGCCGGTTGTCGGCCGTCGGCGTCGTGATCTCCTCCGGCGTGAAGCGCCGCTTCAGCCAGGCATTGGGGTTTTGCGCGGCGGCTTCCGAATAGCGCGACCACAAGGTCCCTGATTCCGCCATCGCCTCGCGCGGCGTCTGGCCCCAATGCGCGGAGGAGGCTGCCTCGTAGAAGGGATAGACGGTGACGGGACGGAACACGCCGAGCGTCACCGCCAGCGGCTTCTGGAATGCCGCCCCGCGCTTCGGCTCCTCGACGTCGTGCGCGAATGGCGTCCACGGCAGCTTCATGCCCGCGCGCTCCGCTTTCGTCGCGGTCGATTGCGCCTCCGCGCCGCAGACCGCGGCCACGGTGCACTCGCCGCGCGCGATGCGCTTGGCCGCCTCGTGGATGTAGCGGATCGGGCTCTCGCCGCCGACCGGGCCGTAATAGCAATGCGCGGGCGTGACGCCGAGCCGCTGCGCCAGCAGCTTCTCGGGATCGCGATAGCGCCAGCTCAGGAAGTTGACGACGTCGAGCGACTGCACCTCGCCAAGCAGCTTGGCGCCTGCATCGGCCTCGGCTCGCCGCAAGGCCTGCTCGAGCAAATCGAGCGGCTCGAGACCCGCGGCGATGTCCTTGGGACGGTCGACGATTTCGCCGATGCCGACGATGACGGGGATGCGGTCTTCGGGATTGTTGGTCTTGTCGGTCATGGCCTCAATTCACGTTGTCAACTGTTGTCGTCATTGCGAGCGCTGCGAAGCAATCCAGACTGTCTCCGCGGAGGGATTCTGGATTGCTTCGCTGCGCTCGCAATGACGACGAGGAGACGGCGGGGGCTCACC